>JBBREX010000263.1:0-1528 GCA_038225245.1 Fimbriimonadales bacterium | reverse complement strand
ATTTTACGTTGTCATGACACCAACCGCCAAGTCGAAAGATCGACCGGGCATGCCAAAATACAATTTGGCTGGCACCGGTGGTTTGCTAACATTCCGCGCGGACCATGGGTCAGGTGAGGCAGGTGCAAAGAAGAACGTGTGGAGTCCGAACCACGGAATTCCTGAGCCGCAATTCATTCAACCTTTGCCACCCCTACAACCGATACAACTTCCATCGTCCACACCTCATTGTCTTCTCGCGGGCCGCTTCATGCAGCCTCTTCCGATCATTCCCGGATATGAGTTGCTCTCCCACCTGGGTGGTGGCGAAATGACGATCGTCTATTCCGCGCGTGAACTGGCGACAGATACAGAATGTGCTGTGAAGATGCTCCGTCCCGATGGTGAAGAGAGCGAAACGGCCCTCAGTCTATTACAACGCGAGGCACGCATCGGTCTGACTGTAAGGCATCGTCATCTCCTTCGATTTCTCGACGCTCACGTATTGAAAGAGCCGCATTTCTTGGTGATGGAATTGCTGCACGGCGAATCGCTGCGCAGCCGGCTGCGGCGCTGCTACCGGCTCGATACGAGCGAAGCGTTGCGGGTCGCACGGCAAGTTGCCGAGGCCCTGTCGGCGCTCCATCGAGCCGGCTATGTTCATAGCGACCTTAAGCCGGATAATATCCATTTGCTCGCTGACGGAACGTCGATCCTTCTCGATCTCGGCTTTGCTCATCGGCCAGGTGAGAATGCAAAGCTGCTGAATAATGGGTTTTTATTAGGATCGCCAAACTATCTTGCCCCGGAGTTATGCGCCTCCGAGCCAAGCGAGGGGTTATCGAGCGATCTCTTCGGTTTGGGTGTGACGCTGTACGAGATGCTGACAGGCAGGCTCCCTTACCCGACCGGTTCGTTACGGCAGATTTTTCGCAGGCATCGATGCGATCCGCCCGCCGACATCCGCCGCCTCTTAGGATCGGCCTCCGAACCACTCGTCGAGTTGATTGAAGATCTCTTGGCTCATCGGCCCGAAGACCGCCCGAAGTCAAGTGCGGTGGTTCAAGCACTGGTCAATTTGGAAATTTCGGACCTGGGACGCGGCCTTGCTGCGGCGTGAAGCTCATTCCAATCCTTCCGGATCACCTGTCAAATCATTTTCTGTGAATAGCTCAAATCCCTTGGCGAGCAACGTCGTGCTGCCGCCCTCATGATCCTCGACGAATAGCGCGAGCGCGGAACAGCCGCGCGGACCAACTAGCAGAGGATAGGCGTAATGGATATTGATTTCCGCCGCGAGTAAAGCTTTACAGATATCCAATAACGGCTGATCGCTTTCGGGTAGACGAACGACCAGGAGATCGCTTTCCGTGACCGGGAGCTTGGCCTGATGGAAAATCTCCAAAGCCCGTTCCGGATCACTCAGAACGAGACGGATGATGGCGCAGTCTGCGGAATCAACGACGGTCAGGGAAACGATGCGAATGTCGGTCGTCTCGAATCGGCGCACGACCTGAGCTAAGCCACCGATGCGATTGGCGACAAAGAC
>JBBREX010000262.1:0-1536 GCA_038225245.1 Fimbriimonadales bacterium | reverse complement strand
CACAACTGTTCGGAACGGGCGAAAGTCAGGTTGAGTCGGACATCGTCGGCCGGCACGTGATTCACGCGCTGGACCAAATAGGGCAAGGGATGGAATCGACCCAGTTCGGCAGCTTCCGATTGCCCCCGCTCCTTGATGATTTGCAACGGCATATGATGGACGATGCGGCGGCTAAAGCGGCCTTCGTGGAAAACGAAGCCAGGATCGCGGCTCAGAATTCGGGACCTCGGCCATTGGCTCTCTCCGCGCAATCTTCCTCCTACACTTTCGGATTGAGTTACTTGACTGACCACCGGCCGGAAGGCGACGTGGTTTGGCTGGTGGAAGTCTATGGGTCCAGTGAGATCACCACGAACGGCGTCACGTTTTCCGCGCACGGACCGAATGGCAGTCAGGTAACCGTAGTGGTGGAGCCTTCTCTCATGGGCGACGTGGTTCTGCGCGCTTTTTACGTGGATGACAGCGGCGCAGTCGCCTTAATACCGTCAGCCTTAGTCGTATCTCGCGCCCCGGCGAATGCGACTCTCAGCGGATTTGAAATGTTGCCTTCCAACTCGAATTTCCCGGTCGAAACGTCCATCGATGCGCATTTGCTGGCGCGCTATAGCGATGGATCGACCTCCCTGCGTTATGTCGCCCCGGACCAGATCACCGCGACTTCTTCGAATACCAACATTGTCTCCCTGACCAGCTCGTTGCATTGGGAGATACTCGCTCCAGGATCCTCCCAACTGGTTTTCGAATGGGCCGGTCTCAAAGCCACGAATGAAATAAGTGCGGTTGTTTCTCTTCCCGAAATGCCATCTTTGACGGCCCAGATTGGCGACGCGGGAGTACTTACCTTAACCTGGCCGACCTGGGCTTCTGATTACATTCTCGAAAGGAGCACAGACCTTTCGTCAAAGAGCGCATGGCAACCGATCGCCCGGTCACCGGTCACCAGCAATCTCCAATTCGTGTTGACCTTGCCCTCCTCGCTCCATTCAGAGTGTTTCCGCTTACGCCAATAAAGCCCTAATATTACTCCCGCGAAGATGTGCCGCCGTCGATGCGATCCCTGGCGCGATTGCGACGGCATTGCTCTGATGGCCCGCGCTCAACGCCATTTCCATAAAAAACGATTAATCGGCACAGTCAGGCATGCCTCGGAAGAGCAGGCGAAGCTGCTTTTCAAAAGTTTCTCTTTCCTGGGTGATTCAACTTTCGCACGAAGCAAAGAAATCTCTACACGACCGGCTGGAAGATTATCCTTCAGGATGAGCGTGAATTAACCGCCGAATGTCGGGCTAGGACTGAACCCGGCGTACAAGGCTTTTGCTAAGGGCGGGTTCGTTTCACAAATCGTCATCGGTGCCGTAACTCAAGCTGTTTCCCGGGAAGTCGATGAAATTTACCTCCGCCTCGCTGCCGAGGTCCTGCATTGCGTGTAAAGGCAAATTGATCTCATGGAATTCCGCCTTGCCGTCGTTCTTCACTGTAGCCGGGATCGCCGCGATCCGCTCGGTTTTGCGATGGAAGCAGAAAGTGCGTAGACAA
>JBBREX010000261.1:0-2423 GCA_038225245.1 Fimbriimonadales bacterium | reverse complement strand
GACCCGGCAAGGCAATGGCTACTCCCTCTATCTGACGGGTTGGAGCCTAAAGGAGTTGAGTGTGCCCATTTATCCCGAGCGCAGAATCTTTCGCTCCGTGGCCAATCAGCTCGCGATCTTTGCCAAAGGGAAAAGTGGAATTCGACTGTTCGTTCGGCAAAGACCCGATTGGAGTACTGGAAAACGCCTCATCGTCGAAGAGTCGTTTTAGCATGCTTACGGCGGCTACAATGCGTTCATGATCAATGAGGAACGGCTCATCAGCCTCTTCAAGCAGCTGTGCTTGATCAACGCACCTGCTCTCTCGGAAAGAGAATCGGTTGCTTTTACGCGGCGATACCTAGAGAACCTCGGGTTGGACGTGGTCGAAGATGATGCGGGCACCCGCATAGGTGGCAATGCCAACAATCTGATTGCCACCCTGCCAGGCAATAAAGAAGGAGCTCCACGAGTCTTCCTTTCCGCTCACTTCGATACCGTCGAGCCCACCGAGGGCCTCGAAATCGAAGAGCGCGATGGTGTTTTCTATAGCAAATCCGACACCATCCTGGGAGCGGACGACAAAGCGGGGATGGCCCCCGCCATAGAGGCGGCCCACGCCCTGGTCGAAACAAAGGCGGAGCACGGGGACATAGTTTTATTGTTCAGCTGCGCGGAAGAAATCGGACTCAAAGGCGCGGAAGCCCTGGATATCGAGAAGCTAAATTTGGACTTTGGCTACGTGCTCGATACAGGACCTCCCGTCGGCTCTTTCGTGACGAGGACGGCGACTCATGACAAGCTCGACATCGTCATTCACGGCAAACCTGCCCATGCCGGTAAGGATCCTGAAAAGGGAATCAATGCAGTACAGGTAGCGGCCGACGCAATATCAAAGATGAAGATAGGGCGGATCGGCCCGGAAACCACCGCCAACATTGGTCTGATCGAAGGGGGAACGGCGGTTAACGTGGTGTGTGCAAAAGTTATTATCCGGGCGGAGGCACGAAGCACCAGCATCAGCGATCTCGATTCCCAGGTCGAGCACATGGTGAAAGAATTCGAACGGGCCGCACGGGACTGGGGAGCCCAGGTCGAAATCGACCATCGCCGGCATTACACCGCATACCAGGTTGCTGACGACTCGCGAGTTGTCCAGGTGGCCCAAAAAGCGAGTCGTGCTCTTGGATTCGACGGGTCCTTAAGAACCACCCTTGGAGGAAGCGACGCCAATATCTACAATAAGAAAGGCGTGGCCAGCATCGTGCTTGCGACCGGCATGGACAAGATTCACACTCACGACGAGTTCGTTTCCAGAAAGGCGCTTTTAGATACCGCGCGCCTTGCCTACCAAATAATTGTCGAAGCGGCTCGCTAAGGATTCTGAATCTTAAGGACCTTTGGGCCCGTCGTATTCCGTAGCTCATGCTATGATGCGATGGGCCTTAGGCCCGAACGTCCATCAGGAGGAATCAAGGATGAAAAAGATCGTTATTGCTGCTTTGGCCGCCTCGATTGGGGCCGCATCGGCAGTTTATGCGCAAGAAACAAAGCCGCTTGGCCTCTCGGTAAGAGCCGGGCTGTTCTTCCCGACCAGCGGGGATGCGCGCGACGAAGGACAAACATGGATTAGTGGTGGTCTGGACTATAAGCTGGGCGACTTAAAATTTGGCAACAATCGACCCGGCTACAGCTCCCACTACAGCATCTCCGCCGACTACTATGGCAAGGGTGACTTTCGCAATATTCCGGTGCTTTTGAACTGGGTTGCCCGGAACGATCAGTTTTACTATAGCGCGGGTGCCGGCGTTGGATTCGCCCGTTTCCCGGATTCGGCCACAACGACAAGGAGCAAGACCATATTCTCGTATGCCCTTGCCGTGGGGTATGACTTTCAAAAGGGCACAACTCCCATTTTTGTAGAAGGCCGATATATGGGCGCTTCGGAAAGCAAGCTGGCGGGTTTTGGGGTCTTTCTCGGAGTCCGTTTATAGATTGGAACACTTCGATAGGTCTGAAGCGGCATCCTCGCCGCTTTAGACCTTAACTCGCGCCACTTACCCACAAGTGCTCGTAATCGTCTGGTTCTTGTACTAATTCACGCCGAACCGGTCCCTCCACAATCGAGGTCCATCGCTCCTCCAATTCATGCTCGTCCCGGATGATCCTGTCGAAACTTTCTGCGTAAAAGGGGGAGAACCGCTCGCCACTCGATTTGATGACCTGCCCGCCCGCCCTTCTCTTGGCAGGCTCGACAATATCTGACAGTTCGTAAGGTGAGCCATTGCGGCCCTCGCGAACTGTAAATATGAGCTCGGTTTGTTCAGGAAGCACGCACAAAACCTGCAAATCCCATTTGCGGCCCTCTGCCCGAAGCAGCGCCTTAAGCAATGTTTTCATCTCACCGTCGTCTAGTTCCCGTCGGTGCCGAAATGTGACGTAAT
>JBBREX010000260.1:0-2458 GCA_038225245.1 Fimbriimonadales bacterium | reverse complement strand
GCCATTACCGAGCGTCGTGCTAGATGCTTGGTCGAAGCGCGTGTACGAGGCGCCCAAATTCACCTTCGGTCCGAATGCGCTTTTTGCCTGGGCAACCACCGCTTTTGAGCGTTCGACCGCAGAACCGGCGAGTTTCAGTCTGAACGCATTGCGGGTTGCGATGTCGATCGCCTCATCGAGAGTGAGGGGCGGAGCCGTAGTCTGGGCTAGTGAAGCACTCAACCATAGAAAAAACAAAATCATTTGGTTATTTCTTTTCCCCAGATCCCTGCTCCGCCTTGGAGAGGCTCTCCGCATAGCGGAAAAATTCGTCGAGATAGTCCCTCATCGATTCAAATTTGGCCACCACGAGGCCCTGAAAAACCGGATGTCGCATCATGAGCAGTTTATCTCCGGCTTTGATTCCCAACTCCCCTCGGGCTTCCGCGGGAATGACCACCTGCCCGCGCTCGCCGACCGTCACCGAGCCATAAAAGCAGTCTTCGACCGCCTTACGCCCCTTCCGTGACCCGCCGATGTTTGCCATTTCATATTATTCATACGATTCGTGGTCGTCAGGAATCAGCCGGTCATTCGAATCCACTCCGCTGTATGCAAGAATCCGGACGATGCGCTTCCTCACGATTCTTCTCATTTTTCTGCCCGAAGCTGTGCTGGCTCAGGACTTCAGACCTATCTCCACCCGAAACCACCGCGCCATCAGCCTCGCTTTTCTCCGAATGCCTCCAGCGGTCCATCTGGCAAAGGGCGACACGCTTTTCGCAACCAGTTGGACGGAAGCTAACGACTTTCGACTGCTCGACAAGGTCGAAGAAGACATCGAGGTGAGCCGAATTGCTTTCACGTGGATGAAAGGCCTCGACCGCCGACGCACGGTTTGGCTCGAAGTTCCCTTGCTCTCTCTCGGAGGGGGATTTCTTGATCCGATTATCGAGTCTTGGCACGATAACGTTCTTCGTTGGGTCGACCCCGGGCGGGCTTCGACTCCCTTCGGACGGAGCGTAGTGGCTCTCGCAGGGGTCTACCGCTTTGGGTCCGCTACCGGTATTGGCGATATATCGGCGGGCATTTCTCAACTACTGAGCGATGGGTTTCGCTGGCAAGTCGCGGTCAAAGTTCCCACCGGGGATGCGTCTCGATTGCTCGGGAGCGGCGCCGCCGATATCGGCTCCTCGCTTGAATTTCGCCGCCCGATCGGAAGACGCTTGTGTGCGTTCGTCCAAGCAGGATTGGTATTGCAAGGCAAAGCAACGAAGTTGCCGCAGTCGAGGACTTGGTGCGATCAAGAATGCCTCGCTCTCATCTGGCAACCCAATTCGCGCGATGCATGGATCGGCCAATGGAATTCGGAGCGGGCCCCGATGACGACGGGCGTTCCTGGCGTCGATGCTACCCATCGAACGTCACGTTTGGCTTTCGGCGCAAGCTTTGCGAGCGTCAGACCCTGGAGCTGCTCTTCAGCGAGGACCGCGATCTGTTCAGCGGAAAATTTCCCGAAGGGGCCAATATCGGTCCCGATTTTACGATCGGGGCAAGAATCGAAGTGAAATTATAAGCACGCGGAAACCTCACAACTGCAAGTGGTGAGGGTGGCAAGGATCGTTCGCTAGTCTTTAGCATATCGTGTGATACTAATCATCGTATAATTCACCATCGGCTCACAACTCGGCTTGGGCGAACACAGTCAGACTTCAAGGCCGGCGTCCTATTTTACGGAGGGTTAAGATGAACAAGTTATTGATTCTGTCGATTATCGTTGGTGGGGTCTGTTTTTCGGACGCGCAGGTATTGTTTGATAATTCAACAGCGGGCTTTGGGCTGGCTATCGCCGACCAAGTGTTTCCCGACGCTCCTACTTTCTCGACCTACATCGCGAGCGACACAGTGGCCGAGAACTGGACGATCAATAAGGTCACAGCCTGGTTTTCGCGCACGGGAACCAGCAATTGGAGTTCCACGTCGATCACGCAGGCTTCGCTGACCGTTCTCCACGAAGCCAATGGCTTCCCAAATGGAAGCGCCGGTAACATGGGCACGGTAGCGGTTCAGCTCACCGCGGTGTTGAACAACGGTGTGGCAAGCTGGCAGGTCTCAACGGTTTCACAGCTTGGCCGCCACTGGCGCTATTTGGGTGGGCTTAACTCCAATCGGCGACTATCGCGTCGTTGGTCAGGAATTTCACCTACAGGCTATGGTTCGTTCTCGATTTGAAGATGCCGTTATCAATCCTGGCGGCGGATTCAACAGAGGAACGGACTGGCAACGCGGTGGAAACGTCGTCGCAGGATTTACCGATGCAACCGTACTGATCGAGGGAGTTCCGGAGCCTGCGTCAATTCTCGTGCTTGGTTTCGGAGCGATCACATTAGCTGGGATCGGCAAACGGCGTTTGAAGAAAGAGCGGCGGCATCTCTGACTTTGCCCACCGCGAGTGGTGAGGGATCTCAAAAGGCGGCTC
>JBBREX010000259.1:0-2493 GCA_038225245.1 Fimbriimonadales bacterium | reverse complement strand
CTGGTCGACCCGACAACCTCTGGGTCGCGGCAGGTCTTTGCCCCACTCGGGAGTTTCAGAGCGCATTCCCGAGATGCCGTGCGACGTCGCTCAGGCTGTTGGAGGGGACTTTCGTCAGTGGGAGCTTATATGCCGCCTCGCGTCAAGGTTTTTTTCGAGTCGCCGACCTTGTCGAATCGATTCAACGCAGAAGAAAAAGCCAAATGGGGATGGCGCGGAAGCTTGGGCTCGTCAATCTACTCGCCTACTTTCTCGGACGTGTTTCGCTGGACCGAGCAGAAGGAATCATCGGACAAGCGCTCGGTGCCTGCGCCTTCCTCGTTGCCGACGCTCACCCCGCTACGTGCTTGGATTTCGATGATGACATCGACTATGCATACATCAAGGCGCTACTCGGCTAAAAATCGTTTCGAATGTCGCGAAACCACTTGACGTGCAGGTCCAAGAAGAGGCGATTTCGCCCTCCAGCGTGGGCGGTTTTACCCTTGAGCTCCGGAGGAATGTTGGCGATGGTTTTTGGGAAATAAGGATCGACGGCCAATTCGACGTCGGCAACTCCATCGGGGTGGCCTGCTTGCTGATTGTTCGCTTGTTGAAGGTCCTGAACGCACACGTCCGGGGTTTTTCCCCAAAAGTTGTCCAAGGGAATGGGATCATCGGGACGGTCGAATCGCCACAGCCAGATACGGCTTGAGCCGACCACCGTTTCCTGCTTCACTTGAACTGCTTCCGACATGGCGGACGATTTCACGCTCGGACACGACCAAATATCGGCGTTCTTGATGTAAGGTTCGAGAACCAAAACCGCCCATCCCCCTCTCGGATCACTCGGTGGCCAAGAAGTCCAAGGTCGGTAGCCGAGCGAGAGTTTGAGATCGCGTCGATCTGGGAATCGGTCGTCGTGGTCATCCAAGTAAAGCGCAAAGGCCACGCCGATCTGGCGAAGTTGACTCAGGCAGGTGGCCCGTTTAGCAGCCCCCTTGGCGGCGGCAAACACGGGAAAGAGTATCGCCGCGAGAACCGCGATGATCGCGATTACCACAAGCAGCTCCACCAGCGTGAACGCTCTTCGCCCGATGCTCCATGATGGTCCAGATACCCATCGCAACACGTTCTAAGTATGCAGCACGACGGCCTAAGCTCTCTTCAGGTACAAACCTACGTGCCCCGCCCAACCGACGACCTTCGCATTCATCAAACAAGGCCCTTGCTTCCGCCCGCAATTCTCCACGAGGAGTTCCCGAGCACCGAAGCGGTGTCCGAGCTTGTGTTCTCAACTCGAAATGAAATCGCCGAAATCATCCATGGCCGAGGGAAGCGCTTGGTAGCCATTGTGGGTCCATGCTCGATTCACGATCGCGATGGGGCTCTAGAATACGCCCTCGCGCTGAAGCAGATCGCCGATGAGGTGTCTTCGAAAATACTCGTCGTGATGCGCGCTTATTTTGAGAAGCCTAGGACGACCGTAGGCTGGAAGGGATTCATTAATGACCCTGACTTGGACGAGAGTTATAAAATCAATAAGGGATTGAGGCTTGCTCGAGGGCTCTTGCTGGAAATCAACCGCCTAGGCTTGCCGACCGGATCGGAGTTCCTGGATCTGCAGATCCCTCAACAAATAGCAGACTTAACGTCCTGGGTGGCCATCGGAGCCCGAACGACGGAGAGCCAAGTTCATAGGGAGTTGGCCTCAGGCTTGTCCATGCCCGTTGGTTTTAAGAACACGACAGATGGAGCGGTACTTCCCGCTGCCGATGCAATAGGTACCGCACGCAACCAACACTGGTTTCCTTCGGTCACAAAGGATGGCGTCGGCGCAATCTTTCAAACGAAAGGAAATTTGGATTGCCACCTCATCTTGCGCGGAGGCGGGCGTACGGGCCCCAACTATGATGCCGTACATGTGGGGAGGGCGGCGCAATTGCTGGAGAAGCGCGGACTGCCAAATCGCGTGATGGTGGATTGCAGCCATGCAAATAGCGGGAAGGACTTTCGAAGGCAGAGCATCGTGCTGGAGGATGTTTGCGCCCAGCTTCGGAGCGGATCGCCGAGCATTTTAGGGGTGATGCTCGAGAGTAACTTGGTCGAAGGAAGTCAAATCCATACGTCGGAAACGCCACTTGTCTTTGGGCAGAGCATTACCGATAGCTGCATCTCGATTGAAGAGACGAGGACATTGCTAAACTTGATAGCAGCAGCTTATTTGACTTAAGTGCCAAATAATCATTGCGAGTTTGCCTTCTTTTGTATAATGCTCTCATGTCGGCGATAGGTATCGAGGAGCAGAGAAAGCTTGGGCAAGAGCTGTACGCGAAGTCAGACTTCATAGGGGCGGAAGAGCACTTTCGGCAAGTTACAACTCATAGCCCGATATGGGGGGACGGCTGGAGGCTACTGGCTTTCAGTATCCATGCTCAAGGCAGGTTTGCGGAGGCGGTGGATCTCTGTCGTCGAGCGATAGCGCTCGAACCCGAGCAAGCAGAGAATCACTTT
>JBBREX010000258.1:0-2591 GCA_038225245.1 Fimbriimonadales bacterium | reverse complement strand
GGGGGAGCAATAACTTCGAGGGCTTGAAGCACGTCGGCAATTGTCGGCATCTGCCCAGTTTACAAGCGAAGAAGAAGTTGCTTACCTAGCGTCCTTCAGCTTGGGCCGCGCCCGGAGATTATGATTGCAACGAACCGCCGTGCGGGCTTTACAGAATTCCGCCAACTTCCTCAGAGCTTTTTCGGAAGTAGGGTCCAAAGTTTGTGGGCTCATCATAGAAAGACCCAATAACGCAAAAGCTTCTTCTTCGTTTAGCTGTAACCCAGCACCATATGGACCTAAGGGCATTGATCGCCTCCACGAGGAATATCCTCTGTTTATGACGATGGTTTTTGGCCATTGTTCCGTTCCCACTCTTATGGTTTATTGAACTCTCGCATGCTTGCCAGCAGCGAGCGGCACGTTCCCCGATGGTACACTCAACCCATGCCC
Organism: Fimbriimonadales bacterium; assembly: GCA_038225245.1. Lineage (GTDB taxonomy): Bacteria > Armatimonadota > Fimbriimonadia > Fimbriimonadales > Fimbriimonadaceae > JBBREX01. Next base: position 2,159 of record JBBREX010000258.1, on the reverse strand, counting down.
CAAGGCGAATATTTGCAGTATGGCGGTCAAGCGATCGTCGAAGGGGTCATGATGCGGTCGCCTCGGTTTTTTTCTGTTGCGTGCCGCGCTCCGAACGGGAAAATCGTCCTTCAAACGGAAGCTATAGAAAAGACCTGGGTCGGGCGCCAGAAATGGCTGAAATTACCCTTTCTTCGGGGAACGCTCGCCCTGCTCGACTCTATGGCACTCGGCATGAAGGCAATGCGCTTCGCCTCCCATGTGCAGCTCGATGCCGCATATAGCTCATCTTCTGAGCCCCTTACGGGGATCGACAACGCCCTCCAGAGCAAGAAAGTCCAGAACGCCGCGATCGGCATTACCCTTGCCGTCAGCATCATCATCGGCCTCTTCATTTTCAATTTCCTCCCGAATCTCATCGCGGAAGGGTTTCGCCGCTTTGGAGTGCATGGAGGAACGGCAAAGAATATAGTGGCAGAAACTGTTAAGGGATGTTTCTTTCTTGGTTATATCTGGGCTATTGGCCGCTTGCCAGACATAAAGGAAGTGTTTCGTTACCATGGAGCCGAGCATAAGGCGATAAACACGCTCGAATCTGAGCAACCTCTCGATATGAATCATTGCAAGGCCCAGAGTCGCTTTCACCCACGCTGCGGAACGAGCTTCGCGGTCATCGTTCTGCTCGTCGGATTCGTATTGTTTACGTTTGTTCCCCGCTATCCGATCACGGGTCACGAAGGTTCTTGGTATATCGATGTTCCAGTTCGGGTCGGAGTTGAGATCCTCATTTTGCCCTTCATCGCGGGCATCAGCTACGAACTGCTCAGGCTCGCCGGGAAGTTCAGAAACGAAGCGTGGGTGAATGCCGCCTTCAAACCGGGGATTCTCACTCAATACCTCACTACGGTCGAGCCTCTCGAGCCGCACATCGAGGTTGCCCTAGTCTCGTTGCAAGCGGTCCTCGAGGCCGAGAAGTCCGGCAAGCTTTCCGCTACCGAGGACCTTCTCGAAGCCTCCCCCGCGAGCGCTATCGCTTAAACCGACGAGAGAAACCAGCTCGTCCAAACAAATAGATAAAGGGCGCTCCCCAAGAGGCACGCGATTCGCACAAAGCGTCGATTCCTTTTTGCATAAAGCACCATTACATACCACGCGCAAAGCAAAGTTATTCCTTTGACGGCGGCAAAGAGCCAGGTGCTCGAAATGAGGAGTGGACGCATGATTGGATTTAGTTCGACGATCAGTCCTCGATGGTAAAGCCAGGCGGTAGCGGCCATATCGGTGAAGCCGATGATCATCAGGAGGGCAAGCGCCCGGGTTGGAACCAGCGTACGCACTGAAGGATAAACATTCAAAACTCGTGCCATAAAAAACTTCTCTCCGTAATTAGAACTTACGCCTCATCGGGAAAAACAGGTTCAACGACATGATCTGCCGAGCGTTCCGCAATGTCGTCTGCAATGAGCCCAGCAAATTCCCGGAGAAGCGGATCTGGCTCCTTGCCGGCGGCCTCGTGCAGGCTGTGCAAGACAATCTCGCGTTTATCAGGCAGCCATTCAGCCAAGTGAAAGAGGGCATGGATCGCGCTACGTCTTCCAATTCTACTTGGAGCTTGAAGACAGTCCAGCAATGCTTGTGCCGAATCCTCATTGCAGATATGGCCGCCTAGCACGACGCCTGCCTTATAAATCGTCCTCGCATAGTCATCCTTGGCGTCCCAAAGCATTAATTTGATCGCCCCGATCGCCTTTGATTGCTCGCATAGGGTGGGACAAAAGCTAGGAAGGTCTTCAAAAAGATCAAGCACGCACCATTGGGCAATCCGGCGGTAGGGGTGTCTGTCGTCGAGTAGCACTTCGGTTAGGGCCCAACCATAAATATGCTGGCTCGCTACCGTTTCGATCCTAATGCGTGCTTCATTCGCAACATCTCGATCTTCGCAATAGAGTAACTTCACAAGCTCTCCCGGGCGAAGAGTTTGCAAGGTTCCGGTGTAGTGGCCGGAGATTCCAAGAATTTTTGCAATCGCTCGCTGTCGAGCCAGCAGTGGCTCACATCGAGCGGCAAGCTGCGACATCATTCCCTCAAGAGTTTCTCCACGAGCATCGTGTCTGAGCTCGGAACATTTGCCGAATACGCCGTATGGAGTTCGGGCTATGCTTACTTCGAAGCTTTCACCG
>JBBREX010000257.1:0-2656 GCA_038225245.1 Fimbriimonadales bacterium | reverse complement strand
GGCCGTCCACGCTCGAATCGCCATCTACCGAGCCTTTATTGGAGGCAATAACATCCTCCAGGATCAGACGGTTGGCGGAAAGCATCGCCTCCACCGAGCCGGTATCTTTCCACCAGCCCTGCACAATGTGGGATCGAACGGTCAAGCCCTGGTCGATCAGGCCCTGAATGGCATCCGTAATCTCATACTCTCCCCTCGCACTCGGCTTGAGGCTGGCTATCGAGTCGTGGATGCTCTTATTGAAGAGATATACGCCGACCAGGGCCAAATTCGAGCGTGGATGGGCTGGCTTTTCTTCCAAACATTTCACGCGGTCGCCGTCCATCTCGGCTACCCCAAACTCCGATGGATTTGGCACAGGGGTCAAGAGAATCGTCGCCGCCGGCTTATGTTCGTTGAACTCCTCCACCAGTCCGGAGACACTCGATTTGATCAGATTATCTCCTAAGTACATAATGAAATCTGAATCGCCTAAGTATTCGTGCGCCGTGCTGACGGCATGAGCCAGACCTAACGGATCGAGCTGTGGAATATAAGTGATTCTAATACCCCACCGTGATCCATCTCCAACCGCCTCCTCGACAGCCGCCGCCGTATCCCCAACGATGATGCCGAAATCTTTGATGCCCGCTTCCGCGATTGCTTCGATACCATATTCGATCACCGGCTTATTGGCCACCGGCACGAGCTGCTTCGCCATCGCGAACGTAATTGGGCGCAGGCGGGTGCCCTTGCCGCCAGCCAGGATGAGTGCCTTCATAAACGACTTGCCAGTGTACCGAACTAGCTAAGCGGGTTCGACCCCGACCGAAGGCGAGACGTACGCCCGTAAGGCGAGCAAGGACAAAGGGATCACCGCCGGAAATGAGAGAAACCAAATTCGGCCAAGGTTCGCATCGATCAGGACCGGAACGACGAACGTGATCGGAATAAGCCAGCAGAGTCGCAGAAGATCGGCCCGCTTCTCTCGCCTGGCATAAAGAAAACCCATGATCCCAAGCACGAGCAAAAATCCAAACGCAAAGATGGCTTCCATCGCCATCGTCAAATAAAAGCCACTCGGGATGAAAAGGCGAGCAAAAGCGTGCATCATGTCGCCCACCGAATAGTTATAGCCCTGGCTCGTCGGAAAAAGGACGAAACGAAATATGAGATAGGGAATAGCGGCAACCAAGCAAATAGCCGCGTTGATCCACCGCCGGTCCGTTCGGGGCACGATCATGAAGCTCAACGGCAATGCGAGAAAAGTGGTTTCCTTGAAAAACATGCCCACCAGAACGGCCAGGAATAATCCTACCGCCGACTCGGCGGCCAAGCACCAGCAGCAAAGGGCGAGAAACAGATAGCTCCAAGTATCGACCAAGGGCACACCTCCCCAAACCGATACAAAGAATGAGGTTAAGAATAAGAAAACGCCAAGCAAAGGTTCATATCCGTAAAAATCTCTTAAATCGAGGAAGCGATAAAGAAAGAAAGCCGCTAAGGTGAGTCCGATTAGGTTCACGACCCCAAATCGGTAGAGAATGAGTTTGTTTGCGTCGATGTCGAACTTAGACGCGATGCTTTCAGGCAGCTTAGGAACGAGTCTGGCCAAATAGGGAACCCCGACTCGGTAGCGGAATGGCTTTTCGATTTCCGTAATCTGCGCCCCCTGATACATCCGGACGTAGTGCAGGTTGTCCGGAGCGGCTTTGTCGTTCATGTCGAACCTCGCCATTGCGGCGAAAACGATCCAAGCGGACACGTGGGCAAAAAGCAAGAGCAACAGCGCGGTTTTAGTCCAACTGGGAGCCTTGGAGTCGGGAAGTTCGTCCATGCTTAACCTAGAGATCAGAGCCCAACGATGGTCCGTAGATCACCGCAATAAACGTTCGGAAGTCAGCAGATTCCACGATGGGCTTCCACCACCAGCCATTCTCCTTGTACCAGCTTACAGTGGCTCTAAGTTCGGATTCAAAACTTCGCGTGGGAGCCCAACCCAAAGCACGGACCTTTTCAGCCTCCATGGCGTAGCGTTGGTCATGGGACGCCTTGCGGGGATCGGGAATATTCTTAACCAATTCTTGCCCGCGACCAGTTTCTTCGAGAAGAATTCGGACCACTTCGCGATTTTCTCGCTGATTGACGTCACCAATGTTGTAGACTTCACCTACCTGCCCCTTTCGAAGCACCATATCGATGCCTTCACAATGGTCGAGCACGTGGATCCACTCCCTGACCTGGCTGCCATCGCCATATAAAGGCACTTTCTTGCCAAAAATCAGTCGCGTAGCGAAGAATGGGATGAGCTTCTCCGGAAATTGATACGACCCATAGTTATTGCCACCCCGAGTGATCAGGACGGGCGTTCCGAAAGCCTTGTTGTGGGCACGGCATTGCAGATCGCCTCCGGCCTTGCTTGCACTATAAGGCGTATTGGGTTCGATGGGGCTGTTCTCGGTAAAGCTCCCGGTGGCAATCGAGCCGTAAACTTCGTCGGTGCTCACATGCACAATGCGCTCCAGCTTATACTTCTTGACCGCCTCTAACAGCGTGTAAATACCGAACACGTCGGTTTGAATGAAGCTCCCGGACTCTATCAAAGACCGGTCATTGTGGCTTTCCGCAGCAAAATTGACGATATGGGTGATCGCCTCCGCACGGATGATCCCTTCCA
>JBBREX010000256.1:0-2719 GCA_038225245.1 Fimbriimonadales bacterium | reverse complement strand
TTGGGAGCCTGATCCCCGGCGGCGGATCTTGCTTATCGAACCGAGTATCATCTACCTTCGCTGAACGGCACGCAATGACCACTGGCAACGCGGAGTTGAGTGGTAGGGGAAGTTAGAGAATACAAGAAAGTCAGAGCTTTGACCGGTGCATCAAGGCGTGCACAGAGTGCGCATTCGAATGTCGAACGTGCGCCAATTCCTGTCATGACATGCAGGGTATGGAAGAGTGCCTTCGCCTTTGTGAGGAATGTACTCAAGCGTGCGACCAATGCGTCGGGTCGATGAAAGGCAGCTCCAGTGTCTATTGCCTCCGCTGCGCCACGGCGTGCGACCGCTGCGCCGCCGAATGCGAGTTGCACCTGGAGCATGAGCGTTGCCGCCAGTGCGCAGGCAGCTGTCGTCGATGCTCAGAGGCATGCCGCAGCGCCTCGCGATCTCCCTAGATATTTGCTCATTTCGGCTCTGCCGATTTGCAATGTTCCTAATTTACGACCAGTCTCCAGCGGCAGAAATCTGCGCCTTAGTCACGTCTTGTCGATCACGATACAACCGACCATTGCGCTCCCACACCAACACTTTCGGCAAGTCCTCATCAAGTCGGACGAGCTTTTTCTCAAAGGTTGCGTACGAAGGTTCGTAAGAGCGAGCTCTTTCATTTGGCCCAACGAGGTCGGCAATTACGGCCATTTCGTGCAGGTATACATCGCACTCCCAATCTTCAGGATTGGGAAGCTCTCTGGCCACTTGGTCAACGTCCTTGTCTTCGATCCTAGCTTCCATCGAAAAATGCCTCTACAAGTCATACGCTAGCGGGCGGTCAATTGTGATCACACATTCGCTAGGAACTCCCTTGCCGGGTCAGATCCTACGGGAACCTTAAGGATTTCTCGCCTTTTTCCGTCGTAGATCACTTGGCCTAGATTCAGCGGGAATGCTGATCCGTTTAACAAAACACCCTCACCGACGGACAAGAGGGCTACGCAGTTCCAATGTCGCTAACAGGGGGTTGGAGGTATCAACCGGCTTCTCTCAGCCGCCTGCCTCGCAACCAAAAAAGACAGGCTGACTTAATGCTCGATATATAAGAATTGTGATCAAGTGGTTTGAAGATATAACCGCTGGCACCCCGCTCGTAAGCAGCGGTAATATTTGCCGGCAGTTCCGAGTTGCTCATGATGACAACCGGTATTTGACGTAGCTTCTGATTATGTCGTATCCATTCTAAAACGCCTAGACCACTTAGTTTGGGCAGCTTAACGTCGAGCAATACAAGATCGGCCGGGGCGCTACTCAGGATCACCAAGGCTTGCTCGCTATCTCTAGCGACGGAGGTTCTCGACTCCAGACCGATCTCCCTAATTGCCTCCATCGTTAGCTGCTCATCAAGCAGGGTATCTTCGACAACGACAATCCGGGGCAAAGGGTCCAACAAGTTCAGATTTGCTTTGATTAATTCTATTTTACCGCACTAATCTAAAAATATTCCAAATACATTTCACTTGAATAACCCGATGATACACCGCCGAAATGCTGTCCACTCCTAGCAATCCTATCACCATCGCCAGGGAGCGTCCGGCATACGGATGAGAGCAGCTTGTTTTCGTTCGAAGGCGTTGAGCCAAAGCAACGAGAGGCCAATTCCTGCGGCGCCAAGTCGATTGGACCGGTGAGGATTGCATAGCGAGCGCCTCATGGGCCGTCCCAGCGCGGGTGCCCATACCTTGGTCAGTTTTCGATAAGCAATCTTCGCGCTTGACTCAGTTGTAGATTGAGAGCCCTCCGATAGCGGCTGACTGTGGGAAAAGATGATATGTGGCGGACCATTATGGTCGAATGGCCGGCCCGGCCGTCGGTCCAGGCAGCGTACAGTTCGTCTCTGCCGTTGTTCGCTACGGAAATGTAATCCCCGAAAACTCGCTGGATTGGGGCGCGCTTCGCGTCTCCAACCACGGTCTTCCAAGATGTGGGCTGCGACGACACGGTCGCGGAATAGGATGCATCGTGGCTGAGGCTGGTCATGATGACGTCGGTGGCGCCATCCGGCGCTTTCGCTTCTTGATGGTAGTAGAGGGCCGCGATTTCGTCTTTAAGCGGACAGACGGCGGCGTACGAGTTTGACCCAGCCGGGAAAAGCGCAGAAACCTCGATCGGATTCGCCCAGGCCTTGCCACCATTTTTCGAGTGCAGGATGATGACCCGCGAGCCTTGCTCCGTGCCCTCAACGAGGCATAACTGAACTTCGCCTTTCGAGATGTTGAGCCCCGTATCATAGCAAAAGAGTCCATAGCCGCTGTCCCGATATCCGGCCATCACTTGTCCTTGGGGCGCGACTGGAGCCGTGGGCAGATGATAGGCCACATGGGCGGGCTCGAAAGACCCGTTCCACTTGGGGGCCGAGGCTAGGTATGCGTCGGTCGCAACGTAACCCGCGCCTTCCATCCAGGCCACGTGCAGGCTCGGTCCATCGAAGACGAGGGAAACACTGCTTCTGTTCTTCTTCGAGGTTTCGCTGATGAGCGTGCCATGGTCGAAGGTCCGGCCACCATCTGCCGACCTCGCCACCCAGATATCTCGGGGCGCATTTTTTGTGTAGCCGATTGCGACTCGATTGCCTTCCACCGTAATAGCTGGTTTGTCGAGCTTGGCCCCTGGAAGAACCAAACCCATATCCTTCAAGGTGCCCATCTGCTTTCCGCTCATTTCGTACAGATGGATACCC
>JBBREX010000255.1:0-2782 GCA_038225245.1 Fimbriimonadales bacterium | reverse complement strand
CCCCATGAGTTTGCACCGGGACTACGTTCCATCGAGCTGGGGTATGTACTACCCCACCATCTGGGACTTCGCCATGTTCTTCGGGACGGTCGGTTTCTTCGTCTTCATGATGTTTATGTTCATCCGGTTCTTCCCGATCATCAACATTTTCGAAATGAAAGACTTGCTGTATCGCACGACCAAGCTCGGAGACCAAAAACGCCGACGCCGGAAAACCGCCGACGTGACGCCGGTTGTCGGTGGCGGAAAGGGGGATGAGTAGCAAATGCATAAGGTCACGCAAGGCTCGACCCTTTTTGGAATGGCCGCCGAATTCGATTCCGTGCAAGATATTCTTTGGGCGGCCAAGGAGGCTAGGGCCGCAGGATTTACGAGAATGGATGCCTACACCCCCTTCCCGATTCATGGGCTCGATGACGCGATCGGATTTCGAGATAGCCGAGTAAAGTGGATTATTTTTTTCTCGGGCCTTTTCGGAGGATGTTTCGGCCTGTGGCTCCAATGGTGGGTCTCCACGCAGGCTTATCCGGTCAATGTAGGGGGAAAGCCGTTTTTCTCCTGGCCCGCATTTGTGCCGGTCACCTTCGAGTGTACAATTTTGCTCGCTTCCTTCGGCGCATTCTTCGGCATGCTGGCCCTCAACGGTTTGCCCAAGCCATACCATCCGATTTTCAACGCTAAGAACTTCGAGCTTGCGTCTCAAAACCGATTTTTCTTGTGCATCGAAGGGGATGACCCAAAATTCGATGTAAGCGAAACCAGATCGTTCCTCGAGTCATTAGAGCCTTTGACGATATCCGAGGTGGAAGCGTAATGATGGCTCCGTACCGCTTGGCGCTGGCGGCGGCCATGGGCGCCTTGTTCTTGGCAGGTTGCCATACCGACATGTGGGTTCAGCCAAAGCTCGCTCCGCTGCAAGAAAGCGAGTTTTACCGGGATCGACAATCTTCCAGGTTGCAAGTTCCCGGCACGGTAGCCCGTGGACACGTAAGAACCGACAGCGCGCTTTATACGGGTTTTGAAAATGGCAAGCTCGTAACCGAATTTCCCTTTCCGATCAAGCAGGTCGACTTGCACAGGGGCCAAGAACGGTTTTACATCTACTGCTCGCCGTGCCACGGACGCCTCGGCGACGGCAAGGGCATGATCGCCCAGCGAGGGTTGAAACTCAAGAGGCCCCCCGCGAGCTATCACACAGATCGTTTGCGGGCAATGCCGGTGGGACATTTCTTCGACGTCATCACTAACGGCTACGGGGCCATGTTCAGCTATGCTTCCCGAGTCGAGTCGGCTGACCGATGGCGCATTGCCGCCTACATCAGGGCGTTGCAATTGAGCCAGCATGGAACCGTCGCCGACGTTCCTCCATCGGAGGTCGATAAGTTGGGTCCGCCTCCGGCAGAAAACTCGACGAATTTGCAAAGGAGTACACGCTAGCGTGGATCAAGTTACCAGCGCCCCGGCGGTTCGCCTCGATCGATATGGCACGATCGGTTTGGTCGTCGGTTTGATTGGAGTCGGGCTCACCCTCGCCGCATACTTCACCAAGCTGGGTGGCATCGAGCCGGCCAGAGCTCTGCAATCTTATCTATACGCATTTGTCGTATGGACCTGCCTCACGCTTGGCTGCCTGGGAATCACCCTCTTCCATCACAGCATACGTGGAAGCTGGGGATTGAGCGTGCTTCGCATTTATGAGGCGGGGGGCAGCTACGCCAGCTTCCTTCTCATGGCGGTCCTTTTTATCCCCATCTTGGTCGGCTCGAAGGATCTTTACGGCTTATGGCTCCACCCTGGCGCAAGCGATGCCATGATGCATGCCAAGACCGGTTATCTCAATTTGCCTTTCTTCATCGCGAGAACAGCGTTGTATTTCGCGGTGTGGACGAGCCTTTCATATGTTCTGCGTAAATCATCCTTGAGGCAAGATCGCACCGACGATCCAGCGGAAGCGCAAAAACGAACCAATATCGCGACGCCCGCCCTCGTGTTCTTCGTTCTCAGCGTTAATTTCGCCTTGACCGACTGGGTGATGTCGCTCGATCCATATTGGTTCTCGAGCATCTTTGGAATCTGGTTCGTGGTAGGTCAAGGACTCTCCGCGCTTTCACTCGGGACCTTCATCGTTTGCTTCAACGCCTGTAAGAAGCCTTACGATACGGTCGTTACTCCAGACTTGACACGCGATTTGGGCAACATGATGTTTGCCTTCACCATGCTGTGGGCGTACATCACCCTTTCTCAATTCTTGATCACGTGGATGGGGAACTTGCCGGAATTCATTACGTACTACGTTCGACGAGGTATTTCCGAAGAAAGAAGCACCTGGAATTACCTTGGCGCATTTAACGTCATCTGCCAGTTCTTCATTCCGTTCACCTTGCTGCTCTCGCCTCGCGCGAAGGCGAAGTCCAATCTGCTGATGTGGATCGCGGCGTTTGTTTTTCTCATCCGGCTGCCCGATCTCTACTGGAACGTCATGGGATTCTTCAACCGGCCAAGTGTAAGCTGGACCGACCTTGCCGCTTATCTAGGCATTGGAGGTTTGTGGCTAGCGGTATTTTCCATGCAGGTACGGAAGGCATCTTTGCTCCCTGCCCACGATCTGCGTTTGCAACGCGCCGCCCAGGAGGCTCTAGAACATGCATGAGAACGAAATCCAGTTTTCACAGGACGAGCTGGAAGAAATGCGATACGAGCATCGAGATATTTCGATGCAAGGTATTATTCGCGCCTCCTTATGGTTCTCGATCTTCATCACGGTGATCGTAGTAGTGTCGGT
>JBBREX010000254.1:0-2800 GCA_038225245.1 Fimbriimonadales bacterium | reverse complement strand
GATTATCGCAGGACTGGACAAATTCACCCCTTACTTGGTGGACTGGGATAAGTATCTGGCCCCTGCGATCGCTAAATTTGTTCCCGTCCACACGTTTATGCTGGCGGTCGGCATTATCGAGGTTGTCGCAGGCCTTTTAGTGGCGTTCGTTCCCAGAATCGGTGCATACGTCGTCGCGGCGTGGCTCCTCGGTATTACGGTCAATCTGCTGATCTTTCCGGGATATTTCGACGTGGCGCTAAGGGACTTCGGATTGGCCCTCGGGGCGCTTGCCCTTGCCCAATTGGCGCAGGAATATTGGCGCAAGCCTGATTCGACGTAGCGGCAAAGACCTTCGTCTGAAGCCAACGTACGGTTCGGTTCTGGACCGGCATTACGCAATTATGAACGAGACGTTCGGATGTTACAAAGCCTTCTTGAAGGTTTTCCATCAACCCGACGAATAGGCAGGCCCGGAGCTAATCCACTAGATTTCGAATTAAGCACGATTTAGCCATACCTGAACGTTTGTTCGGCTACGAGCTTCCTTTCCCTCATGAGCAGCTTAGACGGCAAAGTGGCGCTGATTACAGGCGCAGGGTCGGGCATCGGCAAGGCGGCGGCAGAGCTCCTCGCCAAGCATGGCGCGAAAATAGCGGCACTTAGCAGGACGGCCGACGAAGACGAGGCCACCGCCGACGAAATCAAAAAATCGGGAGGTGAGGCCATCGCGGTCGTGGCCGACGTTTCCATTCCCGATCAGGTCGAAAGAGCGGTTGCGGATACGATTCGGCAATGGGGACGGCTGGATATCGTGTTCGCTAATGCGGGCGTCAATGGCAAATGGGCCCCGCTCGAGGAGCTAACGCCGGAGGACTGGGACGAAACCATCGATATCAATCTAAAGGGGACCTTTCTTACGGTTCGGGCCGCCGTGCCTCACCTCAAGAAACAGGGCGGGTCGGTCATCATCACCTCCTCGGTGAACGGAACGCGCATCTTCAGCAATAGCGGCGCCACCGCGTACTCGTGCTCGAAAGCCGGCCAAGTGGCCCTCGCCAAGATGGCGGCTCTTGAGCTTGCCCGGCATAAAGTGCGGGTGAATGTGATCTGCCCAGGCTGGATCGAGACCGACATCGGGGACAACTCAAGGCAACAGCACGTCGAGGCGATTAAATGGCCGGTAAATTTCCCCGAGGGCGAGGTGCCCCTGACTCTCGGTAAACCAGGCTGCGCTCGCGATGTGGCAGAGCTGGTGTTGTTCCTGGCGTCCGATGCGTCGAGCCATATCACGGGAACAGAAGTGTTCATCGATGGGGCGGAGTCGCTCGTAGTGGGTTGATTTTGCACGGTTCTTTGACCTTGAACACGAACATCTGCCTCGGTATCTTATGAGCCGGATCCCGGACGAATTGTTGCGATTTCCGACGACATGGCTCAGATTGTGCCCAGAGGATCAGAACAAAATAGCCCACGACAGAACCGTTTCAAGCCAATTGTCCCTTAAAAAAGGTCGATCGCTAGTATCCAAGGAACGAACAACCATAGAGATTTCCCCCGTCCTTCTTGCAAGCTTAAAAGTTTAAAAAGCCCAACAGAAGGAGTGATGGAAAATGACTGATGACAGAGAACTTGAAAAAATTGACGACGTTCAATATGGACTCGATGACGATCCGAACAATGACGCGGAGAAAGGAGCCGCATTAGGTGGCCTAGGCGGGGCGGCGACCGGTGCCGTCGCGGGCTCCTTATTGGGACCAGGAGGCGCAATTGCCGGTGCCGTAATCGGTGGTCTCGCGGGGGCGGCGGGTAGTGGCTTAGCGGTTGGCGCCGTCGACCGAGTCGATAACGACGCCACCATCTCCGGCATCGGGAAAACTCCGGAATCCGCTGTCCAAGCTCAGGAATCCGAAGAAGAGAGATACCGGCCCGGCAATAACTTCGAAGCCGACTACGATACCGGCCGTACGGAGCCGCGAGGTTTTGGCACCAATCTGGAAGATGCCGAAAGAAGCGCCGCCCGCGAATATGAGCGAGAGCCTGCCTTCAGCGCAGGCGCCGAAGGCACAGTCGTCGGAAATATAGGCCAATACGGCACCGTCGAAACCGGCGGCTACACCGCCGACAACACGATAGGCACGGATGGCCGGCAGATCGATCCCTTGACCGGGGACGCCGTCAATACGACGGTTGGCCCTGGCTCCTCCTACGCATATGCGGGAGGCGGAGAATCGGTCACGGAGAGGGATCAACAGCTCAAGACGGAGGAAGAAGTCGGCGAATGGCAAACTCGCCAACGCGATGTCGAGCAGCCTCGCGACTAGTTCAGGAAACAAAAAAGGGCCCTCGCCGCATAAGCGGCGAGGGCCTTCTGGTGGCCTAACGGCCTTTGTATTTATCCATTTCGGAGATCACTTCGTTGAGGGGCCGGTAACCGACCCATCCGCCAAGTACATTTCCGTCCGCATCGAGAAACTTGATGTCGGGAATTCCGCCGACTCCAAAAGCCGATGCAACCGACTTCTGGTGATCGGTATCGATCTTGACGAAAACGAAATACTTGCTCATCTTCTTGAATTCTTCTGTGCTGTAGACTTCACGGTCCAGCTTTTTGCAATAGCCTCACCACTCAGCATAGAAGTCGAGAAAGATGCGCCGTTTGGTTTTCTTGGCAAGAGCCTTGCCTGCCTCCAGATCGCTTAGCCACTGATCGCTGACAAGGTCCTCTTCTTTGACCTCTTTCGAGTCTTCGGGAGCCTTGAAAGCGAACACCGACGCTTCCTCGGTTTTTCCGACGACGAGCGACTTGGTATCGACGAGT
>JBBREX010000253.1:0-3024 GCA_038225245.1 Fimbriimonadales bacterium | reverse complement strand
AACCGCGATACTTGCGTAACGCATCGACCTCACCCGCGCTTGGCCTAAGGACCGGCCTTCCTGGTACGAAGAATCCCATTAACGAGCCTGAACCTGGACTGTCATCGAGGCCCAGCAAATGTCCGATCTCATGAGTAATAACGCTTTGAGTCTCATCATCTCGAATCTGTCTCGACCCTACCCAGCGCAGCACCTGAATAGTCGCGTCGATGTTGTAATCCGAGCTTCGACGCCCCCAGAGATATTCCCGCGTATATCGGATTAGCCCTTGGGCCTCGCCATCCTCACCGATCGTGTCCACCTCCTGCACGGACACATCAACGAGCCCGTCCCGATCCGCAAATACGAGATTGAGTTCAGGCAAAGAGTCCTGCCAAGTCTGAATCGCTCGCTGAACGGCCAGGCTCAGCTTTTCGCTTGAAGGCGTTCTAAACCCAACCCTTAACATCTTGGGCATGACGATGGCTTTCAGCATTGCCGACGCCTGAGTTCGATCGTGCTTCCCCACATTTATGGCCCGGGCCAGTTCGGAAGTCGCGTTCTCCGAGATCAGGGGCATGGGAATCGAACCATCCGCGCTCAAACGCACGGAAACGGCCGCGATCAGGGTTAAAAGCGAAAGCTTTTTCACGATTGCTAGTTGTACGCGAAGATCGTGCCGAAACGAGGCCCTTGCGCCGAGAATCGCAATAAAGAATCCAATGGAGTCGGCCTGTAAGCCGGATTCTGTATTTGTGTGGCGATTTGTCTATGCGGCCAACCCGGAGGGTCGTCGGGCCGAGTCAATCCCTCCCTATTAGGCCTTGCTTCCGGCGGGGTTTGCCCGGCCGCCCGGTTACCCGGAGCGCCGGTGAGCTCTTACCTCACCATTTCAACCTTGCTTGCGGTTGCCCGCGTCAGCGGTATGTTTCTGTTGCACTTTCCGTCGGGTCGCCCCGCCCCAGCTTGCGCTGGGCACCGTGCCCTGTGAAGTCCGGACTTTCCTCCCCAATCGTAATCGAGGCCGCCACCCGGCCAACTCCGAGACGTATTATAGAGTGAATTGCTTTGTTGGGAGTTAGGCGGGCTCGCGAAGGGCTTGAAATGGGTTGATGATTTGCAGGAGAACGTGAAGTCGAGATGAGCGTCGCACCGCCCGTGCAAATGGAGGCCGCGGAAGCCCTTGCAAGACATCTGAAAGACCATCCCGAGTCGGCTACTCGCTCCCATGCCGATTTAGCGGAAAGCTTCGACTTGCCGGAGGTATTCGTGCGGCAAGTGTTTGAAGCTCTTCATGGCAGGCCGAGCCAAGATAGACGAGTCAAGTTAAGACCGTCATTCGGACGGCCCTTCGCTCAGGTCATATTTGGGACGCGGAGGCTTTTCGGTCGACTTTCCGATAATCCCGAGCGCTTTATAGCGATCTCGACGATAGTCAGCGTCGCTCTTATCATCCTGCTTTCCCTGTTCGAGGTACCCGCTGGAAAAGTCAGCGCAAGCAACGACCATTTCGTCATCACAGCCGTGGACCTGTGGACGATTGTGATCGGCGTACTCGCTCTAGGCTCCCACTGGGCCTGCTATTTCCGGGCCGCCCGGGCACGCCACGCCCTTTACGGGGGTTTGATCTGCTGGATCATCATCGCCCCAGTTTCCATCATATTCGCCTGGCTCCAGATTCACGGCTCGAGCGACGTCGCTGCCTCTAGCGGGCTGTGGAGCCTGTTAGTGCTAACTTTACTGATCCTCATGCTTTGCTGCTTGTATGCGGGTCTAGGCGTTGCAGCTTCCACCTTAGGAGGATACTTACGGGTTAAAAAGGAGTTTAGGTCTGAGGAAGGATTAAGCCGACAAGAATTGCTCGAGAGAATGTTTGAGGTACAGGAGCGGCTCAAACCGAGCAATCGGGATCGAATCCCTGACAAAGCAGAGTGGTGGCGCGAAGCGCTCGCAAAAACCCGCGAGCACTCGTTGGTCTGGAGCTTTAGCCTTGGGGTCATTGGGGGCCTCTTTCTCATTCCATTGATGCTGTTTGGGCAAAATGGAAACCGACTCGCGAGCGCCAGTTTTCCGATGTTCTTGGCGATCGTATACCAACTAGTCATCATTTGCTTCCAGTTCGTCTCGATGGCGATCGCCGGCTTCACGGCAAAGAACTCGCTCCTAGCGATTAGAAATGCGGTTACCTACGTTGCGGGATCGTTCTTACCGATTGCGATTCCTTACTCGGGCCATTTAGGGCAGACGCTGCGCCAACAGCTGAGCTGGACCAATTTTGCCGCCAATATTGTTTTTGCAAGCATCGTGGCTCTTTTCGGCAATCTTGGCAAGACCATCGAGGAGCGTGCCGCCCAACAACGGCGGCTGAAAGAAGACGATCCGGCTGCTTTGCTGGCGGAAATGGTCCGGATTCAATGGAGGCTGTCGCCGAGTACGCACTCAGTTTGCGTGATGGTAGTCGATGCTGCGAAAAGCTCGACGATGAAGGCATCGTCCGATCCACTGGTCGTGGAGTGGACATTCCGTGAATACCAGCGATTCATCGAAGAAATCTCCGCTCGATATCAAGGAAGCGTATATTCGACGGCAGGTGATGGTGCCGTGGTAGCTTTCCCGAGTTGCGCTCAAGCTTTCGAGGCCGCTCGCCGTATTCAAACCGATGTAGCGGAGTTCAATCGCTCGATCAATAAGCTCGCCTTGCCGTTTCGGCTTCGAATCGGGTTGCACACCGGTGAAGTGGTGGCAGAACTTCGCAAAGTTGAATACACGGAGGTCATCGACATCGCCGCTCATATTGAAGCAACTGCTCCCGTTGGGGGAATTGCATTGACCGCTTCCGTGGCTGCGGACCTAGAGGGCGAGCGCCTCGCGGAGCTCAAAGAGGAAGTAGACGGGTTTCAGGTGTTCGTGGCCCTGAATCCGACGGTCTCGGCTTGAACGCCGAATGGATCGATCTTGGGACGATGGACTACCGAACTTGCTGGTCGCTTCAAGAGACCTTGGCTGAGAAAGTTGCGTCAGGCCGGTCGCCCGATACGCTCCTGC
>JBBREX010000252.1:0-3051 GCA_038225245.1 Fimbriimonadales bacterium | reverse complement strand
AATTCAGCATGCCATTGGTAGCCGAGGCCGGGCGGCACGAGCATCGCCACGCGCCCGCCATTGTCAATCACGCAACGAGCAACTTCGACGGCGATTCGCGTCTTTCCCATGCCGACTTCGTCCGCGATCACCACACCGTTTTTCAAGATGCGCGAGGCGATGGCGCGCAGGCTGGCGCGCTGGCCTTGGTTAAGACGAGTGGCGTCTTCACCCTTCTTGAGCGCCAGTTGCTCTTGTGTCTCAGCTCGCTGCCGGAGCTGCTCGGCGACGGCTTCCCAGCCTTGGAACATCTGATTCATACCTGGTCTCCAAATTTGGTGAGACCGGCTAAATTCCAAGCAGTCTCCACACGTTTGAGCACACCTTCGTAGCGGAGGCCTTCCGCTGTTTCACCGGTCGATGCAAAAGCGGGTCGAAACGGACAGTGCCATAGGGGGCTGAGCGGGTTGAGATTGAGTTTCAAGAACTCCTCGATGACGTTACTGCCTGCTGCCTGAATCAGGCATTGTTCTAACCGTATGCACCAAGTTACCCAGTCAGCCTTAGAAACCGACGTTTGCTTGGCCGCGATGTTCTCGACGAATTGCATCATCTCGCGGACCGGATACTTGGCCGTAAAGGGTGCTCCTGAGCTCTGCGGAGCAGCATCGCCGGCAGGCTCGGCGTCTCCATCCGCGAGTAAGTCCTCCTCATCCGGCGGCATGGGAAAGTTCGCGAGCTGGTTCCATGCTTCCTCAATGTCGATACGTGGCAATATCGTCGCCGCAATGCGGCCGAATTCGTCGATCACGGGCACCCAAGCCCGCCGTTCCTGCCCGTTGACATACCAGCGAAGTTGTACCTGCCGAGGTCTCGGCCCTCGCCACGGGAATCCCTTGATGGGATCCCGTTGGCACACCTCGCCGGCGTCGTCGAGCAAATCAAAGAATTCCGTGATCTCGTCGCTCGTACGCAGCCAGTTCCCGTCCTCTCCGAATATCCCGAAGAAGTAGGCAGCCGGTGCTGCGCTATACAGCACCTCCGGGTCTGGCATGTCACTCCCCGCCTCGAGCGGTCCTGGGTCTTGACTGAAATCAGTCTCCCATTGCAGTGGCAAGAGATTGGTCAAGACCCGCTCGGGCGATATCCCATTGGCGGCACTCCACCGGAGCGACCCAGGTATGAAGACCACTCCGGCTTCAAGATTGCCGCTTTTAGGGGCCATCTTGTTGGCAAAGCCGGGGCCGGTGAGGTTGCCTGAGCCAAGATAGAGCCATGCGCTGTTGCAGAGATCAGAGTTCTCCCGATGGTTAGCGCTGAAAATGAATTTCGCATGTAATGATCGGGGAATCTTGAAGCATTCGGGTTGGCCCGCTTCCCGCACCGCCCAGCCAGCTTTATTGAACGAGGGCATGGAATTCGCCACGATTTGGCATGCCTTGGGATTTACGAAAACGTCGATTTCGGGTTCCCGGGTAAGTAATCCTGCTTCCTGGAGTGTATCGACAATACTTTTAAGTACAGACGGTATCTTGTCGTTGGTGTCCGAGGACTCGTAAAAACCCGAACCCATGGCGAGATAATTTCGGGCTAATGGGGGGGCATGCTTTTGCACCAATTTTGGTACCTGAGCAAGGAGGGAAGTTCCTCGATTTTCGAAAAATCGAGGCGCGACGCCGATACCGAGCTTAATGGCCTTTGCAATCCATCTCTCGACCGCTGTTGATGCGGATTCAAAATTCTCCCGGCCAGGGAAACGAGCGTTTAAAACTCGAAAATCAAAGTGTCGCCGCAGCCAATTAAGCATCTTCCATGCCGCCCTGAGGTCGGCGCAGGATTGAGCAACCAAGCTATTTTGCGATTTCAGGTCCTGGTCGGAGAGATCAATGCGCCACGCGAGATCGAGGCTGTCTTCCAGTGTCTGGCGGGTCCAGTTTCCGGTGGAGACAATCAGGCGCAATCGCCATTGTCGAGCGTCCGATGTGTGACGAAAACCGAGGAGCGCCAACTTGGCGTGCAGAAGCCTGAAGGGAGGTGCGCCGTTCAGTGGCAAATGGATGACACCGGGGACTTCTTTCGGCGTGATCTGAGGGTTGCCGGAGTCCAGCATCAGCGCAAGGGCGATAGCCCCTTCGGAGGCTCGCTGAGCGTGCATTCGGCGAGTGAACCGCTCTACAGCATCGTCTAGGAAGCCACCATCGGCAGAATAGCCGCAGACCCAGCCGAAACAGCCAACAAAGTCGTCAGGCGCTTCGAAGTGCTGAGCGAGCGAAAGCGGCTTGAATGTCGGATCGCGTTTAGTCATGGTCGTCAGTCGGGCCTGCCAGCCACTTGCCCAGTTCGCTGCGCAAATCAAGATTGAGCAAAAAGAGGTTGCGGACTCGATGCGAGATACCCTCAGGCAACGGGATGAGCTGCGTTACCTCGGCCTCTGCGCCGTCTTCCTCCGGACTGCGCGCTGCTCCAGAAGGACTTACTTGGATTCCTCGGAACGCGACGCCCGGCAAGATGTCGCGGCCACGCTGCCGCAATACGTGGCCTTCGCGAAAAAGCAGATTTTCGAGAAGGTGTGTATCTGCTTGCTCAGCGCATTCACGACAAAATATTGTCGCTTCCCTTATGGGGGAAGGATCATAGTTTTCGTCGAGGAAGGCTTGCGCATGCTCTCGTAGCAATTCGACCTTGTCCGCAACACTTTCCGGGAGCATGGCATCCACGGACATTCGTTGATCCGCTGCATTGCCGATGTGCGATTCAATCTGATCTAACAAGCTGATCGCGGCATCACGCGTAGCGAAAAACAAAGCACCAGCACGCAGATCACGCCAGTGGAGTTCATCCACCATCGTTGGTTTCGCATCCCATTCGATTTGCTGCTGCGTCTTGTCGTGCAACGCTTCAACCCATTCCAGCGCCTTACGTCGCCTGGAGGCTTCCGTACCCGTGCCCTGAACAATACGCTCACGCAGGAATTCGCGGGCGCTTTCGGACATGGGCTCAAGTGGCGATAATGCTCTTCTCAGTTCTGACGAGGTCTTAACATCGTCATGAATGCCCCTAGCCCACATAACC
>JBBREX010000251.1:0-3093 GCA_038225245.1 Fimbriimonadales bacterium | reverse complement strand
GGCTGTCGCCGCCCTGGGAAACCGTGCGGGTACTCGAACGCAAAGGCGGCATCGAAGACGGCGGGCGCGTCGTCCTTGCGGTGCGCGCCGGGGGTTTCTGGCGCCGCTGGGTGGCCGAGCATTGCGACTATGAACCCGGTCGGCAATTCTGCGACGTGCAGACTGAAGGGCCGTTCGCCCATTGGCGACATTGCCATCGAGTCGTGCCCGACGGACCGCAACGGTGCTTCCTGGAGGATGACATTGAGTACGCACTCCCTTACGGGAGATTGGGAAGTTGGCTCGGTGGCGCGCTCGTCCGCCGAAAACTGGAACGGATGTTTCGCTACCGTCACTGTGTCACAGCCGGCGATCTGTCATTGCATCAAGGATATCTACGAGGCCAATCCATGAAGGTTGCAGTCACCGGCTCAACGGGTCTGGTTGGGTCTGCTCTCGTTCCCTTCCTCTCGACGGGAGGCCATCGCGTCCTTCGCCTGGTGCGGTCCGCCAATGGTTCATCGGAGGAGGTGGTGGCCTTGGATCCAACCACCGACCGAATCGACGCTGGCCGATTGGAAGGTCTTGATGCCGTCGTCCACCTCGCGGGCGAAAACATCGCGGCGCGGCGCTGGAACGTCGAGCAGAAAAAGCGAATTCGCACCAGCCGCGTGCAAGGCACTAAGCTGCTATGCGAGACGCTTGCCAGACTTCGCCAACCGCCGCGGGTACTCGTCAGCGCTTCGGCCATCGGTTTCTATGGGGACCGGGGCGAAGAAGAGCTAAACGAAGAGAGTCCCGGCGGCAACGGCTTCCTCCCCGAAGTGTGCCGAGAGTGGGAAGCGGCGACGAAACCCGCAACGGACGCGGGCATCCGCGTCGTGCATGTTCGCTTCGGTATCATTTTGAGCCCGAAGGGTGGCGCCCTGTGCAAGATGCTCACGCCGTTTCGCCTGGGGATGGGCGGTCGGATTGGCAGCGGCCGTCAGTGGATGAGCTGGATCGCTCTCGACGATGCCCTCGGCTGCATTTATCACGCGCTCGCCACGGAAAGTGCGCGTGGCCCCGTCAATGCCGTCGCGCCCAATCCGGTCACGAACCGGGAATTCACCAGCACCATGGGGAAAGTCCTCTGGCGGCCTACCCTCTTTCCCATGCCAGGTTTCATGGCTCGGCTGGCGTTTGGCGAGATGGCCAACGAATTGCTGTTGGCCAGCACACGAGTCGTGCCGCGGGCGCTTCGCGATTCCAACTTCCAGTTCCTTTACCCTGATCTCGAAGGCTCACTGCTTCATTTGCTGGGAAAAGACCAGTCGATTACTGCACCAAGTGAGTCAACCGAAATCCCGTCCTCAAAAAAACACCCAGTGGAAACAGGGAGTTGATCGATGCGTGTCCTCGTTTTTATTCTTTCGCTCGCTTTGCTTGTCGCGATGCCGTTTTCCGCGCAGGGAGACGACAAGGTTGATTCACCGAAGAAAGCGTCCCTCTGGCCGCAATGGCGCGGGCCGAATCGCGACGGTCTCGTCGGCGGTCCGGCCTGGCCGGACCGCCTGTCCAAGGAATCGCTCAAGCTGCTTTGGCGCGTTCCACTGGGTCCAAGCTACTCCGGTCCCATCGTGTTCGAGGAACTGGTATTCACCACCGAGACGAAGGACAAGGAATTGGAGATCGTCTACGCCATCGATCGTAAGACCGGTAAAGAGCGATGGCGAACCGAATGGAAGGGGGCCGTGTCGGTTCCGTTTTTTGCGGCATCCAACGGTAGCTGGATTCGCTCCACGCCCGCCTACGACGGCGAGCGACTGTATGTGGCAGGGATGCGTGACGTGCTCGTTTGTCTCGATGCAAAATCGGGGAAGGAGCTATGGCGCGTCGATTTCGTGAAAGAGTTCAAAAGCCCTTTGCCGGCCTTCGGCGATGTCAGCTCTCCACTGGTGGATGGAGATGCTGTCTACGTTCAGGCAGGCGCATCGGTGGTCAAGCTCAAAAAGGCCACAGGGGAGGTGATCTGGCGAGTTCTCAAGGACGAGGGCGGCATGAACGGTTCGGCATTTTCTTCTCCGGTACTGGCTGAACTTGCCGGTAAGCGGCAACTAATCGTCCAGACTCGCTCGAAACTGGCCGGTGTCGATCCCGACAAGGGCGACGTTCTCTGGACGCAAACTGTTCCCTCATTTCGAGGAATGAACATCCTGACTCCGACGGTTGTAGACGATGCCATCTTCACGAGCGCCTACCAGAACAAGTCGTGGCTATACAAAGTGAAAAAGGACGGGGATCAATATGCCGTCAAAGAAGCGTGGAACAACAAAGCTCGCGGATACATGTCCACCCCGGTTGTGATCGATGGTCATGCGTACCTGCACCTGCAAAACCAGCGCTTCACTTGCATTGATCTGAAGACAGGCGAGTCGAAGTGGACGTCGAAATCCTTCGGCAAATATTGCAGCCTGACTGTCCAGGGGGATCGCATCCTTGCCCTCGATCAGCGAGGGATTCTGCTGCTCATCAAGGCCAACCCCAAAGAGTTCGAGCTGCTCGACGAGATGAAGGTCAGTGACGACGAGACCTGGGCTCATCTCGCGGTCGTCGGCGGTGAGTTGTACGTTCGCGAGCTGAATGCTCTTGCTGCTTACCGCTGGACATCACCCAAGGACTGAGGGACCCAACCTTGAGATGTTTCGTGTTGCAGCGCGAGCAATGGATTCCACGGCCGATCGAGGAAGTATTCGTCTTCTTTGCGGACGCCAGGAACCTCGAAGAGATTACGCCTGCTTGGCTCAGCTTTCGGATTCTCTCTCCAGAGCCGATCGCCATGCGGGCGGGGACGCACCTCCTGTACCGGCTCAGGTGGCACGGGTTTCCCGTGCGGTGGGTGACCGAGATTCAAACCTGGAATCCGCCCACCGAGTTTATCGACGTGCAAGCCCGAGGCCCATACCGCCTCTGGCACCACACCCACCGGTTTCAGCCGGTTGATGGGGGAACTCTCATGCGTGATGTGGTTCGTTACGCCCTCCCCCTCGGGCCACTGGGGCGACTTGCCCACACCTGGTTGGTAGAATCCGACTTGAAGAGCATCTTCGATTATCGTGCCGCGAAGGTGTCCGA
>JBBREX010000250.1:0-3158 GCA_038225245.1 Fimbriimonadales bacterium | reverse complement strand
AAGGAGCATCCATTCGATTCTTCATATTCGGCCTTAAGTCTGGGATCGACGGACTCGGGAGAACCCTCCATGCCGCCCCTTCGCTTCGGACTCTTCGAACCCACCGAGCCCCTTGATCCGCCATTTCCTCAAGCTTCCGATCCGCCATCGCAACCGGGCCGAGACGATCGAAACAAGCCTGGCCCCGTTCTTTTTCCCCCTTAACTTCCTGCTCCCAGCCCCGTCCGATCAAATACGCATGGCTGGGCTCAAACCCCTGCATCGTCGCCAAAGCTCGATTATAAACCAGGAGCTGTACCTTCGAAACCAAGCCCGAGCCTCCGCTCAATATGCATCCGTCGCGGGCGCCCAACTTTAGGCCTTTGAATTTAATGTCCACCACGACGTAACTTCCATCCGGGGCTGGCGACTCAAGGGAAAAAGGATCCTGGTCGGCGATTCGCTGGAGGAGTTCTGAACGAACGAGCAGGTCGGGAATTCCGCACATCATCCGCTCTTGGTCATGTACGACGCCCTGATAAATTAGGTCCGTACCCGCCCGCATTGCCAAACTGGTCTGCTCGCACATCGCTGGATCATGAGCATCGCGAGATGAGTTTGCAATGCGCACGATTCGCCACCCCTTTTCAGAGAGGCACCGAATGACGCCTTTTTCAAACGCAGCGCCTCTTTCGCGCAAGAACTGGCCCATATCGGTATCTGGATCGTATCCGGGGCGTTCGTTGTCCGCCACAAACCCATGAGCCCTGCCAAATAGGTTTAGCCAGTCGAGGAGTGGATCGTCCAGGCAATACCGATAAAGATCGGATGCGATGACCCAAGTGAGTTCCTGTACGAGCGAAGCCATAAGCTTCCCATTATGGACCTCGTTTAAGTTAGGGACCTGACTGTCATAGATTCACTTGCAGACAATAACCCGAGACAAGCGGCTTTCACCCTAGCCACATACACCTCGTGATCCAGAGGCTTGACAACGTAGCCGCTTGCCCCTCGAGAGTAGGCGAAGGTCATCGAATCCTCGTCGTCCCAGCTACTTAAGATCACGGCGGGAGTCGAACGCAGGCGGCTTTCGCTGCGTATCCAATCGAGCAAGCTTAAACCGCTTAGCTTTGGAACCTTTACGTCCAGCAATATAAGGTCAGGCTGGACTTCGCGGAGAATACGCAATGCCTCCTCGCCGTCACGAGCAATGAATATCTCGCATTCCAGACCTGTTGCGGCCAAACCTGCCAGCGTCAACTGCTCGTCGAAGGAGTTATCTTCTACAATAACTACTCTAGGGGCAATGCCCTTTTCCTTGCCACCGTCCCTCCTCCAACTTAGTATTGCATCAAATTGTCGTTGAAACGCGTGACACTTTTTGAGGACAACCGCCAACCGCCCACCTACTTGGACTTGGGTGTCTTAATGTGGGGAGAGTCCGCGTATTTCTTCGGATCGGCCTTGAAAGCTTTCGGGCAGTCGCTGCAGCAAAAGAAATACCGGTTGCCTTTATAGTCTGCATACATATGCTTCTTCGTTGCCTTCGCAATATTAACGGTGCTGCTCGCCATGACCGCGCACTTAATCTTGGTCTGGGTGCTTTTTGCATCCGTCGACTTTTGCTGCGAGAACACGGAAAGACTCAGGACGAAAGTGATCATCAGGACAAATAGGGGGTTTTTCATATTCAGCTATCAAAGAATACGTTCGTCCATGGCGAGCGAGTTGCCTATCTCGAAACGGGTAATTCATTTCGCTCCGCGGTGCAGGGTCTTTGCCCGGAAATACGGACTGAAGCCGTGGCTTAAGATGAGGAAAAATTTACTCTACCAAAGCTGTTGTTGCAATAATGTAGAAATAGCGCTCTGGGTTCAGGTATGGTTCTGCCGGAGTAATCAAGATGTCCTCGGTCCTCACTTTTTTTCACAATGGCGGGATCATGATGTATCCGCTCTTGGTGTGCTCGGTCCTGTTGATCGCGGTCATTATTGAGCGTGCCATCACGCTCCGCAAGCAATCGGCCGATGGCGACGATCTGCTCGACGAAGTCAAAATTACTCTGGGTGGCAAAAGCCAAGACTCGATTCCTCAGGCCATTACCCTATGTGAACGAACGCGAAGCGCCCTTGGAGCGATGTTTTCCAGAGGCTTGCGAAACGCCAGTCGTCCCGCGGATGCGATCGAAATGGCAATGGAGCAAGAAGCGGCGAACTCCGAGCCGATTCTTTCGGCGAATCTTCCGGTAATACGCACTATTGTTAATATCGCTCCCCTTTTGGGCCTGCTAGGAACGATCGCGGGAATGATCCAGGCCTTTCGAGTTGCATCGCAAGCGGGTCTATCCAATCCCACCCAAATCCTCGCCGGCATTTCGGAAGCCCTCATCTCCACCGCAACTGGAATCAGTCTTGCCGTAATTGGTTTTGTCGCCCACAACTATTTCGCCAACCAGTCCAAGAGAATCGTCGACGATATGGAGTATTACGGGGCCGAATTGGTCAATCTGCTGACCGGGCGGATCGACTGATGGCGAGCACCAACGGCACGATGCGCAAGCGAGTACGCATTCACCGTCGCAAGGGTATCGAAGACCCGGAAATCATCGTCATTCCGATGATCGACGTCATGATGTTCTTGCTTTTTTTCTTTATGGTCGCCTCTTTGGCGATGGCTGTCCAAAGCGGGCTCCCCGTGAATTTACCGAAAGCCTCGACCTCGGCAAGCCATTCTGCCGAGAATATAACGGTTACGATTACCGCGCGCAACCAGGTCTTCCTAAATACATTACCGGTCACCTTGAATACGTTGAGAATCGGGTTAGTCAAACTTCGGCCAACTGCTCAATCGGTGATTATCATCAATGCCGACAAGATCGTGCCTCACGGCATGGTGGTTGGAGCGATGGATGAGGCGCGCCAAGCGGGCGTCACCAGGTTCGCTATCGCCACTGAGAAGCCAAGTCCATGAGCCGAAGACGCAAGGGCAACACCCTCCTCCTTAAGATATTCGGAATTTCGATTGCGGTTCACATCGTGCTGGTTCCCCTGCTTGCCTACTTCGGAGCCTTCAAGAAGATTCAGCAACGCTTTTTTGAAGCTCAGCTGGTGACGATTCATCCCGAAACTGCCCCGCCAGACAAACGTCCTGAAGTACACCATTCGGTTAGCAAGAAAGCC
>JBBREX010000249.1:0-3219 GCA_038225245.1 Fimbriimonadales bacterium | reverse complement strand
AGGAGATGGACAGCAATCCTCCCGGCGTGCTCTTTCTGTTTGGTAACTCGAAATTGCTCGAAGCCAGGACCTTTTGTGTGGTTAGTTCCCGCAAATCGCCGCTCTTCGCTTTGGACAAGATCGAGCAGCTAACGGAGGAGGGAGTCCTCGCCGGAGAAATTCTGGTAAGCGGACACGACACGCCTGAGTATCAGCGGGCCGCCGTTGTCCCGTTGCGGTGGGGAGCGCCGCGGATTATCGTTCTGGATCGTGGCTTATTCCTTGCCTTAGGTGAAGAACTGACCGACGAGCCATTCCGCGCGGCTAGGTTGTGGCGGTACCAATTCGACCCCTCGACCGACCTCGCGATCAGCGTCGTCAAACCGGACAGCGATTTTCATCCTTCGAGCAATCGCATCCGCGACCGCTTGATCGGTGGGCTAGCGATGCGGCTTGATTTTGTGAATATTGGAAGTGGCGGCAACATGGAGCGGATAGCCAAACAGGCGCTTAGAATTGGCCGCTCGGTCCGAGTGGTAGATCTTTCGATCGGTTACCGAGACTTGAAGGCGATGGGTGCCGAAGTGATCAAGGCTTAGATGGATGTTCGGCTCGATAGGCATCAATCTCCGCCTTCACCCTCACACCGACTTTTCGTAGATGATCGAGCCAAGGTTCCTTAAACTTGCTTAGTCTGTTCACGAGCGTTTCGGTTATTACCAGGTTGCGATACCATTTGTGGTCGGCGGGCACGATGACCCAAGGAGCGATTTTTGAGGCGCACAGCGAAATCGCGTCTTCGTAGGCTCTTGTCGTGAGATCCCAAAATTCACGCTCCTTCCAGTCGCCGACCGATAGCTTCCATGCCTTTTCCACATCTTTTTCACGTTCCAGCAGTCGTTTTTCCTGCTCGTCTTTCGAAATATGCAGAAAGAACTTTGCGATGATGGTTCCGTTTTCCGCCAACGTCCGCTCGAACTCGTTGATGCTTCGATAGCGCTTTTCGATCGTCTCTTCGGGCACAAGGTTATGAACCCTTGTGGCGACAACGTCTTCATAGTGCGACCGGTTGAAAATCGCGGTCTCGCCTTTTGCCGGGCATTGAGAATGGATGCGCCATAAAAAGTCGTGGGACGCCTCCAAGGGCGTAGGAACTTTGAAAGGCGCTACCCGGCAGCTTTGAGCGTTGAAGAACCGCAGCAAATGGCGAATAGCCCCGTCTTTGCCGCTCGTGTCGGGTCCTTGCAAAACGATAAGCAAGCCGTTTTGGCCCGCCTCAAACAACAAGTCCTCTAGCTCCGTCAGCTCGGACCCAAGCTTGTTGGAGCGCATTTCGCCCTCTTTCTTGTCGAGGCCGCCCCGCTCACTGCTGTCGATGCTTGCCAGCTTGAATTTGCCGGGCTTGTCGATTTGTGTCGTGGAAGGCATTAACGTCCGCCACTAGCACGAAGCTGCTTCACCAATTTGGCCCATGCCAGCTGCGTCATAAGGCTCCAGCCCCTGAGCTTCGAAGACCAGGCATCTGCGATTCCGGTTGCTTGCCGTGAAGCAGAAGACCCCCTTTCGCGAAGCGACTCCAGCCAATTAAGTGGCCTTTGGGCCAAAACTTGATTGTGTGATTGTTTTTTTGGTCGGATGAGCGTCACATCGAGCTTCGTCTCAAGTCGCCGGTCTCTTACTACTTTAGTTTCCAAGTCGGTAACTTTGCTGACTGCAGCCGCCTGCATAGACACGCTTTGTATGGCCCCCAGCTTCGGGTCGAACACTGCCTTACCTTGTCCTTTCAAAGTGGTTTGTACGCGGGAAACGGCGTCCTTCGGGGTCTTGACCACGTTCTTGGCTTCATCTTCCAAGATCTCGTATTGCTGGAAAATTATGATATCGAGCTGCACTTCGGACTCATCGACCCGAGTGGGAGTGCATGTATATTCGACATCACTATCTCCAAAAGCTTTTTTGAAGGTCCAGCTTTTTCCCACGACCAAGTCGGCTTCCGGAAATTCGATCGGTAGGTACGTGATGTCTGGGAAACGCTTGATATCGAGCCCTGGCAAGCGGATGGGCAGTTGAATGTTTGGAGCGTCGCTTTTCACGACCTTTCCCGCAGCGCTCAGACTAATCGTAGTTCGAGGAAAATAGTCCTTTACGTTGTCCACCCCCAGCGGTAGAGCCGCTCCGTTGAATACGACTTGGAAGGCTTTGATCTCGCTTGCCGCGCGTTGGTTGGGTAGTTCGGGCGTTAAGCCCTCGACACCGACCATCATCCTGACTTCGACCTTCCCCTTTTGCCCGCCCAGAATCGGGATGTAACCATTGAAATCGACGTTGACGGAATAGGACAGTTTGACATCGGGAGTGAACTTATAAGACGCAGTGAGCAAGTTCGATGCAATCACAACTCCGAGCATGAGTTGATAGTGTACTCGGCGGTGAAGCTTGGTTTGAGCCAAGCAACTACTGAGGGCCAGCCTTCATACCGATACTTTTTGCGGTGTGGAGATCACGATCAAGCACCTTCGTCAGTTTCCTAACGTTGATCGCTCTGTGCGCAGGCTGCGGGGGAGGCTCGGGAGGCGGGACTACTGGCTCAGCGAACGCAAATGGCCAGGGCCGCGGTTGCAGCGATGCCACCTATATTCCAAATTACGTAGCCACTTTTGGATTCGGGGCGCTTCGCCACTGGAATCGCTTTCCTCTGGCAATTTTCTTTAAGCACAGCCCTCAGTGGTCTCAGAATAGGCAGGACCAAGCTTGGGACGGCCTACGTCGCTGGGTCGATCTCACCCACGGAAACGTTCAGCTCGAACTCACCAATGTGGAGTCCTCGGCAAAGGTTACGATTGAATTTGTTATGCAAAGCAGCCTCGGCGGGCGAGTCGTTGGTGTTTGCGCCTCCTCCTACCTCCAAAACGTCCTGCAATTCGCCACGATTCAACTTGCCGTCGATTATGAAGGCGCGGTTCGCGGCCCTTGGGCAAATACGGTAACGGCAATGCATGAGATGGGCCACGCCCTCGGAATCGGCGGCCATAGCTTGTCCACCCTCGACATCATGTATCCCTGCGCGGAATGTTCAGGGGGAGACCTCTCGAGTCGCGATCTCAACACCCTGGAAACCGCGTATTGCGGCTCGTACGGCAGAATCCGCGAAGAATCCGCCGACAGCAAAACGCCAACCACTACCGAAACGTTTGCCTGCCCAGCCCCCAGGTAGGGCCCTTTCGCCGAAGCGCCGAGTCC
>JBBREX010000248.1:0-3265 GCA_038225245.1 Fimbriimonadales bacterium | reverse complement strand
TAACGGGATTGTCGTCGCGTATGGCCGCCTTCAACATACCCTTGGCGTCGTATACCGTTCCGGGGGCTGCCACGATGAGACCCGGTTCGTGCGCAAACCAAGTGGTGTTGGTCTGGGAGTGGTAGAGGCCGCCGCCTACGCCTCCTCCGTAACAGATGCGGAGAGTGATCGGGCAAGTTTGGGTGCCGGCGCTGCGGTAACGAAGCTTGGCGGCCTGCTGGGTGATGGCGTCCATCGCGGGGGTAACGAAATCCGAAAATTGGATTTCAGGAACCGGCCGCATGCCTGCCAGCGCGGCTCCGATCGAGGCGCTTACGATTATGCCCTCGGCCAAGGGAGTATCCATGACTCGATCTCCCCCGAATTCCTCGTACAAACCCTTGGTGGCTTTGAAAACGCCACCCATCACTCCTACGTCTTCTCCCAGGATAAATACGTTGGGATCGGCCCTCATCTCTTCGGCGAGAGCCGTGGTGATAGCGTCGATGTATGTGGAAAGAGCCATTTATGATTTCTCCTGATTCGTCCGTCCCGACGCCTTCGGCGACCAGGTTTTGCGGTCCAGTTCTCTGTCCCGAATACTGAAGGAGTAAACGTGATCGAGACAGTCCTCGGGCTCAGGAAACGGAGAATTTTCCGCAAACTGGATGGCCTCGTCCAATTCTTTGACAAACTTTTCCTGTATGCCCTTCTTAAACTCGTCCGAGAACAATCCGTAATTGGCGAGATACCTTTCCATGTGCGGAATGGGGTCCCTCGATTTCCAGTGCTCCACTTCTTCAGGAGTGCGGTATTTGGCCGGATCGATTTCAGAATGTCCGTACCATCGATAGGTCTTGCACTCGATTAGAGTGGGTCCGCCGCCGTTGCGGGCTCGATTGATGGCCTCGTGCGCCACCCGGTACACGGCGACCACGTCGTTTCCATCCACCGTAATTCCAGGGAACCCGTAGGCTTCCGCCTTCACACTCAAATCTTCTACTTTTGTCTGCATTTTTACGGAGACTGATTCGGCCCAAAGGTTGTTTTGAATTACGTAAACGATAGGCAGATTGTGAACGCCGGCAAAATTAAGGGCCTCGTGCCAAAAACCGAGGCTCGTGGATCCCTCACCCGAGAATGCCATCACAATGTCCGGCCTTTTCTGGAGCTTGCAGGCCAGGGCCACGCCGGTGCCGATATTCAACTGGGCGGCGATCGTCGATGCGGGAGTAATGATATTCAGAGGTGCGTATCCGCAATGGGCAGGAGAAGAGCGGCCTTGATCGGGGCTGGTCTTGCGCGCATACAATTGTGCGAACATCAGCGAAAGGGGTGTGCCCTTGATGAGGTTCGCAATAAAATCGCGGTGCGATGGCGCAATCGTGTCCTGAGGCAATAATTCAATGGCGCATCCGACTTCGGTAGCTTCCTGTCCCACGGCCGCATAGTAGTTGCCGGCAAACTTGCCCTGTTTAAACAGGATCCGAGCTTTCTCCTCCAGCATGCGGCACTTCAGCATGGTGGAGTAGAGCTTCTTGAGCAGTTCTGGATCGAGAGGAGAAGCGCCGTTCGAGCTCGCTTTGGCCGTCGGCTGGGTGCTTTCCGAAGCTTTATCGGGGGCGATAGATCGTTCTTTAGGTTTGGTTGTCATGAGGTCCTGTGAGACAAATATTGTATCGCAGCACTGCCTCGCCGAGGCCCCTTTAAGCGTCTCAGCCCTCGGCGAGATCAGCTTGTTTGGATTATCAACAAAATTGTGAAAAAGATTGTGGAAAACAGCGTAACCGGCAGAGGTTGCTCAATATATGTGCGACTTCTGACTAATTGCACTGCGCGAAGTGCGATTGGCGATGGTTACAAGGAGATATGAAAGTTCGCATCGACAAATTGCTCGTCGATAAACGATTGACCGGTTCGCGGGAGCGCGCCCAGGCGATGGTACTGGGCGGACGAATCCTCGTGAACGACCAAAAAGTAGAGAAACCGGGCTCGCAGGTCGACGATGGAGCATGCATCAGGATACTGGGTGATGATGAAGCCTACGTCAGTAGAGGGGGCCAGAAACTCGAAGCCGCTCTTGCCCATTGGAGGATCGAACTTGGCGGGCTATGCTGCATGGATATTGGCGCTTCCACCGGTGGCTTTACCGACTGTATGCTGCAAAGAGGGGCGGCGAAAGTGATCGCGGTAGACACTGGCTACGGCCAGATCGACTTTAAGCTTCGCTCCGATGCTCGAGTCGTTCTGCTCGAGCGAACCAACGCGCGCTTCCTGCAAGCAGAAGATATTTATAAGGACTCCGCTTCGGATGCGGTGAGCTTTATCGCCATGGACGTATCTTTCATCTCTGCTACACTCGTGCTTCCCGCAGTGATTCGAGCCGCTAAAAGTCGGCAGAATTCGCGAGCATTGAGGGTAGTAGTGCTGGTAAAACCCCAATTCGAAGTCGGCCGCGAGAATGTGGGCAAGGGCGGGATCGTGCGAGACCCCGGGCTTCACGAAAGCGCGGTGCAAAAGGTAATTAAGCAGGTCGGAGCCGATGGCGGGACGGTGGATGGAGTGATAGCGTCACCGATTCTTGGCGCAAAGGGAAATAAAGAATTTCTGCTGTATACCAGGTTCTGATGCGATTGTCACCATCCGTTCCTAGGTTCTTCGCTGACACGTTATAACCTCTGCACACAAATTTATGAAAACGATCGCCATATTATCGAAACCTTCGAAACCTGAACTTGCGACGATCATCCCGGACTTGGTCGCTTGGCTTCGGTCGCGTGATGTTCGAGTGATCGTAGATCCTGAATCGTCACACTACGCCGCGCAGGAAAAAGTCTTACCCAGGTGCGATCTGGCAGCGGAAAAACCAGAGTTCGCCATCGTTCTGGGCGGGGATGGGACGCTCCTGGCATCCGCAAGGGCGCTAGCCAATGCCGGTGTTCCCATTCTCGGCGTCAATCTGGGAACCCTGGGCTTCCTCACCGAAGTCTCGCTCTCGGATATGTATCCCGTGCTGGAATTGTTGCTGGCTGGAAGATTCCGATTTGACATGCGAAGCATGTTGAACTGCGAGTTGCATCGAACCGGCGAGCCGGTGTCTTACTACGGCGCTCTTAACGATATTGTGATCAACCATGGCTCCATCGCTCGTGTAGCGAACTTCGAGGTGAAAATCAACCAGGTCTTCGTTTCTCATTACAAAGCCGATGGCATTATCCTGGCAACCCCAACCGGTTCTACCGCGTACTCTCTAGCGGCAGGCGGGCCTATACTCTCGCCCCAGGTG
>JBBREX010000247.1:0-3273 GCA_038225245.1 Fimbriimonadales bacterium | reverse complement strand
CCACGCCGGCCTTCGGCGGCGGCCTGGTCTATTCCGAAAGCGGCCGTGGCGGCCCCGGCATTGCCGTCGATCCAACCGGCGCGGGAGACGTGACCATCACCAAAGTGAAATGGAAGACAGGCCCAATCCCCGAAGGCTATTCCTCGCCAACGATCGCGGGCGACTACGTCTATCGCCTTCACAACCCAGGCATTCTGAAATGCTTCGCCCTGGCTACCGGCGAACGCATTTTCAGCGAACGATTATCTGGCGGAGTCAACGCTGCAGCCAGTCCGATTCTGACCGCAGACAACCGCCTCTATTTCGCGGGCGGCGGCAAGAGCTACATTCTGCCGGTCGGCTCCAAGTTTGAATTGCTCGCGGTGAACGATCTCAATGACGACAGCTCAGCATCGCCCGCGGTTGCCAATGGCCGTATCTATATTAAAGGTGGCAAATATCTTTATTGTGTTGGGAAGAAATGATACGACTTTAATTTGCGGTTATTTGTCGAAGGCCACTGCCCGATAAATCACGTGCAATTCGCTCAAGGCTGATGACGCGATTTCCCTGGAGAAAGAAGGTTGTCTAGCATTTGCATAACTGCTTCGAGATTCTGCTCTGGGGTTAGTTCTCTCACCTCGGTTGGTGCCGGCGCAAGGGCTGCTACAAAATCTGTGCTACACGATGGACAGCGAACCTCCTTACCCAAGATCTCCAAGGGAAGCAGCAATTTTCGCAGACATTTCGGACACGTAATAATCTCCGGCATCGATCTCGCCTGAAAAGAGCCGTTCGTCCTTAGCAACAGGTTCCTTTCAATCCTCATCCCAACCAAATCGGCCTTGACCTGTCCTTCGGCTTCGGCTCAGGGTATTTTTCGCGTACTTCCCGAAAAGCGTCGCTCTTCAGAATCGGCCCAAGATCGGGATCGGCATAATAGTCCTTCAAGTACTTTGGATCGGGCCGCTCTTTATCCAAGAAGGCGAGGGTCCGCTTCACGTCTCCTGACGAGGCGTGGGCGAGGACCTTAACTAACAAGTCCTGCCATAATGAGAACGGGTAATTCGTGGTCGGCATCGCTTCCGCAGCCTGAATGGCCTCCGGATAGCGCTTCAAATGCACGAGGCAGCGGACCTGATATTGCAAACCCTGCCTGCGAAAGCGCGAGAGGGCGAGAAGATCGTCGCGTCGTTCGGTCACTATTCTTAATGCCGCTTCATAGTCCTTCTTCAGCCAATTAACCTCCAATTGCCATCCGATAAGATTTATATCGTCTGGATGATCTTTGCTATACGCATCGAGCAAAGCTTGTAATTGCTTGGCGTCGGATTCTTCGATGCACACGCGCGCCAGATGCCTAAACGTCCCATTTTCCGGCCCGATCTCTCGATAGACGCGCACGGCGTCACCGGCCTTGACGGCAGCCCGGTACAGGCCATTGCGGAACTCCCATTGATCGGTAGACCAAACGCTTCTAGCAAGAGCTGTCGTGAACTCAACCTGTGCCGATTTGAAGTCGCCTCGCAGCAAAAATAGCTCACCTTGAAAGAAGTGGTGAAAAGGCTCGGCGACGTGCTTTTTACCATGCTCCATAAGGAGCCCTGCCAACTCGTCGGTTTTTTTCTTCTCAACTAACATCCCAGCTACATACCGAAAAACTGTTGCAGGTTCGGCCATGGTTATATATGCCTCAACCGCCATCCCCGCATCGACCATCTCGTCAAGATAGCGTCCAATGTATGCGTTACGCACCGTCCCCGTTTTTTGATTCCGGCCGGCTTCTTGCAAGCGCGTTAGTGCCCTTGACGTATTTTTTGACAGAATGCTATTTCGGCATTTAGCAAACGTCAAATCAGGATCGTTTTCATCGACATGAAGCCCATGTGTCCGAATCAAGGCTTCCAACTGGGGGATCTTTTTATCCGCGACCATGAGGTCAGTCAGCCTTTGGAAAGTACTATTTTGCGGTGGAATCTCCTCATAGGCTCTGATACTTTGCCCTGCCTTATAGGAAGCCCAGATCAGTCGGTCGTGGAGCCGTCGTAGCAAATTTGGGTCATCGACCCTTTGGCTACCTGATTTCAAAACAGTAACTGCCATGGACCAGGCCGATTCCTGTAGATGAATCTCCCCCTGATAGAGGGTTAACCAGGGATCGTTCGGATGTTTGCCGCGATGCTCATCGACAAGCCAGCGAAGGTCCTTAAAGTTATTTCGATGGTAGAGGTTCTCCGCGAGAACCTGGAACCCAATTTGAGGACTCGGAGCCGCCAGGTATCCTTCGAGCGTCTTGTCGGCCGCGACCATTTCATCCAGAAATTCATGGACGAGATTCCTCTGTTTGTCTGCCTCAAGCGGTTTGTCTAAAAGAATCTTAAAGAGCTTAATTCCCTCTTCTATTTCGTTTTTGCGGATCTTCATTCGATAGCGATAGCGTGATGGCTCGATCGGTGGTTGAGCGATTTTGGCATAGGCTGTTAGCAGTTCCTCGAGCGCGGCGTCGTTTTTGTCGCGGTAACAGAGCCAGACCAATTGAGCAAACGTCGTGTCCGGTGGGCTGAGCTCCGCGAGAGCCTCAAGGAAATGTCCGGTATGATAACGAGCCAGGACTCTGTATTCCCGGAACAGAGGAAGCGTTTGCATATCAGGCGGTTTCGCCAAGTTTTCGGTGAAGGTCTTATCAGCGAGAGCGAATTTTTCGTCCAGCGCGTAGACCACGCCTTGATACCAGGGCAGCAGTGGATCATTCGAATGTTTCTTGGCATGTAGGACGACCAGCTCGCGGAGTCCACCGTTCCAGTAGGGACTTAATTTCTGATATGCCAGGATGCGGAATGCTTGACGAGCGTCCGGTGCCGCCAAGTAGGCATCTGTGACATGGCCTCGCGACGCCATTTTTTCCAAGAATCCGGTAATGTACTCGTCACGTTTGCCCTTGTTCTTCTGCTTGGTCAATGCGGCCTGAAAATGCTCGATTACTCGTTGCGGCAGGTCGATTGACACCTGGGAAATTGCGAGATAGTACTCGGCCGGCGCGAAGTCGGGATCGAGTTTTTGCATAGCCAAGGCCAGCGGTTCGATGTGGTGCGTGAGAGAATGCTCTTCACACCACTTAATGAGCGGCTCGAAACTCTCACGAGGATTTTCCAACATGCCGAATCGGGAACCTAAGTCATCGCTGTTTGACATGAAAGTGAGCGATCGTAATAATCCTCGAAACGCATCTAAATGCTTTGGATTGAAGTCTAGCGAATCGCGGTAGACCTTGGCCAACTCCGCGGGGAGGGCGCA
>JBBREX010000246.1:0-3305 GCA_038225245.1 Fimbriimonadales bacterium | reverse complement strand
TACGAACAGGCCCGCGAATAGCAAGTTAACGAAAAAGTAAGCTGTGGCCACCACGGCGATGAATTTCGGCCAGGTGGTGTCAATCAAAAAGAGGTAAAAATTGAACCCGGAACCGCCTCGGCGGCGCACATTGAAGCTGCCGTCTTTATCGATGGTCCGGCGCATCTCGCCGCCGTACTGATTGGTAAGGCCCGGATCGAAGGTTTGCTTTATCATGCCTGGATTTTTGGCTGCTCTCTGACAGAGTAACGAACATTCACATTGGGGCGCTGTGAACATGCTATTCTCGACGGGCGAAGTCATCATTATGCGTGCTTCGGTTCTTGCACTCGCTGTCGCCTCGGCTGCTTGGGCGCAATCGCCCCGGATCAACTATCGCGGAGTCGTAAACGCGGCCAGTTTTATGCCGCCAGGACTCCCTGGACGCTCGATCGCTCGCGAATCGATCTTCTCGGTTTTCGGAGCCGGCATCGGCCCTGTGGCGAGCCCCTCATTGTCTTTCCCGCTACAAACAACGCTCGGCGGTGTGTCCATGCGGCTGACGCAGGGCTCTACCGCCGTACAGGCGATCCCTGTGTTCGTGGGCCCGGGCCAGATAAACGCGATCGCGCCGCCCAACACACCGCTGGGCTTGGTCTCCCTGCAGTTGTCTTTCAACAATCTGAAGACCGCTTCGGTGCCTGTCGTTGTAGGTGGCAAGGGTGCCGGCCGTCGGAGGCCCACTATTCGCAAAGGAGGCTTGGCCCAGCCCCGTGCCCCACAGGATGATGGCTTGGCCGGGCTGAGCTGCTGACCATCGCGCCTCTTGTTCTGACAAGAACCGGAACCCAGCAGCCGGTAGGTGCGTTCGCCGGCACTTGAAAAACGATCCGGTCGACACCGGCGCAGCATGGTGTGCGGCCGCTGTCGGTCACTTGGGCAGGGATGCCGCCAACGAAGACTTCGGTCTGGGCAATGTCGTGACCATGGCGATTTCCTCCGACAGTAGCCCTTGTTCCGAGCCATCCAACCCGTTGGCTGGCCCGCTCATCACCGGTGGGCGCACGGCCCGGGCGCTGGCTGCTCGAATTACGGTGCATCAGGATGTCGGCGTCGCAAACACGAAGCCGATGTCGGAGCGATCCAGGCTCCTCTGACTATGCCAGCCCCGCTGACATGGACAAACCGCGACCAGTTGCAGAACATTGCGCGCAGCCAGGGGTTCACTGCAAACTGGAACGCTGTGCCGGCCGGTCATTCGGTCTTCGTATCCGGCCTTGCCACGGACCTGCCAACGAATGCCACGGCGGTCTTCGTCTGCGTTGCCAAGCCAGGCGATACCAGCCTGACAGTGCCGCCTTATGTCTTGGCCAACTTTGCAGCGACACGCGCGCGAACGCTTCAATCCAGAGGCGCCATTTACGTCGGCTCCTGGCCGATCGGAAGTCCCGT
The DNA here is from genome assembly GCA_038225245.1 of Fimbriimonadales bacterium. GTDB lineage: Bacteria > Armatimonadota > Fimbriimonadia > Fimbriimonadales > Fimbriimonadaceae > JBBREX01. The sequence continues at coordinate 1,874 of JBBREX010000246.1, read as the reverse complement.
TCAGTTACGGCTTCGGGTTTAGACACGGGTGTGCTGCTGCCCATCGGAGTTCCCGGAAGGACGGTGATGTTCCAATGAAATCCAATGGAATGCGCATCCCTACGAGATGAGCGATCCCATCGCACAGCGCATAAAGAGCATCACGCGTGGACAAGAGCGCGCTTGTGCAGCCGGCCATTGCCGCCCCGAATGGCCCTTCGCTCATCAATACGTTTCCCTCCGTCGTTCCCCTGCCGCTGGGGCTGCCTGCATCATTCGACATACCCGAGGGCGCCTCGAACGGGGGCTGCGATGGGACGTCACCAAATACCAGATCGAGAACGATTTAGATACCGTCGTACACCTGAGCGTCTGTCCGCAACAGGTACTCAATGAAATCAAGGTTTGTTCCAGTCCGCTCGAGTCGGCGGTCACGCCCGACGGAGCTACCATGCTCGTAACGTGCTACAACAACACTGTCGCGTGGATCGACACCGCCACCGATCGGGTAACGTTCACACTGCCTCTGCCAAATTCCTTTCCGGCTGGCATTGCGATCTCGCCTGACGGCACTCGCGCATACGTCTCCAATTACTTCGACTCTAATCCGGCCCCCTCGCTCCTGGTAATTGACGTCGCCCGGCACGCAGTTCTCAGCATGATTCCCCTGCCCAGGCCTTTCCCGGGGGTTGTCGCACTCACGCCCGATGGCAGCCAGGCCTGGGTGAATTACTTCCAAGGGTCTGTTGTTGACATCGTGGATACCGCCTCGGGAACGGTAGGACCGTCAGTCAACCTCGGCGAGCTTACACAGAACGGGATTGCGTTCAACCCGACTGGGACCAAGGCGTTCATTGCGACCGGGCCGAATCACCTGGCGGTGGTCGACACTGCGACGTTCACCGTCATCACCAAGGTCACGGTAGCCGCGAATCCGTCAGACGTCGTAATGAGTCCCGATGGCACGCGCGGGCTGGTCGGCAGCTATACGGGCGGCACGATCTCAATGGTTGATGCAATCTCATACGCCCTTGTGCAGAATTTCCCCGTCGAAGGGCCCATCCAGGGTCTGGGCGTCATTCCCATCCCTTGATCCCTCCAGCTCGCTAATAACTTTCGGTGCTTCCGCAAGGTTCTTCGAGCGTGCGGCATTTGAGTGGTGAAGGCGCGGATTCGAGTATTCGCGGCCTACCAAAATAGGAGAACGAACATGAAATGGAACAGGAGCAGTGTGTCTGCCATGCTGGCGATGTCAACGATGACGGGGACTTTCTCTGTGAGTGGCGCGGAATATAGAGTTTCCGGTCCGCAAACGTATCAGAACCTCTCGGTGTTTCTGATTCACGGCGCCAAACAGCCCGGCGCAACTAAGAAGTTTCTGACTCTGCAGGAAGCGCTGCAGCAGCACAAAGTAGTGGTTTATGAGACCGGCAGCGTGAACGAGCTGGCGATCGAGAACGTCTCGCAGGATGAAGACGTGTACATTCAATCGGGCGAGATCGTGAAGGGCGGTCAGCAGGACCGTACCTTGAAAGACGATTTTATTCTGCCCACCAAATCCGGCAAAGTTCCGATTGCATCGTTCTGCGTAGAGCACGGCCGTTGGAGCCGGCGAGGTCAGGAAGCGGTCCGGAATTTTGAAAGCTCTCCGCAGGCCGTCGCCGCTAAGCAGGTGAAGATGGCGATGCGCATGGCGAGCAGTCAACAGCAAGTTTGGAATGAGGTTTCGAGGGCGCAGGACAAACTTTCATCGGTAGCCGGAAGCGTGCGCGCAGTTGCCTCTCCCACCAGCTACATGCTGTCGTTGGAAAGCCCAAGATTGCAGCAGTCCGTTGACAATTACATTCGCGATCTTGCGGCCGCGCCAAACGGATCCACCGACGTGATCGGCTACG
>JBBREX010000245.1:0-3401 GCA_038225245.1 Fimbriimonadales bacterium | reverse complement strand
AACTCCCTCAGAGTAGGATTCACGGTTCAAATCATCGCTCTCTGCGTCGGCATTTTTGTAGGAGTGCTGGGGGTCTATGCGCCGAGATGGGTGAGCGTGCCACTTTTACGTCTAACCGATGGGATGTTCGCGTTTCCCGATATCTTGCTCGCCATCTTAATCATCGGCATATGGAAACGCGGCTTGATTCCGGTGATCATTGCCCTCGCGATAACCGCGTGGCCGGCAACGGCACGGCTCGTTCGAACCCAAGTGGCTTCTCTTAAAGATCGAGAATTCGTGGTCGCGTCCAGGGCCCTAGGAGCTTCGACTTGGTACACAGTAACGCGTCACGTCATCCCCCATCTCTGGGGCATCCTATTCGCCGTGAGTATGGTCGACTTGGCGGGCACGATCTTGGCCGAAAGCACTTTGAGCTTTTTGGGAATCGGAGTGCAGTCCCCAGATCCGAGTTGGGGGAGCATGATTTACAACGCTCGCTTGGAGATGAGCGCTTACACCATGCCGCTTTTGTGGCCGTGCCTGGTCTTGAGCCTTACGATCTTCGCCCTCAACTTCGTGGGTGACGGGTTGAGGGCGATTTTCGATCCTCGAAATCGTTAGAGCGGTCCTATTTTTTCGAGTGAATGAGCTCGACTGCCTTCTGGAGCTGGTTATCGGTCGAAAGCTCTCCGAATATTGTTCTTGAATCGAGATCGAGCGGCACCTTCACATCGGGGGCAATGCCGCCGCTTACATACTGGCCGTCATCATCGACCTTTCGACTGATGTCGCTCCCGCTTGGAAGATAATACCGAGCAATTGTCACCTTTGCGCTTGAGCCATCGACCAACGTGAACACGTTTTGAACGGACGCTTTGCCGTACGTGTGCTCGCCGACGAGTGTCGCCTTTTTGTAATCGTGCAAAACCCCGGCAAAAATCTCCGCCGCGCTTGCCGACTCTTCGTTGACCAGCACGACGACGGGGTAGGTCATGTTGAGGGCTAGGCCCGGATAGGTGGTGACGAGGTCGCTCTTGCCATTTCTGCCTTTCATGGTGACCACCGGCTTGGTATCCACGAACTTCGAGAGCATCTCCCTTGCGGTTTCAAGCAATCCGCCCGGGTTGGATCGCATATCGATGATCAGCCCTTCGATATGCTTAGCATGGAGGTCATCCAGGGCCCGGTCGAATTGCTCCGAGGTTGGCTCAGAAAAGCTCATGACGGAGATGTATCCGATGTTGGTGCCTTCGAGGATGGATCCCTCAGCGGAGGGAGCAATGATCGTTCCTCGCTTGATTGCGATGACGATGGGCTTCGACTCTCCACCACGAATCAAGGTGAGGCGCACGGTCGATCCCTCTTTTCCTCGAATCAGCTGAACGATATCATCGACTGGCTTACCGGCAACGACGTGGCCATCGACGGCGGTAATCAGATCACCGTTTTTGACTCCTGCGCGCTCCGCCGGACCTTCCTTGAAAACCGTTCGAATTCTCGCACCGAGAGGGTCTGGACTCAAGCGTGCCCCCACACCGACGAAGTCCCTGAGTCCTTTTGTTTCCTTGGAAAACTCGGTTGCCGCTCTAGGCTCCAGGAATTGGGTATGGGGATCCCCGAGAGAAGCCATCAGTCCTTCCATCCCCGCGTATTTAAGCTCTTTAGTATCGACCTTCTTGTCGTAATCCACAAGGATGCGATGAAAGGCTTGTTTGAAAATCTGGGTAGCGGTCAATTTTTGAATTGCCGGGCGATCGCCTATTGCGGCGCGAATCACATCCAAGCGCGGCAATTCGCCCGCCCGAGCGTCCTTCCAGATATATCCGCCCAAGAACGCCACCACCAGCAGGACGAAGAACCCTATGCAACGGCTAGCGAGTTTCAATTGGTCCTCCCAGTTCCGTAATATTTTCCGATGGGCAGAGTGTAGCCACTCCCGTCCGGTAGCGCGAATGTTTCAGTGATCGTGCCGTCGCCGGAAGTGGGCCCACCGACAAGTTTCGCACCACCCGCTTGTTGGAGCACCTTGGCGAACACTTCGGCGGCATCGGCGGTCGAACGGTCGACGATGAGAGTTACGCTTCGCTTGAGCTTTCCTCCGTTCACCACGAAGGCTTTTTTCGCGGACGTTCGCTCGAAGCCGATTTCACCGTAATCGCCTTTAGGCAGCATCAGGGCCAAGCACCGCTTCATCACCTCGTAGTCACCCAATGCATTGTTGCGCAAGTCGATAGTGGGGTTTTTTGATTTGGCAAGAGAAGATCGGAGAGCCTCTTCGCTACCCTTTCCAAAGTGAAGCACGATAGCCCCGTTTGCCGAATGCGCCAAAGCTGACTGATCGAGCGCCATTTTGCGAACCATGGCCTGTGAGGCATCTTTTCCACGCTGCCACTTGACGAGCAAGGAACCGGTGACGCCTTCAGTGAGCAGGTCGCGAGCGCGCCCGGAAGTTAAGCTGGTCTTAACCCGCTCCTGCATTTCCTTTCTCAAGGAATCAACTTCTTTGGGGGGCAATTTTCCGGACATCGCCTTCTTTTGCATTTCGCGAATCTCTAAGATGGCGTCCGAACTAAGCACCACTCGATTGTCGATCGATTGAATGCGATCGCCCGCCTTAATTCCCGCTTTTTCCGCCGGTCCACCTTCCGCCACGGCGACGACCACGAGCTTTGGAACCAGAAGCGCAGGATCGGGCATCTGCTTGGGATCTTCCGGTACCTTCGTCACCTTGTGGAGACGCTTGACCTGATCTTCATCGTACTGGAGCTTCAACTGGATACCAATTCCCTCGAATTTGCCCTGCTGATTGGCTAGGTATTGTTTGAATTGAGCGGCGTTAAAAAACTGGCATGCCGGATCAGCCAAGCTGTTGATCATGCCGCGAACGGCCCCGGAGGCAAGCTTGTCGTCGTCGGTAACTGGGTCGACGTATTCCGACTTCAGGAGCTTGGTGAGTTCATAGAAGTATTCGCTCTCCCCGACCTCAGGTTCACGAGTGTTGGAAACTAGTAAGCCGCCAAGAGGGCGGGCGGCACCGCTCCCCATTTCAATCTGCTCTCTTCGAACGTGGCCAAATAGCACGGCTCCCGCAATGAGGGCGATTGCTGACGAAGAGACAACACTTCTAGCCACAAAAGAATTCATGTTGTTAATAAGATTACACCCAATTTAGCAAGATTCAGGTTTTCGATCTAGTTTCTCTACTCTACGCACATGGCGTTCAACCGAGTCCTCTCCAGAAGAAAAGAACGCTTCCGCGATCGATATTGCTTCCGACTCCTGAATAAGGCGCTCTCCGAGGCACAACACGTTCGCATGATTATGTTGTCGGGCCAGCTTAGCCATTTCCGCGGAGCAACAGTTGGCGGCTCGAATCCCAAGATAGCGATTCGCTCTGATGCTCATGCCAACGCCGGTGC
>JBBREX010000244.1:0-3423 GCA_038225245.1 Fimbriimonadales bacterium | reverse complement strand
CGCTGGATGGAGCAAAACATGTTTCCCCGAAAGGACGTCTTGTCCGAAGTTAGAAACTTTATCCCCGTCGAGCTATATACGGATAGACCGACCAAGGCAGACGAGCAAAATCGGGATTTGGAGCAAAGGCTCGCGGGCGTTGTGACGCTGCCCGCATATGTCATCGTGTCGCCGGAAGGAAAAGCCCTCCGAGTCTTTCAGGGCTCGACGAGAGATCCGATAGAATTCATCGATTTTCTCAAGTCGGGACATTCGGCCGCCGAAAGCCTTGCCCTCAGATAGACGTTCCGGCCAGCCTCTGAACCGACGAAAGCAGCTCCTCTGCTTGCGCAAGAGGCCATTGCGTCTCGCGGTCGGAAGCCGCTTCAGCGGGGTTAGGGTGGACTTCTAGGAAAAGAGCATCGATGCCGACCGCGACCGCCGCCCGGCACAGAGCGGGAATCGATTCGCGATTACCCCCAGACGCGGAGCCTTGTCCGCCCGGCCGTTGCGCGGAGTGGGTGGCGTCGAAGCACACGGGAACCCCAAATGAGCGCATGATTTCCAGGCCGGGAAAGTCTACGACGAGAGCATTGTAGCCAAAGCTCGTCCCCCGCTCGGTGAGCATGATTCCGGAAGCACTAAAGGCTCGCAATTTCTCAACGATATTTTGCGCGTCGTGGGGCGAAAGGAACTGTCCTTTCTTGACATTGACCGGCGTGCATGTTTCCGCCGCACTTTGCAACAAATCGGTTTGTCGACACAAGAAGGCAGGAATCTGAATGAGATCGGCAATCTGGCTTACTGGAAGCGCTTGGCTTGGCAGGTGAATGTCGGTGGTGAGGGGAACTCCCAAATCGGCCTTGACTTGTCGAAGGAGCTCGAGACCCTTATCGGTCTCATGGCCTCTTGCGCTTGCCTGTGAAGTTCGATTGGCTTTATCGAAAGAAGCCTTAAAAATGAACTGAAACTCTAGTCTCTGGCAAAGAGCCGCCATGGTGTGGCCGACCTCGAGGCATAGATCAAGCGATTCGGCTAAGCAAGGACCGGCAATAATGGTCAGCTTGCCCTTGCCAATTTCCACCCCACCAACCTTAAACGATTCGGTCATCGCTTGATGGGTTTTTTTCGCTTGGCTTTCACTTCAATCCAACCGGATAGGTCGATATCGTCGGGAACGAAGCATTGAGTTTCGCTGCATTGTTGATAGTGGATTCGAAGGTTGATTTTCTGCTTGCCCAGCTTTTTGGGCAAAGTCAGTTCGAAGGGAATTGCTATAGTGCCGCCATAAACCGCGGCAGGTTCTTTCTCCCCGCCTAGAGACATCATCGAGCCTTTGGGATACTTCGGTTTAATTTTGAAACCGGAACCGACTACGGATAGCGAAACAGGAATCGAATATTCCTTGGTGGGGGGATTTTGGTATGCATGCAATCCGCCCTCGAAAGTGATCGAAACAATTCCAGACACGATTGCTCCCGATGTCGTGCTTTTGGGAAGCTTCACGTCCGCTTGGGGCGGCGTGTTTTGACCAAAAAAACAACCCAGGGCAAGCCAAATCAGCGATGCAATCATAAATCCATTGTGACCGGTTTGCCAGAGCCGTCTCTCATCCTTTGAAAAGCGACTTTAGGATGAAGAACGCATTCGCCGGCCTTTCCGCCAGCCGACGGGTGAAATAGGGGTACCACATTTCTCCGAAAGGCACATAGATTCTCACGTTGTATCCTTCCGCATGAAGCTGATCTTGCAAGTCCCTGCGTATTCCAAAGAGCATTTGAAATTCAAAATCTTCTTTTGAGATCGATTGCTTTGTCACGAAGGCTCTGACAATATCGATAATTCGCCCGTCGTGGGTGGCGATTGCCGGATAGTGTCCATGCTCGAGCAGAAGCTTAGCGATCTCCACATAGGCTTGATCGACTTTCCCCTTATCCTTATACGCAACGGATTCCGGTTCCAGATAAGCCCCTTTCACCACTCGAACCCGGGCCCCTAGCTCGTTCATTCTGCGAACGTCGTCGATCGAGCGATAAAGATAACTTTGAAGGACGGTGCCGGTCAGGGGATATTCTGGGAAGACTCGTTCGATCATAGCTATCGTGCGCTCGGTGTAGTGTGACGACTCCATGTCCACCCGTACGAACGTATTCGACTGTTTGGCTACGTCGAGCACAGCACGGTAATTCGTTTCCGCGAGTTGATCTCCCTGGTCCAAGCCACACTGGGTCAATTTGATGGAGATATTGATCATCGTCCGATGAGAACTCAGGGCAATACGCCTAAGCATCGCGATATAGGTATCTTTTGCGGCCAGAGCCTCCAGTTCGCTTTGCGTGTTTTCCCCCAGGTAATCCAACGAAACTAAGAATCCCTTTTCGCACAGAAGCTCAACTTGAGTCATCGCTTCTTCCAAGGTGTCTCCAGCAACAAAGCGTCGCACGAGGGATCGGAAGAGAAAAGATTTGCGGACGAGCCGCTCTATGGCCGGCAGCCCCGCAGTTTTCAAGATCATCGAGCGCACAAATGCCATTCGGGATAGATCATATCGCATTCGACTCCCATGGAGCCAAGGGGGGGCCATCGTTCCTCAATCGCCCAGCCGACCATGCTACTATCGAGTCCCATGAATCGTGGACCGACCGAGCATCACATCAGGGCGATGACCGAGCGACGGGAGGGCGAATATCTCTCTCCTTATGCGGCCAAGGCGGCCGATACCGCGGGCCGCCTGGTGCCGGAGCCATCCGATCCGGTAAGGACCTGCTTCCAGAGGGATAGAGACCGCATTCTGCATTCAAAGTCGTTTCGTCGGTTGAAGCATAAGACTCAGGTATTCATCGATCCCCAAGGCGATCACATTCGTACCCGCCTGACTCACAGTCTCGAGGTCGCCCAAATCGCTCGCACCATTGGCCGCGCGCTACTCCTAAACGAAGATCTCATCGAGGCAATCGCTCTTGCTCACGATGTCGGCCACACCCCCTTCGGCCATGCCGGGGAAGAGGCCTTGAACGATGCCATCAAGGAAATGGCTTCTCCAAAAATCGCCTCTTTTCGCCACTACGAGCAATCCTTACGAGTCGTCGATGTCCTTGAAAAACTCAATTTAACCGAGGAAACTCGGGCCGGTATAAGCGGGCACAGTAAGGGAAGGAGCGATTTGAGCGCTTACGACGGGGAAGCGGTGTCCACTTTGGAAGCGGCGGTGGTCCGCATAAGCGACCGCATCGCTTACCTCAATCACGATCTCGATGACGCGCTAGCCTCCCGCACGATTTCCAAACTTCCCCCTCAATTTCTGTCTACGGGTGATTCCCACGGGCGTCGAATCGGTGCGATGGTTGAGGACGTAATCATCCACAGCGAAGGAAAGCCGTCAATCGAATTGTCCGACGCGATGATGCGAACTTTGAATGAAATGAAAGACTGGCTTTTCGAGCA
>JBBREX010000243.1:0-3430 GCA_038225245.1 Fimbriimonadales bacterium | reverse complement strand
TGGGTGACGTCTACGGCAAGGCCCAGCGTGCCTACTATGAGCCCCGAGAGATTGCGAAGTGGTTCAACCCGCGCCTGGTAAATTCGACCTTTGAAAATTGGCTCAAAACTGGACGGGGAACCCTTCAGGGCTGCTCGATGGGCCCGGCTTCTTTCCCGCTCGGCCTGGTCGTCAATGCTTTGGTCTTCTATGCTCTTGCCTTCACTGCCAGCTAAGAATTCACCGGAAATGAGAGTCCCTCCATGGACGCTCGTGACGACCAAATTCTCGTCAGTAGTCCATAGGACGGCGGGCATCTGCGATGTCACGAGGCTGACTAGCTCTTGGCTTGCTTTAGCTTTTTCTTCCGCTCGCTTTCTTTGCGCGATCTCAAGCTGCAATCGTTGATTTTCGGCGAAAGTAACCCTCGCCACTTCGCTCGCTTGCTGCCGGATAGCGAGGGCCACGTCTTCGGTCCTGCTGGAAGTGCCAAGTTTGATTCGAATCCGTTTCCAATGGCTATTGACGGTATCGGCGCTTATGGTGAGAATGCGCGCGATTTCCTTATCGGTTTTTCCATCCGCCGCGTGCTGAAGAATTTCCGATTCGCGGGCTGATAGGCCTCGCCGTTCGCGATTATTCATGCTTATTCATACCCATTGCATTGTACAGCGCCCTTTCCCAGAAAGCTCCATCTCTGCACTACAAGTTAGATAATTCTTGTGCCCTGTTTCAGGGGCACCGGTTAATGCGACTTGCAATCGTGATTCTCGTCTAGTACTGTGACCATGTCCGACAGACAACGGAAGCTATATCATGATAAAACAAGATATTCGGTCAGCGCCAATTCTCTTTGCCGCATTTCGCGATGACGCATCAGCGCGAGTTGCCGCAGATGCCCTTATCAAGCGTGGCATACCGGAAAGAGACCTCTTTTGGGTAGAAGTCCGACAAGCGTGGAATCCGACACCCACACAATGTCGCCCGAAGGAACAAGGTATTTCCGCCGCTTTGGGGATGGTGGGCGGCTCGTGGTTAGCCACCTCGATGACGCCCTTCGTTATTCCTGATTGGTTTTACTTAAGCCTCGCCGCAATATCCATGATGCTCTTCGCACGCTTTTCATTTTTGGTGGTCAATGGCCGATCTCGCCGGGAAGGTCGAGTCCTCGCTGCTCCAGCCATGCCTGTGCTCGCATTGGATCTCCACAATCACCCTCAGGAGTGGATCTGTGAAGCGCTCAGAGGACTAGGAGCGACTCGAATCGGGAGGGGAACTTCTCAATATGCTGCGTATCTCGCATAAGGCAGGCGCTTGGATGAGCGAGAAAAATCCGGCGAAGAGCGAGGATGCCCTGAACGAAGGGCACCCAGCCACCCTCAAGAGTATGGGCGATTCGAAGAAAAATCGTGGAAAAAGACGCGAGCCGGCAAAGCAACCGTCACCTGAGCCAAACCACGAAAATAAGTCGAGCGCCGACGACATGGCGGGATATTGATTACCAAACAAGGCACAGCTACTGACCAAGGAGAACATACAACATGACGTTAGATTCACTGCAAGCTCTTTATACGGAAGAGTTGCAAGACCTGTACAACGCTGAAAACCAGCTTGTGGAAGCGCTACCCAAAATGGCGGTAGCGGCGACTTCGAGTAATTTGCGCAAGGCATTCGAAGATCATTTGAAACAAACCGAGGGGCATGTCCGCCGATTAGAAAAGGTTCTCGAGGCGCTCGAGGAAAAGCCCGGCGGCAAAATCTGCAAGGCGATGAAAGGCCTTGTTGCGGAAGCCCAAGAATTGCTCAAAGAGGAAGCCGACGATGCCGTGCGGGACGCTGGCCTAATCGCCTGCGCTCAGCGAGTCGAGCATTACGAAATGGCAGGGTATGGCTGCGTTCGTACCTACGCCAAGCTGCTAGGATTCGCGGATCAATCTCGAGAACTCCAAAAAACCTTGGATGAGGAAGGCGAAGCGGATCATAAGCTAACTAAACTGGCGGAAACCGAAATCAATATAAGCGCAAACAAGGCGTACGCTAAGTAGCGTTTTTTCAACGGCCACTCTACGGGCTTCTCCAATCTGCGGAGAGGCCTTTTTTTACGCGTATGAATAGCGCGGTTCCCAGTTATTCACGCCATCTCGCAAGAGGTCCAACATCGGCCAGAGTGCGCAGAAGTCGTCTCCAGGACCAAAGTAGGCTTTCGCAATTCGCGAGATTTTCCCGTCTTCGTCTCGATGTAAAGTTGAAATCCCTGGCCAGTAACCCTCTTCCTTTTTGAAGCCAAGGTCTTCGATAAAATTTGTTCCAGCGGCCGATACGGTTTTGAATGTCCAGCCTCTTGATTCGGCGAAGCTACTCAGAACCTCGGGCCGATCAGGAGAAACGAGTACAAACCCCGCCCGATCTTCGAGATGCGGCGTCAAACCGATAAAACCGTCTGCCCACAAGGTGCAGTAGGGACATCCCTTTCCCATGTTGTGGACGATGATCAGGTCCTCTTTGTCGCCGAAGAGGCTCGAGAGGGAAACTGATTCACCGCTGGCCCGTGTGAGCGTGTAGTCTTTAATGGGCTCCTGCGGCTGGCTTTTCTTGGTCTCGACAAGCTTGCGCTTCAGGTCTTCGATCTGCTTTTCGATCGCGGCAATGTCGTCTAGGTTCTGCACGGCTTCCATGGTTGCAATTGTATCACGAGGTCAGTGCCGGCGCGTCTTCCGCTTATTTGCCGTATAAAATGGAAGCGTTATCCTATATAATAGAGTTTCGAAACCCTTTAGGAGGATCGATTTGAAGAGAATTCTTGCATTACTGTGTTTGTGTGTCGTTTGTCCAGCGGCGTTTTCCCAGGGCGGCTGGTCGAGATACCGAATTTACGTGAGTGATCCTGCCGCCGCTCAAAAGCTTGGCGACAGCCACCTCCAGCTTTTCTCCGAAGCCGTGCAGCTTGGAGCGACCGACGTGATCGTGGGGCCAAACCAGCTTCCTCTAGTCTGGCAACTTTCGATGCCTTTCATGAAAATCTCGGATTTGCCTCGCCCGGACTTTTGGAAAGACCGGGTCACCACCCAGGTCGACGACTTCCATTTCAATTACTTGCGGTACACCGATATCATTGCCCAATATGAGACTTGGCGGCAAGCTCAACCGATGTTTATAGGCCGTGTGCAGATCGGTTCGAGCATCGAAGGCCGCCCAATTTGGTGCTATCGAATTAATTTTCAGCCGGTGCGAACCACCAGCACTCCGCCTCAAAGGTCCATTTTTATCGCATGCGGAATTCATGCGCGAGAGTGGATTGCACCTGCCGTCGGGATGTATATTGCCGAGCAATTTATTGCTCTTGCTCAGCAGCCCCACGCGCACTTTAACGATTTCGCTCTTTACATCGTGCCGAATGAGAATCCAGACGGATACGAATACACTTGGAACACCGACCGATATTGGCGAAAGA
>JBBREX010000242.1:0-3504 GCA_038225245.1 Fimbriimonadales bacterium | reverse complement strand
CTGGTCAGAAGCAGCTTTGCCTGCGACGAGCTTACCGATGCGGTTCGCATCGTTCGCTCGGGATTCAGAAATCGCAGGTTCAGCGGAAAGGTTGGAGATTACGAGAGCGGTGTCGATGTCTCTTCCAAGGTCGTTCGGCTCGTCGCTTCCTATATTGATGTTGTCAACCGAACCGTTTGGGCGAAGCCCGAACTCGACCGATGATCGGGGCTTGGCCGAAGAGTCGTAGCCTACGACGAGCTGCGTGCTTCTAAAGGGCTGCGAAAAATAGCTATCCAGTTCTACGCAACTTTCGAGAAAACCATGGCTTTCCGTGACCTGATGCTCCGTGCTGCCCTTGCCATTCCTCGTCTTCGACGATTTCATGAATACGCCACCCGAGTGTCCGCAGAACTTGCTCAAACCCGGGATGCTTTGGTCGTCGAGCGCGATCAGGCAAAGGCCCTGGTGGATGAGAACGAGTCGCTCAAGCTACAAGTTTACGTTCTCAGCAGCGATTTTCAGAGATCTGTCGTGCAGGTCGAGAAACTTCGGACTGAAGCAACGGCGACCGATAAGGGGTTGCAAGAATTGACCCGTGAACTCGAAGCTACTCGATCTCGCATTGCAGAATCGACCCGTGAACTCGAATCTACTCGACCTCGCATTCGCGAACTGGAGACACAGCTCGGTGGTTCCCTAGCCCTGCGGACCGATCTGGAGCAATCGCATGCCCGCCTGCTGGGTCGTTTGTCGCTCGTTGCCGCCGATCTGATTGACCTTCGGCGGGCGATGCGGGCAAATACGCGCGGGGACGTTCCGCAGACTGTGGAGCTCCGCCGTAATTACCTCGACCTCCTGGAAGCGACGCTCACGGGCCGCCTGTACGAAGACCCCTCGATCGCACCATGGAGTAATCAGCGATACGACCCTGATGTCCGAACAATCGGGCGCGATTGGCCATCGCTTGCACAGACCATGATTGGCACCGCGCGAATGCGCAACATACGGACTCTGGCTGAGCAGCTGTTTGAGGATGAAATCAAAGGGGATTTTCTGGAAGCGGGCGTTTGGCGCGGCGGCGCTTGCATCTATATGCGCGGGGTTCTTGCGGCCTATGCCGATCTCGGAAGGCGAGTGTTCGTGGCCGATTCGTTCGAGGGCCTGCCGAAACCCACGCCGGAGCTGTATCCGGCCGATCTCAACGATCCTCATCATACGTTCAAGGAGTTGGTCGTTTCGCTGGAAGAGGTGAAGGAGAACTTTGCGCGCTACGGCCTCCTCGACGACCAGGTCGTCTTTCTGAAAGGATGGTTCAAGGACACGCTCCCGAACGCGCCTGTCCAGAAACTAGCCCTGCTCCGACTGGACGGGGACATGTACTCGTCGACAACCGAAACGCTTGAGGCCCTCTACTCGAGAGTGGTGCCGGGCGGGTTTGTCATCATCGACGACTACATTTTGCCGGCTTGCCGTCAGGCGGTGGAGGATTTCCGGGGACGGTGCCACATTTCCGAAGCTATAGAGGAGATCGACGGTGCCGGGGTATTCTGGAGGAAACTGAATTGAGGCTCGCGATTCAATCGTCCTTCGCCTTTCGTCGAAATCATGCTGCTTGGATCTAAGCTAAGAGTCCATCCGAGAAATCATGTTCAGCGTGCAAGGCGTCGGACGAGGAGCATGATGGAAGCGGCATAAACGAAAGCTCCGGCGGAGTTGATGGTTGCTTCCCCATCCGTGGCGAGGCGGCGGTTGTGGTTGATCCAGGCGGAGAACCCGTCCACGACCCAAGGGGCCGATGCCGAAATGGGTGTTGCCGGCCACCGGCACGGCAGCCGGACACGCCAGCTGACGGGCACGTTCGGGCGGAACACCATCACGGTGCCGCGGGCCCGGCTCGCCCCATTCGTCAGATCGGTTTCATAGCGCAAGTCTTTGCGACTATGCTGCCTGCCGGTTAGCCAGGGTCCACGTGGAAGCTCCAGATCAGGTCTCGCAACCCTCTGGAATCATAGCGGTCTCCGCCACCCAACCTTTTTCGGATGGGCTCGAACACAAATGGTATCGATGGCGCCCAGAGAGCTTAGAATGAGGCTGCTACAGATGGTCAGAGCCGCGGCCCACACCGCATTGCTCTTTGCCACCCGAGGGGGTGACGACAGTGGGAAACAGATCATCACGCCCCGCGTCGATCCAGGTTGTTACCGTGCGTCGCCCGCCGAGCCGGAGGTCAGGCGAGTGGTGTCAGAGCACTTCGACCCTGTGTTCTACCTTGACCGAAATCCGGACGTTAGAGAAGCGGGCATCCTTCCCCTCGACCATTTTTTGCTCAACGGCTGGAAGGAGCGACGCAATCCAACCAGCAATTTCGAAACTGGCTACTACATTGACGCAAATCCGGATGTGGTCGCGGCCGGACTCAACCCATTCTATCACTTTCTAACAGCCGGGCTTGTAGAGGGACGCGCGGGACGCCGGCCGAACGGGGTGCTGCGCAGCATTGTGGAACGAGCGACACCCCCTCGGGAGGAAGCAAAACACTGGCCCTCTTTTTCGCACATTCCGACGCTTGGATATTCCGCACTGAGCGAGGCGCTCAACGACTTTCTCCCAGATCAGTGCTCGGGGCTAGTGCTCTCTTTCGGCCATAACAGCCACTTGGACGTAAGCGGCGGCATTGAGAATTCCATCAGCTATGAAGAGACCATGTTTGTTTCCGCCGGCTATGCCTATATTTATCTATTCCCGACATATCCTCTTCCTATGATGTCCGATGACGCCGACATCGGATGTTTCGCCTTCGGGATGTCCGTCAACGGCATAGCAATCGGGCACACGAGTGCGGCTCAACTCGTCACTGCGCTATCACAGCGAAAGTCTGCCCGCTTTGCTGCAATTTACGTTGTGCTGCATTCCTTGCTCGGTCACAGTCCGGAAGTGGTGCAAACAATCGCCCAGGCGCTTGGCGTTTCCAGCACGGCCCTTTGGCTCCATGACTTCTTTACGATCTGTTCCAACTACGCGCTTCTGCGGAACGATGCTACTTTTTGCAACGCTCCGCCGATCGACTCGGGCGCCTGCACCATCTGCGTCTACGGTTGCGAGCGCCCGCGTCACACCCAGCGCCTATCGGCGCTGTTCGAGGCGCTTCAGCCAAATGTGTTGGCGCCCTCCGAGTCAGCGCTCGACTTCTGGCGTCTCCGGTCTGCCTATGTTTACCGAGCGGCTTCGATTGTCCCTCATGCGAGAATCAGCATCGACGATCACGCGTTACCGAGGCCGCCCGCCACGGAAAATCCGTTGAAAGTCGCCTTTATCGGCGCCGCTGCGGTTCATAAGGGCTGGTTGGCCTACGTTGAACTCGTGCTGCGTGTGGGATGGATGTCGGAATACGAGTTTTTACACTTAGGCATTGCGCAGCCAAGCCTCCCAAGCGCGCCGCAAATCACGGAAGTGGAGGTGCGGGTTACGCCTGACCAGCGCGACGCGATGATAGATGCACTCAGGACAGAACGGGTCGATATC
>JBBREX010000241.1:0-3561 GCA_038225245.1 Fimbriimonadales bacterium | reverse complement strand
TAGCCTCGCTTTCGCAAGATTCGTCATCAAAAAAGCTTTCCCATAGTAGGAAATGAATAGGAGGAATTTAGCTTGCCAGCGGTTCGAAGTGGGCGGTGAAGTGACGGAGGAACGGGGATTGCTTGGTCATGCGAAGGCCAGAGACCGAGTCCCGATCGGCCCACATCGCCAAGAACACCTCGGCGACGTAGTTCACGTGCGCTTGCGTATATACGCGCCGGGGCATGGCGAGGCGAACCAGCTCGCGTTCGGCCGGGACCTCGACCCCGTCCACGTTCCGCCCGAACATCGCGGAGCCGATCTCCACCCCGCGAACGCCACCGTGGACGTACAGTTCCGCCACTAGGGCCTGGGCGGGAAAGCCGCAGGGCTCGATCTGAGGATAAAATGCGCGAGCGTCGATGTATACGGCATGGCCTCCCGGAGGCTGGACGACCCGAACCCCGATGCCCATCAGGCGCTCGGCGAGATATCGGATGGTGGCGGTGCGATATTCGAGGTAATGCTCGTCGAGCACCTCGTCGAGGCCGACGGCGAGCGCTTCCAAGTCCCTGCCGGCAAGGCCTCCATAAGTAGGGAAGCCTTCGGTTAGGATGAGCAGATTTCGGGCCTGCTCCGCGAGGGCGTCGTCGTTGAGGGCGAGGAAGCCGCCGATGTTGCCGAAGCCGTCCTTTTTGAGGCTCATGGTCGCCCCATCGGCATGGGAAAAGATTTCTTTGGCGATCTGGAGCGGGGTGCGCGACTCGTAGCCGGCCTCGCGCAGCTTGATAAACCAGGCGTTCTCGGCAAACCGGCAGGCATCGATGAAGAAGGGCACTCCGTGTTCACGGTAAAGAGCGCTCGCCTCGCGAATGTTCTGCATCGAAACGGGCTGCCCGCCGCCCGTGTTGTTGGTGATGGTGATCATCCCGAAAGGGACTCGGCCGCGATGCTCGTCGAGAAATCGCTTCAGCTTCGCCGGGTCGAGGTCTCCCTTAAAGGGGTGAAGGCAGTCCGGATCTTTGCCTTCGTCGATCACGAGATCGACCGCCTCCGCGCCCGCGAATTCGACGTTGGCGCGGGTGGTGTCGAAGTGGTTATTGTTGGGTATCGCGGTTCCTGGCCGGCAGAGAATGCTGCAAAGAATCTTCTCGGCGGCTCGGCCTTGATGGGTAGGAATCACGTGCTTGAATCCAAAAATGTCTTGCACTTTGGCCTCGAAACGTCGGAAGCTGCGCGAGCCGGCATAGCTCTCGTCGCCAACCATGATCGCCCCCCATTGAGCGGCCGACATGGCACTCGTGCCGCTATCGGTAAGCAGATCGATGAGCACATCGTCGGCGTCGATGAGAAAAGGATTCCAATGAGCCGCTCGCAAAATAGCAACCCGTTGCTCTCGGCTGGTAAAACGGATCGGCTCGACGGATCGGATGCGAAAAGGCTCGATAATTTCCGGCATGATGCTCAGTTTGACAGGCATCCGGCGAATCATCGAGGGTAGAAATAACCGTCCTATCGTGTGTGCGACATCGGTCCCAAAGAGGTAACGCCCCCTGCCGTTGGCACGTAGATCAGCATAGTCACGTCTTCCAAAGCGAAAAGGATTTCAGTACGTATGGCCACGATTGCTCCCCCTTCCCCGACCCCGACGAAGATTCCGAACTATCGCCAGCAGTTGCGAAAAGAGCTTCCGGAACACTTTTTCAAGCCGCACTACGGCAACCTTTTGTGGTTCGTTGTTCACTTCGCCATTATCGGCACCGGCTTTTGGCTTTTGCGCGACCATTTCTCGTGGTGGTTGGCGCCGATTTGCTCGCTGGTGATCGGCCATTCCATGGCTTGCATGGGCTTTCTCGCTCATGACATCGGCCATGGCGGAACAATCAAGAATCTATTTCTGCGCGATTTCCTCGCCGGTCTGGGCTTCTCACCGCTGGCGATCGGGCCTTACCTTTGGCGGCGATGGCACAACTCCGACCATCACAACAACACCCAGGTCGAAGGCGTCGATCCTGATCACTTGTTCACGATGGAGGACTACAAGCACAATCCCATCTTGAAAGGTCTTTACCGGCTCTCACCGCTCGCTCGGAACCTCGTCATTTTCAGCTCGTTCACCTACCGAATGACCCAACAGCAGATTCGAATGGTCGTCACTTACCTGAAGAGTCCCAAAAGCTCCAACGCAGATCGTGTGGTCATTTTGGCCGAGCTTTTCGTTCCCCTTGCCGCCTGGATTTTGGGCACTTGGATGCTGGGAACCCAGGTTTTGATTTGGGGGTATCTGGTCCCGGTATTGGTGGCAAACTCAATCGCCATTAGCTATATCGCAACCAACCATTTTCTGAACCCATTGGCAGACGAGAAGGATGTGTTGGCGACTTCGCTATCTGTCACTTTGCCAAGTTGGCTTTCATGGCTGGATGCCTGGCACAGCAGCTTTGGATCTCACGTTTCGCACCATCTTTTCCCGCAAGCTTCTTCAAAGTACTCGCGGCGAATCGAAGCCAAGGTGGCCGAGCTCTACCCCGACCGATACCACGCTATGCCAATCTTTACCGCTCTTCGGCTGTTATGGCAAACGCCGTGGATCTATGAAGATCACACGACGTTTGTCGACCCGCACCGTCAAGAGCGAGCCCCGACTTTGGGGCACGGACTTAACGGGAAATTCCGTCCGTAGATTTCTCGGCGGCTGGCTGACCGGCGGCGCTAAGGGAAGCCTTGTCGCTGGTTTGGCCGATTGGCTGAACATTCACCTTCACACTCTTCTTCGCTTCCTCCTTCTTCTGGAAGCTGATCAAGACGGTCTCGTTCTCAAACTGAGCCTCGACGTTTTCTAGATCGAGATTTGGAGGCAGCCGCAGCGACGGCGTGAAGGCGCCAAAGATGATAAGCCACTGTGGAAAGTTGGCAATCCCACGTTGGAAACGTTAGCTGCATGACCTTGGCAGCCTCGAATTAAACTCCAAAGGCCAACCAAATTAATGCGGAGCCCTCAAATCCCACCATACCGCTGAATCTAGTTCAGGCAAGGCAATCATGCTCAATTCTTTATATTTACCATCTTTCTCAATAAACTCCACTCTCCTTTCTACCCTGTAAGTAATGTTTTTCGCGCTAATCTCACCAATAAGAACAGTTCTGGTAACTTTATAACCGTTCCCTTCCTTTGAGACCTTCGCCTTAGATATATTCAACTTCCGAAAACGTTCGTCGCTTAGGATACCGCATGGACCATCGCCAAGAAAACGTATTATCGTCATATGTATGCGCTCAGAGACATAACGAGAGCATGCTGCTTTTACCTCGCTTATGGGCATAATTTCACAGACTAATGGCCGAAAGTAGTGGAAAATGAGATAAGTGTTAGGAGCGCTCCATAAACGTAGAAACTCCAGAGCAGAGGCATTATTGGTAATGCTGACATGCCCGCGAAGGTCTGAGACTTTCTTAATCACGAGTCTTTTGCCTTTCGCTAAATGGAGCGTAATTTTCGCTGGATAGGGGTATTCGTAGAAGTTATTACTAATTACGATAGAACCATTTGGCACTGCTAGGTTACCGATT
Organism: Fimbriimonadales bacterium; assembly: GCA_038225245.1. Taxonomy (GTDB): domain Bacteria; phylum Armatimonadota; class Fimbriimonadia; order Fimbriimonadales; family Fimbriimonadaceae; genus JBBREX01. The sequence goes on along the minus strand of JBBREX010000241.1, from coordinate 12 downwards.
ATCTTAAACGGG
>JBBREX010000240.1:0-3584 GCA_038225245.1 Fimbriimonadales bacterium | reverse complement strand
TCTACTGTTGCTCTCAGCGATGCTGACGAATGGTCAGGAGCTGGCCGATTGGCTAACCGAGCTGACGGGGCGCGCTGCTCGCTACTATCACCATCCGTGGAAGCCCAGCCGGCAGGCGCGCGGCGTCGTCGTCTACCCGAGCCAACCGATCAATGCGATCGAAGCTTATGTTTCGGCAAAGAAACGAGGCCGGAACCCTCCCAAGCCTTCTGTCGCGGTCGTGCCGTACGCGCTGTTCGGTCTGCAAAACAACTGGAACAGGGGCAGGCCGGAGGACACCAGCTTGGTGCGCCTGCTCACCGACACAGTCTCCATTTCGATCGGCACAAAGGGGCCGACGCCAAACGCGAACACCGTCGCTGCTGCTCTTGCAGAGCGCTCGGCAACCGCAGGCTTGAAAACGATCATTTTCGTTCAACAGGCCGACTACTCCTGCTCTACAGCCAGAAAGCTTGCCCTGCGGCTCCCGCGCATTGACGGGCTAACGGCCTCGGAACTTGTGTTGCAAGCGGAAATAACCACCGAATTGGGACCAACGGCCCAGTCGCTGATCGATGCGGCGGCCGGCGCCCTTCCTCACAACGGCGACATGCTTTCATCTGAGCGGCGGCTTGCGGAGTCACTTTATCAGCGGTCCGATGGCGCCAAGGTTATTGTCGCAACTCCGACCCTCGCACAGGGGATGAATCTCCCCGCTCAGGTGGCGATCCTTGCCGGAAACGTTCGCAATGAGGACAAGAAGCGAACGGACCTGAAACAGCACGAACTACTCAACGCTGCTGGTCGCGCTGGCCGAGCCGGGCACTTGGCCAATGGAACGGTCCTTCTCATCCCGGAGCCGGTGGTGGGATTCGGAGCGCACGGTGCCGCGTCGCCAGGTGCGTTTGAAAAGCTTGAGTCGATACTTCCCCCGAATGATCAGTGTCTGCGAGTCGATGATCCCTTGGCGGAGCTTCTCGACAGTATCCAGCTAGGCGACCTGGCGGCGCCGGAAGTTCGCTATTTCCTGAGCCGGTTGAGGGCCGGAGAGACCGACGAGGCTGCGGCAGATGCAGGTCTAGCGATGGTTCGAGGCTCTCTTGCAGCTTTCCAAGCTCGAGCTCGGGCGGATGCGGCAGGGTTCGACCAAAAGGTCCTGAGTCTCCAGGCGGCGCTTGCGGCCGAGGCTGAGGAATTTGATGTGGAAGCCACGAGAATTTCGGCGTTCACCGGCATGCCTGTTACTGCGATCCAATCGGCCAGCGCCCGGCTGGACGTCGGAATTGCGGGCTTACCGTCCACCATCAATGACTGGTGCGTGTGGATCATCGATTTCCTAGCCGAGGATGACGAAGCCCGGAATATTCTGTTGGGCGTCGATGCTGACATCATCAAGGCTGTGTCGAGAGGTAAGAAATCTGAACCCGCGCTCACGCCCGCAGAATTTGCGAGACTGAAGGCTGGCTTGAGCGCCTGGGTTGGCGGCAAACCATTTGATGAAATTGAGGTGGCGCTTGGTGTGCCGGCGGCGTCCGTGGGGACATGTATTCGCAGCCGAGATTTGGTTCTCAAACTTACCAATCGACGGCTCTACATGATCGCGGTCGCGGTCGTCGAGTTGGCAAAGGGCAAGTTGGTTGCGGCGGGCCTGGAAGCGGTAAACCCTGCGGTACTGGAAATTCTACCTGTTGCCATACGGCGAGGGTGGGACAGCCCGGAGAAGGCTGCGTTCGCCCATCGCAACCCCAGCATTCGAACCAGGGTTGGTACCCATCGGGCGTTCGTCGCACGTTTTGGACATCCGAATCCAATGCTTGGGCGAACTTTCCGCGAGGTGCTCGACCAAGTCGATGCCCAAATCGCTTTCGGCGGCGTGTGAGGACGCAGCCGGTCTTGCCACACGATCTAAGAGTCGTACCCATCCGGTGAGGACCGCGCCGAGGCTGGCATCTATAGGGGATGGAGGACGCTATCGGTTTCGATCAGCTTCAGGGCTTGGGCGAGTGACTTGGTACCCCTCCGGTGAGGGTCGCCCGGAAGACGTCCGTACTTTAATGGACGTCCGGAAACCCGTTTCGGCTCCATAGCCATAGCGGCGTATGGATGTCGATTGGGACTAGATTGGTCGTCTGAAGAATCGTTGCCCATCGGCTTGCTGCAATGCCAGCCTGTGTGGCGAGATTTTGATCGTGCGCCATCACGCCTAATCTAATACTTGCTGCAATTACATGGGTGTCGGGGGCGACTGAAAGACTTTCTCGGTTTGTGGTCGGCCAGGCCATGTACGTGGAGATCACATAAAGCCAGTAGTTCGAGATCTTCGGACCGCACAGGTAGGGGAAGCTGGCCCGGTGCTCGGCCAAGAAAGACTTCACGGCACCCAGGTCATAGCCGACGCTCTCGAATACGTTTCTTACGCTTCCGGAAGCTAAATCTACAAGCCCGCGGGCGTTCCGGTGCCAGATTTGGGGGTGGCGGTTGGGCTGAAGCGCCACGCGGTGACGCGTTAGGGCCTCCGAGAGCCGTTCGGTATCCGACGCGGCCACTGCAACGGGATCGAATACCCAGCGTGTCTCGGCATCATTGAATGCAGCCGTACATGATCGCCAAAGAGCATACGAGTTCCGCTGGTAGTTCAACGTCATTCCGAGGGTGAAGTATGCGGCGAGTTCATCCGAACCTAATGGTAGATCTGGATGGACGTCCTCGGGCATCAGTTCTCCACCCAATCTGCCCGACTTCCACATCTCATGAATTTTAAGGGCGAGGGTAGCAATCTCTTCGTCGCTCTTTGGACGTGGTGCCATGTCACAAAATGGTAGTAGCGGATCGTTCTGATGGCGAGCCTTCATGCCGGTCCGTCATTATGCTGCGCCGAACCATTTCGTGGCGTCCTTGGGATTGAATAGACCGCGCGGATTGGGTCCATAAACGAGAGCCAGTACTCATCGAGAGGCTGTTCTTTGAGCGGCTCTCGTCCCGCTAGTCGGAGGCAACGTTCGGTCTCGATAAGCGAAGATGCGACAGCATGCCCTGCCGACCTCATGGGAGGCATGGAGGTGGTCGGTCCATTCGGCATGCAAATGACCTGCTCTGCGAGAGGTCGATCCTCCTCGTAGAGGTGTAGCGAAGCAGCGATATGGGTGTAGGTGCCTGTCTCAATTCCAAGTTCTGTTGCTAGCCACTCTTGGATCATTGTGAACAGGAATACGTCATACGGCATGACCATCGCTGCCGATTGGGAGCGCATGAAGCAAACCGTATCGAGTTTGTCGTGCCGGATCATGAATTGAAGAGCGATTGCACAGGGCGTATCGCGGCGGTCCAGTAGGGTGTCGTCGGGGTTATAAATTAGTGCGGTGGCCCGCCTGCTCATTCTATCACTTCGAAGCTTTTTGGACGCGTAAGCGAGCTGGTGGCCTGGGGAGAAAAGCCGGGCACCAAAAGCCGCCTCAAACCGTGAGGAGTCCTCCGTGAATTGCTGGCCTCTAGCGTTGTAAGCGGAGATCATCTCCGGCTCGTGACCGCCCGCTAGCGTGAAGATGAAATTGGCTGCGGCGAACGCAGCATTCGGCTGGCGAGGGCCCGCGTTTAGCTGGCGACTT
>JBBREX010000239.1:0-3591 GCA_038225245.1 Fimbriimonadales bacterium | reverse complement strand
AGCTATGTTCACCCGGCTGGAAAAGCGTCTCCCGGGACGGCGACAATCGGAGGATCGGAGTGCTGCCTACCGAACGCTGGGTGGTTGGATCAAACTCCCGCATGCTCTCAATCTCGTCGCCGAAAAATTCGGTTCGAACAGGCAGTGTCCTGCCCATCGCGAAGATGTCGAGAATGCCGCCCCGCGTATTGTACTGGCCTGGCATTCGCACTGGATCGGTTCGCTCATAGCCGAGCATGGTGAGCGAGGTTAGGATCAGGTCTTGATCCACGCGCCCGCCCGGATGAATCTCTAGAAACGCTTGCTCGAGGATTTCCTTCGGAAGGGTTCTCTCCAAAGCTGCCTGAGGCGTGGCGATCACAATTCCGAAGCCCGGCTCGATGAGGGACTTGAGAGCTCCGATCCGATCCGATAGAGCAGTCGATTCCGGTTCCGCATCATCGAATAGCGACGATCCTCCGCTGGGCAACTGTAAAATTTGGCGCTCGGGAATCCCGCACAATTCGAGTTTGGCTTGCCACCCGAGCGCGCGCTCATAGGTTGGGGTCACGATTAAGGTCTTTCGATTCTGGGCGTGCAATAACGCGGCAAGCAACACGGGACGCGCTTCCGAAGCAATCGGGCGCCAATGGCTGGACCCGCTGAGGTTCTTGAAGCGTGCGGAAAGTTCTGGATGGTTGGCGAGCGCTTTGGCCCAATCGGCAATGCGCATTCGCCAAAATAGTACCCCGCTCCGAAGTCTAGGGCCGTGAAAGCTGTCGCCACAAGTACCGCATAACCGTGACCATCACGTGGGGGCGGCTTTCGTCATGGCCGATGCTGTGGTCATCCCGTGGATAAGGCATGAAATCGAAGTACTTTCCCTTGTCGATCATGCGCTGCATCAATCGGACGGTATCTTGAAAGAGCACGTTGTCATCGAGCAAGCCATGAACCAGTAAGAGATTGTTTCTCAGGCCCTCGGCGTAGCTGATCGGGCTGGTTTTCTTATAAACCTCTTTCTCATCGCTCTCCAGACCAAGCCTCCGGCGGGTGTACCATTCGTTGTAGCTGCGCCAATCGGTAACCGATGCAACCGCCACGCCGGTATCGAAAGCGTCGGGTTTGGTGAGCATGATCATGCAGGTTAGAAATCCCCCATAGCTCCAACCCCAAACTCCAACTCGATCCGGGCGTACGAATCCCAGCGACACCAAGTACTCTTTCGCCTTAACCGCCTCGTCGCTATCGATGAGGCCCATCGACTTGTAATATCCGCTGTTAAATTCACCGCCATATCCCCAACTGGCCCTAAAATCGACCTGAAGCACGGCCATATCGAGTTCGGTTGCCGCGTAATTCTCGAAATAGCCGTTCCATGCTAGCTTGGCGCTATTGGCGTACATGCTGCTGATAAACGCGGGATGCTTTCGCGACTTGTCAAAACCTTTCCTGGTGATCAATACGCCGTGGATGGGAACTCCGTCAGGTCCTGGAAGCGTGACCTCCTCATGATTAGCCCATTGCACTCGCTCGAATTCAGGCAGAGTGCTTTTCGTTAGACGTCGCTCGACCGGTTCGAGAGCATAGAGTTCTCGAGGAGTCGTTCGGTCGTTGGCGAGGGTAGCGATCTTCGTGCCATCCTCGCTCGCCATTGGCGCCGCCGCCTCGTCGAATTCTTTCTCGGTGGCCATTCCATGCTCGATGGGAGTGTGAGATGTCAGGCGGCCGTCCGGTTCGAGTATGTTAATTTCCGTGGTTAGCGGGCTTCGGGCCATCGTCACCAAGATAATGCGATCCGAATTCTTCGGCCTACTTAAGCTTGCCACGTCGTGATTCTTGGCGTAAAGTGGCTTGGGTTGACCGAGGCCAATGGGGGCAGAGAAGACGGATCGGAATCCGAATTTTCCCTCGATGATATCGGTTCCGTAGATGACCTCTTTCCCGTCGCGACTCCACACCAGAGGTCGCCAATCCGGCAAATAGTTCTTAGGAGCTTTTTCTTCGATAAGCGTCCATTTTCGAAGGGTTTGACGGTCGATCACCCAAATCCAATATTTCTGAAAGTCTTCGCTATAGGCCCCTATTGCGATATGACGGCTGTCGGGCGCCCATTTCAGCTCTTTCAACCACGTATATCGGGGTATCCCGGTGAGGAAGCGGACTAGTCCACCTTCGACGGACACGATGCCAACCTGGACATTTACGCTCTTCTCGCCTTGCCACATGCGCTGGATGTTCACCACGGTAGCCCGGTCTTTTGTGAAATCCATCATTACGTGGTTGCCGAGCTTGGATTCGTCTGACCAGCTAATGAGGAGATCTTTGCCATCGGGCGAGAACGTAAAGCCGTCGACCCGTGTGCCCGCTTTTGACAGAAAAGTCATCTGCTTGATCGCCCCGCTAGAGCGGTCTATTCGAAAGACATTGCTCCCGCGCAAGAAGCCAATGTAACGTCCGTCCGGCGAATAATCCGGCGTAGAGACTTGCTCGGCAGTATCGATGAGCGGTCTGAGGTGGCTCCCGTCAGGTGCTGCTAGCCATGCACGGCCCTTGTAGCCGAACATAATCTCACGCCCATCCGGCGACCAGTGGAAGCCGGAGATGCCGGCATCGTATTGTTTCTCCTCACGCTTTTGATCCTCGGTGCGTTCATCATCCTGACGAGGAAATGGATCGATCTTCGATGAGTCGACGATTTGCTTGACTGCCCCCGACGGATAATCCATCGTCCACACATCGAGCCGTCGGGCGCCCGTCTTGTTCCAACCAAACACAATCTTGCTTCCGTCTGGAGACATCGCCGGTGCAGCCGGACTACGGCCGTTGATCAAAGGATAGCGATAAAAACGGTCGAGGGTAAATCCCTTGGCTTTCGGAAGATCTTGACCGAAGACACGTGTCTGCAAACAAAATGCCATGGTGACAAGGAGGAACACACTCAGAAGTCGATTCACAAACGCTAGTTTGCTCTAATCGGAAGGTCGGTTGCCAGACGCCGGTATACTCTGGAGAGCGTGAACCCACCATCCAGGCCTCCCAGTTCTATCAGGCCTTTGAGAATTCTTCAAATTATTTCCAGTTCGGCCACTTCCGGCGCCGAACGTCACGCCTTCACCCTCGCCATGCTATTGCACAAGCTTGGCCACGCCGTCGAGGTTCTTTGCCCGCAAGACGGATGGATGGTCCCCGAGCTTAGGGCTCAGGGAATTCCAACTCACGCGGTGGGCATGAAAGGCATTCAAAATCGTCACGCCTATGCCTGGATGCTTCGAAACGTAAAACCAGAACGATTTGACCTTATGCACGCCCACTTGTCCCGAGCGACTTATCTGGGCTTTGTGGCATCCATGACGAAGAATGTTCCTCTGGTATCCAGCGTGCACATCACGACCAGCGATCCGATTTACAAGCTAGCCGCTCGCCGCCGCAATCGCCTTGTTGCAGTGAGTAACTTCGTGCGAGGCGTGCTTCACGGCAAGGGCATTCCCGAAAAATACATCGACGTGGTGTATAACGGCACCGACTTCGCCGATTATGGATACGCGCCTCCGGCGGGCGTGCGAGACGAGCTAAAAATACCGAGTGAGCGAAAGCTTATAGGCCTGGTTG
>JBBREX010000238.1:0-3613 GCA_038225245.1 Fimbriimonadales bacterium | reverse complement strand
CGAAACAAGCCCGCTGCTTTCGCCAGGTACAGAATGCCGGTCTTTAGGCCTCTTCGCAGCGACGCCGCAGCCGAGCATCCCTGCAACAAGAGATGTCTCGCCTTAGGCCAGTGATTTTGCCTGAAATTATGCACGGTCATGCGCTAAGCCGAATCAAAATATCCAAAGCAATAGTGGCACGCTTTTGCCATCGCGCTGGGCTTCGTGGCAGTAGATGGTAACGCGCGCCTGAACCTGCACCATTCTCCGACTGTCGCTTCCCTCAACACGCCGCACTACCACTTTGGTGGTAAACTCGAATATTGCGCAATGGCGAAAGATCTACTAGGATCCCGTGGTACTCCGGTCGGCAGACTTCGGTGCGCAAGAAGCCTGGTCTCGATGTCTCACCAGTCCGGGCGGCACTCCCACGACTCGCAGGTCAGGCTCTGACCCCAACTCCGAGGCTACAAGGAAGGTTCGCGGGATGATGATGACGGCTCCTTTTCGCTCATTGCCCCGACCGAGCGCCTGCCGTATCGATCTCCAGTGATCCTACGCCCATCGTAGAGCTGTATCCGAAATGGCGGCGGGCGTATGGCAGCGCCATCCTCAGGATCTAGCATAAACAGCGGTGGTCTTCGTGAAGACGGTTCTAACTTCGTGTCGCACGGCGTTCTGGATTTGCCTCATCGGGGCTATGGTGTTTGGCGCGCAGCAGGGTGCCGCTGGCATTTCCGGAACCGGCCCTTCAAACATTTCGGCCATCTGGGCAAACGAGGGCGGTGATAAAGTCACCAAGGATGAACTGCGAGCCTCTACGGGCGGCCGGGCGGTTCTGAACAGCACGTGGGACGGACACCACATCAACGTGTTCGGGGCGAAGAACGAGATCATCGGCTTCAATCTCGTTCTCGAGGCTGCGAGTCATCGGGCTGAGGGCGTCAGCGTGCGTTTCGAACGCCTCGTCGGGCCCGACAAAGCGACGATCCAGTCAGTGCCTGTCGGAAAAGATGGGGTCTTCGATTGGACGCGAAGGCCAATCGAGCTCTTTTTTATCCGCTACCTCCCCATCCAGGGTTTGAGCCGATTGGCCTATGAGACCTACGACGAGCGTCATATTCCCGAGCGCCTCCGGCGGCCCAGGACTTCGGATGGTCAATATGTCGGAGCTTGGACCGATCGGCCCGACCACGACAAGGAATATCCCGATATCGCCGTGCCTCTGGAGGTAGCGGGCGCATTCTCGATTCCGGAGAAGCAGAACCAAAGCGTTTGGATCGATATATACATACCGAAATCCACGCCCAAGGGCCTATACTCGGGGGTCATCGTGGTGTCGGAGCGCGGCGGCAGCGATCAGGAAATTTCCATCGCACTCAACGTCCGCGACTTTACGCTGCCGGACGTCCCCACCTCGAAGACGATGATCGCCACGGGCTACGATGAGGTTGCTCGCCGCTACGCAGGCGAAGAATATCCGCAGCCGGGCTCGCCGCAGGACTCGCTGACCCGAACGGTCCTCGATCGACAGATGCTCGTCGCACATCGGCACAAACTCGCGCTGATCGGTGAGAACGGAGGCGTTAGCGCGTGGAAGCGCGATGAACCAAGGCCCGACTGGATCCCGCGCCTCGATGGCACGCTGTTCAGCGCAGCGCATGGATACGCCGGCCCTGGCGCCAACGTCGGCAACGGCGTTTTCTCGATCGGGACCTATGGTGAGTGGCGGGGCTGGTGGGGTGGAGCGTTCGAACAGGCTGTGTGGTCGCATACGGATGGCTGGGAATCCTGGTTCATCGTACATTTCCCCAAAGTTGAGCACTTCCTCTATCTCGCGGATGAATCACACGACTACGCGCAGACGGAGATGTGGGCCAGCTGGATCAAGGAAAATCCGGGTGTCGGACGATCCCTGAAGTCATTCGCAACTGCCGGACTTCCCAAAGCCCAGAAGTTCATGCCGTCGCTCGACATCACGGCCAGTTCTATTGCCGTTGCTGATCGTGATCTATGGCAAAGCGCCGCCGATCGGGTGGCGGCAGATCATCGCCACCAGTTTTTCCTTTACAACGGCGGGAGACCTGGATCCGGATCCTTTGCGACGGATGACGACGGCGTGGCGCTGCGCGAGCTCCCCTGGGGCCAATACAAGAAGGGAATAGAGAGGTGGTTTTATTGGGAGGCGACCTATTACAAGGATTTTCAGGGTGGCCGCGGTGAAACTCATCTGTTCCGAGATGCGCAAACCTTTGGAGGTCCGGTTGCCTTCAATGCAAATTACGGTAGGATCGGCTGGAATTCCACAAATGGCGATGGCGTTCTCTTCTATCCTGGCACCGATCTGGTCTATCCTGAAGAATCGTATGGTCTCGCTGGTCCCATTGTTAGTCTTCGTATGAAATATTGGCGACGCGGAATCCAGGATATCGACTATGTCGCCCTGGCCCATGCTGTCGATCCCGGTGCAACCGACGCAATTGTCAGCCGAATGGTTCCCAAGGTGCTCTGGGAAAATGGAGTCAACGACCCGAACGATCCGACCTGGGCGCTCTGCCCGATCAGCTGGAGCACGGACCCGGACGACTGGGAGCGCGCCCGCGAAGAGCTCGCCGACATCATCGAACGTCCGCGCAACGGTCAGAAAACGGCTCCTCCGGTGTCGTTGCGCTGAAAGCGTTGAACAGGGAATGCTTTTCTTCAAACGCGAACTCGGCGAGTCGCAGGAGCACAAGAGCGCAAATCCAAACACTGCCGCGTCGCCCATCGAGCGCCGCATCTTTCCGCCCGGTCTGAAGGCTGCGTAAGGAGTGTTACAACCTGTAACCCGAAGGTTCGCACGTCGGACCGATAGCCTTCACCCGAGCCGGTTCACGATGGTCGAAGCAGGATGCGTCGGCGTTCGGACGCTGAACCCCGAGCCCAGTAGATGGAACACGGCAAGGCCTGAAGCTTCGCCGTCCTGACTGCTTGACCGCGTCCGCTCGAAATCGAGCGTTGAGCGCTGTGCGAGCCTGTGCCAGTCTGTGCGCAGGAACTTAGCCGCGCAGACGGTCGGGACGCTGTATTTCGATCGAGCCGGTGTCGCGTTTCGCTGGCAGCGGCGATGCGACACGCCTAAGCGGCGGTCCGCTGATGGAATTTCATACGGGAGGAAAGCAATGTTGAAAAAGTTGGCACTTCTATTTTCCAGCGCGCTGTTGGCGCTTGCAAGCCAAGGGGCGGCCGAGGCCAGGACCTTCTTCTGGGTGTCGCACGGGACGACTGCGGACCCGGTCTGGACGTATTTCCTGGCCGGCGCAAAGCAATGGGCGTCGGACACCGGGAATTCCGTCAATACGTCCTTCCATCAAGGTAATGTGGCCTCGCAACAAGAAGCCGTGCGCGCCGCCATCGCCTCAAAGGCCGACGGTATCGTCACGACCAGCCCGGACCCGGGCAGCCTGGTCGACGCCGCCAAAGAAGCGAACGCGGCCAAGATCCCGATCATCAATTTCAATACCCCCGATCCCAAGGCGAGCTTCAACGCCTACGTGGGCGGCGACAACGTGGTGTTCGGCAGGCATTGGGCACAATACCTGGTCGACAAAGGCTTGGTGAATAAGGGTGACTTCGTTTGGATGCCTGTGGAGAT
>JBBREX010000237.1:0-3615 GCA_038225245.1 Fimbriimonadales bacterium | reverse complement strand
AGCGCTACCGGCGATTCCCATGCTAACCCCTCCCATAGCAAGATAACTTCTTCCGCGCATAGAGGCTGCAGCGCCGGCAGCTCGAGCGAATCGCAAAATCATGTCCTGGACGTCGTTAGGAATGATATCGGAATTTGCGTCTTGAACGTCGCGGCCGTAAATACCGAACGCGGGCAAGCCTTTTTGAGCATGAGCGGCAAGCGTCGCCGCCAAGTACACGGCTCCCGGACGCTCGGTTCCGTTAAAACCCCAAATTGCTTTCGGACGCGATGGGTCGAGGTCCATCGTCTCGGAGCCATAACACCAGCAGGGTGTAACGGTCAGGCTTGCGCCAACATTCTCGCCAGCAAATTTAGCCTCACACTTCGCGGCTTCCGCCGACCCGCCGATACAACTGTCCGCGATGACACACTGGATTTCGGAGCCGGAGGCGTGGCGGGCCCTTTCTGTAATGAGACGAGCCGCTCGCTTTGCCATCGCCATAAGCTGGCCTTCGAGGGATTCGCGCACGCCGCCATAGCGTCCATCGATGACGGGCCGGATTCCGATTTTTGGGAGAGATGGCACGGCCTGTAATTGTACTTAGTTAGCGTTAGCGGTTGGCGGTTGGCGGTTGGCGGTTAGCGGTTGGTGGTTGGCGATGCCGATCCCATAATATCGACTAATTGAAGCAACATCTGTTCAAGGGTTTCAAATGCCGTGTAGGCGGGCAGAAGCCCCTTGAGTCTCGCGTCGGTCTCGGCGATAATTTCGAGAGCTTCCGAGAGACGGTGCAAAGGAATATGCCTAGCCGCTTGCATGGCGCGGTTTTGCGACCACTCCTTTTCTTTCAGCAAGTTCGGCGATCTTGAGAATTGCCCAGCAACTTGCAGCGGAGCATTTGCGGGAACGCAGCGCGCGTCGATGCAAAGCCTTGCTTGCCAGATGAGCCTGAATTGTTTGACCATAGTCGGAAAGATATTTCGCAAAGCCGCTTCTTCTGGTTTCATGGTTCCGATGACGATACGGAGTTGGCGAATGGCGGTTGGGGGTTGCCCGGCGATGACTGCATTGATCATCTTAAAGACATTCCATTCGCGGCTGGGAGTAACGACGGCACGAATAACTTGCTCGCGTATTTCTTGGATGTCGCCGAGATAGAGCGCTACCTTTTCAAGCTCGCCCAAGGCCCTGCTATAGCTTTGGCCTGTCATCTCGATGAGGAGGTCTGCGGCAGGACCCGAGATGGACTTTCCGAGGTCCTTTGCAGCGTCCCGGATGAGGACGGCCAAGTTTTTGTCGGAGACATCGCATTTATGGACGGTTCCATGGCCCGATACGAGCTTTTCCCACGCTGAACAGATAGTTGCGAGGCGCTGCTGCCGAGCTGAATCTCCCGACTCATCGTCTGCGACAAGGATAAGGAGGGCGGTTGGGGGCAAGGCTTGGAGTGGATTTTCATCCTTGATCCCGGCCTCCATGGGGGTCCCGGCTCGAAGGAGTCGGCGAACGACGACGGTCCTTCTAGGGGATAGGAATGGGGCGGTGGAGGCGGCGGCGATCCAGTGGGAGGCTGGGCGCTCATCGGCGTAGAAGGTTTCGAAGTCGAAGTCATCTGGATTGGTAGCTTCGGCGATGAGGTTGGCGAGGAAATTGCGCCTAAGGATTTCCTCCTTTCCGGAGATGAGGACGACCTCGCTAGCGGTTGGCGGCTGGTGGTTGGCGGTTACTTGTTGGCAGGGTACCGAGCTCACTAATGAGAGGTTACCAGCGTTCCATTCTTTAACTTTCGCAAAAAGTGGCGGTCATCCGAACTTTAGCCACTCTCTTCACGTCTACCTGTTGTCGCGTGCCATAAAAAACGCGATCAAATCATGACCCCCCTCCCCACGTCCCTCCCTTGAGCCCAATCGGGAGGGACACTTTTTTTTAACCCGCGCGCAACTTTCTGGTAAAGGATTTGACTTGCGTTGCAAGTTCCCCGAGAGCATTTGCTTCGCTTGGAGCGTGTGAGTAGAGAGCGTCCTCGAATGTCGAAGTTAAGGAAGCGGCATCGGCCCCAGCCGGACCTATGACTGGGCCAATCCTGACCACATATTCGCGAGGCGTCTCGTTAAAACGTCGCGGGAGCCCGGTTTTTTGTTCGAGCGCTTTTTGAAATCGACCATAAAGGCGGCCCGTCTCGTTTCGACCAGGCCCTCTTTCCGCACTGGGATCGCGAACGACTAGCCCACGAAGGACGATGGCCAGCACGGCTAACGCACCAAACCCTATCATTCCTTCGAGCACAAGCTTAACCCAAGCAGCTTCATACCACGGAACCCGCTCGTGGGGAACCGTCCCTCTTTCGCCCCCCGGCACTTCGATGGCTCCTTCGGTGGCGTCGAATGGGACCCAGCCTAGGCCCGTAAAGAAGAGCTCGGCCCACGCATGATAGTCGGCCTCACGAACAGTGTGGAAACCGGATGCCAGACCGGGCGGATAATTAACTAAGAATCCGACTGCATATCGGGCCGGAATGTCCACCGATCGAGCCATCTGCACCATAGCGCTTGCAAACAGGTCGCAATAGCCTTCTCTGGAGCCAAAGAGAAAATTCTCGACAGGCTCTATGCCCTCCGGAGTCGGATCGGCTTGCAAATTGTACTTGACTCTCCTGGTGATGAGATTCTTAATGGCGATAGCTTTCTCTCCGTCGCTTTTCATTCCCGAAGTACTCAAGACGGCCAAAGCCCGCACTCGGGGGGCGATGTTCGACAGATCAGTGAACAATATCCGTTGGCCATCGGAAAAGGAAGGAGGTTGGCGGTTGGCGGTTTGCGGCTGTCGGCTGTCGGCTGGGACGAGCACGGTTCCCGAAAATTCCGTTTCGGGCCCGTAACTTGGGGCAATTCGAGCTGTCCCATTGGGAACGATAACAACGTTCTCCCACTGGGCTAGCGTCCACAATTCACCCGGCAAATACAGGCGATCATGCCAGCCAGAGATTACGTGAATCTCGAACGGAACCTCAACCGGATCGCTAATGATCGATCGAGGGTCATAAGTTCGTAGGAATTGCCCGATTCGTTGATAGCTCCGCTCGTTCAAGCGGCCTGCGTCCACCACATTTTCCCAGCCGTGCCCCGTATATCGAAGGTAAGCATTGGAGCGAAAGTACCTCAGCCCTTCCGCTTTTACCTTCATCACCTCTGCTTCCCGCATTGGCCGGGGACCGGTTCCAATTTGAAGGCCCGAACGTTGGCTGTCGGAGGTGGAAGCGTTGATTGCGCGAGTGGGGGAAGGAGGAGGCGTGATCCGAACGGCTCCGGCCACCCCTTGCACGGAACGCTGGAGCAAGGGTGCGGCCAATGTACTGATGGCGATGACTACGGTAGCGGATGCGAGTGCCCATTCCGGCCCCGACATCCAGCGCCACGGACCTTGGAACAGAGCTTCGGCGCGAATAAATCCGGCGTGCTTAGCCTGATCGAGCATGGCGCGGGCATGGGCGCGGGCAAATACAGTGGCGAGGCAAACTAGGAAGACGAAAAAGAGAGCGGGGGAGGCTTTGAAGGTGTCCCATGTTCCCACCAGGCCAAAGAGAGCGATGCACGGGACGGCTTGAAATAGGAGGGTCTGATCGCGAAAAGCCAA
>JBBREX010000236.1:0-3716 GCA_038225245.1 Fimbriimonadales bacterium | reverse complement strand
GCGGCCCTTGCCAATCCTGGAAGCCGGCTAGGGACCTGCGTGCTGTTCAACGCTTGATTAGACACGCTTGCGCCTCCATTTCCATCTGGCAGACCTATGCAGCCCTTCCGCTTGCGCCCTTTCGAGGATTGCTTTGGCCGTCAATCTATCGACCTCTTGAAAGGCGTTCAACATGGCCGAGAGATCCTGCTCGGTTTTGGCGAAAGACGCGCGTTCGGCTTCTCGCTGATTCTTACGCTGCTCCACCATCTTCGATGCGTTCAGTCCCGATATTCCGCGGCCTTCATAAATAGACCTAACCTTTCTGCCTTCCCTCTTCTTGCGATAGTAGTAAGGGCCGTATTTTCCTTTCATTTCCCATGCCATTACGCTAGAATCTCCTATCTACAAGAGACGTTCCCCGGAGCTGGTTGCACTACCCTTTCGCGCTGCCTAACTTGGACTGCCGAACGATGCTTCAAAGGCTGAGCCCGGCGCTCGAAATATGCCTGTTGCCAGCGCCACAATCCACGCAGGCGGCTTGGGTCTTCTCTTGCGTTTGTGTGGGCGTCTGACAGATGAGGGCCTGAGAGGGGTTAAGAGTGGCTCGTCCCCTTCGCGCCGGTGACCTGCCGCTTCGGGTCGTAGTCCACGCCCATGCTCTCTGGCTGGCCGTAAAGCTCGGGGTGCTGGTACTTGCCTCTCTCATGGCCATGCTTGTCGGGCTCGACAGGCGCGCCGTACTTCTGCACCCAGAGGTCGTTACGCACGCATTCCACTCGCCAACTAACCTCGATATTTGGCGCGCTTGTCATGATCATAAATCGATTGTCCCTGACCTTCCGAGCAACTTTGACTTGAACAAAGCTCGGGCCGGCGCTGTCATCTATTACTGTCAGCTGATATCTCGGCTCCTTGTTGATCTCTTCGAAATAGTCGGGCAACTGCACCCACGCTGCGCCCTTGGCGTCGGTGGTGACGTTTCCCGAATAAACGTTAAGCGGTTCTGGCCCTTCGGAGCTGTAATGCAGCAAGTATTTGTTTTTGGGGTCCAAGGGGTGATCTATACGGAAGGACTTCGTGCCAGTGCCACCGCTGCGGCCCAATGCGAAGAGACCATAGCCGTCCGGACTGTTGCATTGGCCATACACTGCATAGGTGGTGCCGCTGGAGGCGAAGGCTAGCCCGTAGATCCCGTATCCCGTAACACTGGGGCTGAGGCCATAGACACCTCGGTTCATCCCCACATACGTGGGGCGGTTAATCAGGTTTCGTTATGCACCAATTCCAAATGCGGTTCATCCCCACATACGTGGGGCGGTTCCAAGCTGGGTGGGCGCAGAAGGAATGAACACCGGTTCATCCCCACATACGTGGGGCGCAGCTAAGAAATGCTCGCCACTATTAGTTGCCCGATCTCTCAATCGGTAAAGCCAGCTTTCAAAGCTAAATCCCTTGCTGCCTCAATCCATTGCGGAAACTGAAACTCAAAGCCAGCGTGCATCAAGCGCATTGGCACGACGCGGCGGCTCTTTAGGATCAGTTCGGTCTCGGTGCCCATCAGTAAAGCGCCGATTTCCAGTGCCAGTTTCGGAGCTGGCAACGAGAATCTGGCTCTTACTGCCTGGCGAAGGATTCTCATGAATTCTCGATTTGGGAGCGGATTTGGTGAACAGATATTGATCGGTCCGCTCAGGTTCTCACGCTCGAGCAAGAATTGAACGGCCCGAGTGAAATCCAGCTCGTGAATCCAGGATATGAATTGGCTTCCGTCGCCCGCTTGTCCACCAAAGCCGCGACAAGCCATCTTCGCCATTACATCGAAAATGGAACCCTTGTCCATGCTCATCGTCATCGCCGATCTCATTGCAACTTTGCGCGTCCGCGGAGTGTCGGCACATTCGAGCTCATGTTCCCAGGCCTTGGCGATTGCGATGCTCGCATTCCACTTGAGGGGAGCACCCGGCTCATCTCCGCCAAGGATGCCGGTCTCCTCGTCGTTGGCGACATCGAATCGGTGAGCATAGATCGTCGCCGTGCTTGCTTGAAGCCACACCTTTGGCGGGCTCATCGATTGCGAGATCGCGAGCCCGATCGCTCGAGTGGAATCAACCCTCGAATCCATCATTTCACGCAGATTCGCCTCGGTATAGCGGCAGTTGACGCTCCGCCCGGCGAGGTTAATAACGGCGGTAGCTCGCTCAAGCTCGGCCGCCCACCTATCCACCGTGCGACCATCCCAACGAACATCGGTACGACGAGACAGAATGACGAACTCCCAGCCGAGCGGTTCGAGATGGCGGCGAATTGCCCGCCCGACGTGGCCGCTTCCGCCTGGCATCACGATCTTCATATCGAACCAAGCCAGCTCACGAGGGCATCTCGAATGTCGGCTTCGACATCTTGCCGATGCCGGCCCGAGCTTTTCTTAACCACATAGCTGTGATCTGCACCCATTATCCATTGGAGGCGCCAGATTTCAGGCTGGAGGGTGGCCGCGACGCGATCCATGATTTCCCGGGTGCAGAGCTGATCTTCGGTCCCATTGAGCTGCAGAGTTGGGGTCATTATCGAAGCAAGATGAGCATCCCTGAGTTTGATGGGTTGTCCCGGCGGATGAAGCGGATAGCCGAAGAGGAGCAGTCCGTCCGTTGTTTGCCAGCCTGCCTCAACCATCGAAGCAACTCGTCCGCCCATCGAATGTCCGCCGATTATCAAGAGTTCAGGAGTCGCGCGTTCCTTTACAGAGGTAATCACCTCGCGATATATGTCCATGAGCACGGGCATGCGGTCGGGAAGCGAGCGTCCCTGTGCTCGGTAGAGAAAATTGAATCTCACAACCATTGGACCAGCCTCGCGCACCAGTCCGGCGAGCCATTCGATGGTCTTTTGTTCCATGTGGCTGCCCGCACCATGCGCGACCATACCGGACGACACGAAAATGATCACCAATTTGGATAAGATAGAATTAGACATAACTTTAGAATACTTATTGAAAGTATACAGGACTCGCCTGTGATGCCAATGAAGGACTCCGATTATCGCCATTAGAAGACTTCGTCGGTCAAGAATGGTTCTGTCGATCGGCAAGTGGGTGTGGCATGGCCGAATTGGCTGCATGAGTCCTCGAGCGACACTAAGGCTTGGGCTCGCCCCGGGGAATCCGGCTCCTAAGACGAGAGACCTCTCGAAAAGCTCAGGACCTTTGACTAAGCGTTAGGAGATAATCCAGGCCGTTTGGTCTATGTAAGAGCGCCACATATTAGTGAACACCGGTCCATCTGCGCGGATACGGAGCTGAGGCTTAATGTTTCTCGTTCCGGTCTCGATGTTCGCCGGACCGCCATGCACGCTGACTAGCGTGTCGGATGCTTGGGCGGCATGGGTATCGGCATTGACGAAAGCGCCCGCCGTGTAGTCGTAGAGGTCAACCCGCTGGGTGAGCCCGTTGATGCTTACCTTATTCTCGACATTAAATTGGAAGCGGTTCGGCGTCTCCAACGGCGCAAGCGCCAAAACTCGAACCGTGATCGGCGATTCGCTGGGAAGCGCAACTATGCCGTTTCGGACGACCATGTACTGATCGTCGCCTGTGGATAAAGCATCAAGGTCGCCGGATTCGAGCACGCCGCGAAAGACCTCGAAAGCGGTTGGTGCTGTTGCCGCAACATATTTAATCGTGGCAAAATCGGACCAAGTGCCATAGCCAGAAGTGCCGCCCGAAACGTAGACGTGTT
>JBBREX010000235.1:0-3732 GCA_038225245.1 Fimbriimonadales bacterium | reverse complement strand
TTGAGTTCCTGGTCGAAGATCGCGAGGCCCGCCGAGTCCTGCTGCTGAATCGCCAGGTACGACAACGCCGCCGCGATTGAGGTGGCGTGGTCAAACTTGCTCCACGTCTCCTTCCCCTGCCCGACGGAGGAGAAGCCCATTGATTCGCTGGCATCAACGACGCAGATGAGGTGGAGGTCAGTCTCCTGGAGATACTGTTTGAGGTAGATCTTGTCGGTCTTGCCGAGGACCTTCCAGTCGACGTGGCGGGTGTCGTCCCCTTGGACATACGGCCGGTGCTGGGCGAATTCGACGGAGATGCCCTGGTAAGGGGAGCGATGCTGGCCGGAACGGAGGCCTTCGACAATCTGGCGGGCGCGCAGGTCGAGGGAGTGGACCCGCGCGAGGACGCGGGGGTCGAGGTATTTGCGGTAGTCGGCGGCGGTGGTGGTCATTGGCATTCCTAGCTTGCCCAGAGGAGCGAAATCACGATTGGGCGAACTCCCATGACGTTTCATCCGGCGCAAATGCCAGGATCAGGGTCAATTCAAGCCGAGTCTCTCGGTCAATCAGTCCGTCGACTAGTTCCCATACCCTGTCTTGCCGCTCCATGTGCGGCACGCCCGTAAATGCAGGCGACACAAGAGCAAATCGAAATTTTCCCGGGATGACTTCCTCGGCTTCCGCCTGGCCGCCAAAGCGTTCCGCCAGTTTCCGACTCAAATCATCAGCCTGTTGTTGAGTCATTTTAACAGCTCCTTGAGCTTGCGAACTCGTTCGACCATCAGCTCGGCGTCCTTGATGGTGGATGTCATAGGCGTATAGCGAGCATATATTGTCCGAGTACCACATATTGCCACGAGCCAGGCCAAGTAGGGTTGGCCGTCTTGGATCCCTCGGGTTTTTATGGCCGCTTGGACTACGGGTAGCTGCGCCAACATCCCAGCCAGATCATGAGATCGCCAAACCAAGCTCCAAATGCCAAACTCATCCTTTTCAACCGTGCGTGATCGCTTCAACGCGACCGACGAATATGCTCGCATCAGCTGAGCCTTCAGCAATATCTCAATCACTACCCCGGCGAGATACTGAGCGCCGTTGGCTCTGGCATTCTCGCCTGTATCGCAGAGGGCTTGTGCGTCAGCGAATCGACGATCTGCTACGGCCGCAAACTGGCTTGGCGTGACGTTCAGTCGCTTCTCAAAAATATTCGGCTGCATACGATCAATCCCCTTGAACCCTACGCCGACTTCACCCCCGGCAGCAGCTTCGCCGCCTGTTTATCGAGTTCGTCGTACTGCTGACGCGGAATGTAATCGATCAGCTTCTTCACGATCGCTTCACTCTTCACGCCTTCGGCCTCGGCGTTGAAGTTCGTCACCACGCGGTGACGCAGCACCGGGATCGCGACGGCGCGGATGTCTTCCGTGCTGACGTGATACCGCCCCTTAAGCAGTGCCCGGGCCTTGCCGGCGATGATCAGGAACTGACTGGCGCGGGGGCCGGCGCCCCAGCTGACAAAATCTTTCACAAACGGCGGCACGGTGCCTTCGGTGACGCGCGTCAGTCGGCTGAACTGCAGTGCGTAGCGGATGACATGATCGGCAACCGGAACCTTGCGGACGATTTCCTGCAACTTCAGAACTTCTTCGCCGGAGAGGACGTGCTGGAGCTGGACCGACCGGCTCATGGTCGTCAGGCGAACGATCTGGAACTCCTCTTCTTCTGACGGATAGCCGACGTTGATGTTGAACATGAACCGGTCGAGCTGGGCTTCGGGCAGCGGATAGGTGCCTTCCTGCTCGATGGGGTTTTGCGTCGCCAGCACAAAGAAGGGCTGGGGCAGCCGATGCTGCTTGCCGCCGGCGGTGACCTGGTGCTCCTGCATCGCTTCGAGCAGAGCGGCTTGCGTTTTGGGCGGGGTACGGTTGATTTCGTCCGCCAGGATGACGTTGGCGAAGATCGGCCCGCGGACGAACCGCATGCTGCGCGTCCCAGTCGCCCGGTCTTCCTCGAACACCTCCGTGCCGGTGATGTCGGATGGCATCAGGTCTGGCGTGAACTGGATTCGGCTGAAGCTCAGGCCCAGCGTCTTGGCGAGCGTCGAGATCAGCAGGGTCTTGGCCAACCCTGGCACGCCGACGAGGAGAGCGTGGCCTTTGCAGAAGAGCGCGATGAGCAGCTCTTCGATGACGGCCTCCTGCCCGACGATGACCTTACCCAGCTCGACCTTCATGTTGTGGTAGGCTTTTTGAAGGCTTTCGACGGCGGCGAGTTCTTCGGCACCAAGGTCAGTCTGCTGGGGTTGGACGATTCCGATCGACGGTTCCATGAACACTCCTGAAGTTACGCCGCGTTCATCCGCGGCGCGTTGCGAAGGACTTGCTTGCTCGTTAGACGCTCGGCGGCGGACGTTAATAGGGTGGACGTTAATCGAACGGACGTTTAAAAACAGGCCGGCCAACAGGCCGATGGGATTTTGACGCCGAAAGGGTGAAAAGGTTGCCCGACGAAAACGCAGAGTTCTCCCCAATGTGTCCGGCAGATTGAAATCGGCATGATCAACCGGTCTCCGTCTTCGGCGGTTGGGTCTGGTCGGCCGGGTATCGGCCCAGTTCGGACAAACAGTTATACCCGGATCGCAGGCCCCGCACCACCTATAGCACCGGGAAGCGCCAAAGTTGCATTGGAAACCTCGCCCTAAAACACTTCAACTTGCAAATCCCCCTCCGCGCGCTATACTTGCCACCCCACTACCGGGCAGGTAGCTCAGCTGGTAGAGCAATGGATTGAAAATCCATGTGTCGGCGGTTCGATCCCGCCTCTGCCCATAGCAGAGGAAAAGCCGTAGCTGACAACAGTTACGGCCTTTTTCCTTTCAGCAAGCGGGAATCTCTTCCCGGCCTTCCAAAAGCCATTACGCGATTTGGGATCGCCGGAAGATTTTCATGGCTGGTTCGGCACGACGGCCGCTCAAGCTGAGGCTTCACTTCCACTCCACAAGGCAAGCGGTCAGTTTTGCAAGGTCATTGGTCGGGCACTCGGACGGGACGGCCTGCCACGACCGAAGGTGTTCTACCTCGGCTCCGCCGAGTGCCAAGTCGTTACTCGCGCGACGGACCTCTTGTACCGCTGGAAAGTTCTGCGGTGGGAAGAGTTGATTCGCCGTTTCGAGTCGCTCGGACAGGTCAGACGAAGAAGCAGCGTTACGCCACGGCGTCGTCAATCGACTTGGCGACCTTGGTCAGATTCTGGTTGTTCCGCGTGATCGAAAAGGACTCGCAGATCGTGCGGGCGGCGTCGAGGCGGACACGGGGGTCGGACCAATCAGCCGGTCCGAACATGTGGGCGGCGTGCCTGCCGCCCCGCACGGACGCGACGAAAGACCCGTCCTCGGCCTCGGCGGGAGTGATCACCACCTCCTGTGTACCGACCCGGACAGTTTGGGGCGTCATCGCTCAATTCCTCCATAGCAGTAGACGTCCATGTACCTGCACGCCAGACCAATGGCAAGTCCGCCCACGATGCCTGCCGGTTTAGCCAGCCCCGCCGGGGGACCACGAAAAGGAGCACTCTCCACCTTCCGTTGGAGACCATCGCGGGACTTGCCCCGGCCGCACCGTCTTAGCACAGCCGGAACGAGAAGAGGCCCGGCTTCTCGCCGGGCCTCCTAATCGCTGACTACTCGGACGCGATGCCGACTACCCGACGATCCTCGCTCCGAACACGGGAACATTGCCGTACCGCGCCTTG
>JBBREX010000234.1:0-3742 GCA_038225245.1 Fimbriimonadales bacterium | reverse complement strand
CTTTGTGTGTTTTCCGGCATATTCAGATGCTTTATTGTATCGGAATGGAGGTCCTCTCCATGTCCTTATGCCAGGGCTCGATAAATGACAAGTCCGATGACGGCAGCCATCGACAAAATTGCACAAAAAATCAACCCAATCGTGTCTTTTTCCATTTGTTCACTTCCTGGGAACGAAGATTAAAAGCAGGCGAAGCAAGAACCGTGCCGGACATACCCCGCAGCGATCGTTGAATAAGGTAAATTCGGCCTGCTTAAAGCAATGTTGGCGTATGAAAACTGAGGATTCCCCTTGACGCGATTTGCCTTTGTTGTCCACCCGCTAACTCCAAAGCACGCTGCCAAACGCTACCCCGCGGCACGCTACGTCCCGGATCCTCTGATCGAGTGGTTCTTGAGGCGTAAGAAACCGCTGGTCATGAGCGAGATTACAGGCATCGAAAGCATAACCGGCGCTAAAACTACCGGGTGTTTTATCGCTTGTCCGCTTACGCCGAGCATGATGGTGGATCGTCTGCCTTTGGAGTTTGTTTACGAACGAATCGTTCAGTGCGCGGAGCTCGCCCAGCGGGAGGGAGCGAAACTGATCGGCTTGGGGGCATTCACGAGCGTCGTTGGAGATGGGGGAATCACCGTCGCCAAGCGGTCTCCCATAGCGGTCACAACCGGCAATAGTTACACGGTGGCCACCGCGATCGAAGGCGCACTAAAGGCTTGCGCCCTGCTCGATTTGGATATATCTTCGGCAACGCTGGCAGTGGTAGGAGCGACCGGCTCTATCGGGAAGACCTGCGGCAAGCTTCTTGCGGATCGGTTCCGTGAAACCATTCTTATCGGCCGGGATGCGAATCGAACTCAGAAACTTGCTTCGGATTTGCCGCGCTCGAGGTCGTCAGTGAGCGTGGACGATTTACGGGAAGCGGACGTGGTGATTGCGGTCACGTCCAGCGACTCGCCAATTATTTTGCCAGAGCACTTAAAACCCGGGAGCGTTGTATGTGACGTGGCGCGTCCTCGAGATGTGTCTTACCGCGTAGCGCGAGAGCGTCCCGACGTGTTGGTCATCGAAGGAGGCGTCGTGTCCGTCCCGGGCGATGTAAAATTTGGCCTGGATTTCGGTTTTCCGCCGAAAACCGCTTATGCCTGCATGAGCGAAACGATCATGCTCGCACTGGAAGACAGGACGGAAAACTTTACATTGGGTAAGGACGTGAGTGTGGCGCAAGTGGAAGAAACCCTCCAAATGGCGAAGCGACATGGGTTTTCGCTCGCCGGATTTCGTTCCTTCGAACGCGCCGTAACCGACGAAGCAGTGTCGAAAGTACGGGCGGCACGTCGCCAAATGACCCCCGCTTAATCCATGTCCACCCAACCGATCATCTCCGTCGGTAACTTGACCCATGAGTATGCCGGACGCAAGGTCCTCCGCGACATTAGTCTCGACGTCATTCCCGGAGAAATTATCGCCATTATGGGAAGCAGCGGAGGAGGAAAAACCACTCTTTTGCGGTGCATCAGTGGTTTGATTAAGGCAACGAGCGGCACGATCACGGTCGATCAAATCGATGTGCGTTCCCGTCCTGAGGAAGCCCGGGAAAAGCTGGGTCTTGTATTTCAGTCGGCTGCTCTATTTGACTACATGACGGTCGCCGATAACGTGCTTTTTGGCTTGCGCAGAAAGCGCAAACTGAGCAATGATCAAAAGAGAGAACTTTTGGAGCATATTCTTCACTTGGTGGGCCTAGAGGAAGCGGCGAATCTGATGCCGAGCGAGCTAAGTGGTGGCATGCGCAAACGAGTCGGCCTCGCTCGCACTCTCGCGATGGAGCCGAAAGTCGTGCTATATGATGAGCCAACAAGCGGTCTCGATCCCGTGACCGCCTATGCGATCGACAGCCTGATCGTCGAAATGCGCAAAAATCTGGGCTTGACAAGCGTCGTGGTGAGCCACGATGTAAACTCCGTTTTTCGGGTTGCCGACCGAATTGCCTTCCTTGATGGCGGCCAATTGGCCTTTCTAGGCTCGATCGAAGAGTTTCGCAAAGTGCGCTCAGGGCCTATTCTCGATCTTGTCGAAAAGGCGGAAGCCAAATCGCTTAACAAAAATTGAACTTGGGGCTCCAAGCTGCGTCTATGCTTCTCACGACCTATGAGTCGGGAGGACAAATGAAATTGATGCAAATTTTAGGGGCCTGTGCCCTAACGCTCGCTTTAGGGGCCTTTACATTCGCGCAGGACGCTGGGCCGAAGGGTGGCGGCGGATCGCTCCCTGGTGTGCAAGGCAAGCGGGGAAGAGCAGGTGGCCAAGGCGGAGCCAAGCGCATGGTGACAATGCATGCGGACATTCTTGCCCAGCTGGGCTTATCGAGTGAGCAAAAGACAGAGATCGTCGCACTCGACAAGAAGTTTGCCGACGACATGAAAGCTCTGGCCGCCGAGCCTGGCGAGCGCAAAGAAAAGGCGCCAAAGATGAAGGCTCTTCGCGACGCTCATCACCAGGATCTGATGAAGATCCTTACGCCGGAGCAAGGCAAAAAATATGATGAGCTTTGGAAGGAAGCCATGCAGAAAGCCCGTCAGAAGGGTCCGGGCGGCGGTCGAGGCCGGCCGGGAACCGGTGCAGGCGGTGGCTCAACCGGCGGAAGCACCACTGGTGGAGGCTCAACCGGCGGAACAACGGGCGGGGGAACTACTGGTGGAAACAGTAGCGGTTTGTAGTCTTTCTTCCCTCAAGGAGAACGGTAGCGCCGGCATTCTGCCGGCGCTTTATTTGTCTAATCAAAAGGTCCGAACGGGGAATTCTTGACTCGACTAAAAGGCCCTGGTATCCTTACCATCGTGGATCGTTAGCTCAGTTGGTAGAGCAGCTGACTCTTAATCAGCGGGTCGTAGGTTCGAGTCCTACACGGTCCACCAAAAATTAGGTTCAAATAAGCCTCACTCGGGGACTGAAGGCGAATCACAATCGGGACAAGTCCCGTTTAAGTCCCGTTTACGCCAGTAGCATCCAGTCGTTTTGTCTTGGGACGCGTCTAGACCCATAGTTCTGCTTTCTTAGAGTTCTCAACCACAGCGAACACTCGTATGCTGCGGAGCGCACGAGCAACCAATCCCCGTCTTGCCCGGTTTGTTCCGAGTATAGAGGCTTAGCTTGTCCTTAGGAACGCGCTTGTATCGTGTGGCGAGTTGCCGCCAACTGATCGACCTTGGTCTCCCTCCAGACATCATATCCCTCCGGACTCAGCCTCTTGCGCCAAGTTCGGCATGGAGGGGTCTGGACACAGGCTCGACGGACTTTAAGTTTTCCAGCGGCAGGAGTCGGATAGCAACGACAAATTAGACTCGGGCTCTGCGGCTCAGAAGTCTATATAGCGCGGCTCGCTCATGCCAGTAGCTTCGCGAAGGTTGTAGAACGTCGAGAAACTTTGGCGACAAATTGCGAAGAAAGAAACATCTTTGCCCCATCCCTGTCCGTCTTCTTATTGGAGGACAGGCGCAAAAAAGCCGTACAAGCAGACTGCGCCTTCATCGTCCTCGAGAAAAAGCCCTGGTGTCTTGTTAAGACTCAGACAGCTACAACAGTACGTACGTTATGACACAGTGTCTTCAGCAACAGTGAGCATGCCCCCCGTTCCACAGGCAGCATCATAAACCAGGTATGTGCCCGATTCAATCTGGTCCGCGATAGGTTTAAAGATGAGTTCCGCCATGAGTCGGTGGTGGCCGAAAATCCCGGACATAGA
>JBBREX010000233.1:0-3752 GCA_038225245.1 Fimbriimonadales bacterium | reverse complement strand
TCGCTCTCATCCGCGTTCACGATAATGTACTTCGGCTTGGGCGAATTACGGGGAACGAAGCTCCACTTCATCCCAGTCGGGAAGCCTGCGCCGCCGCGTCCTCGTAGGGCTGAAGTCTTTAGCTCGGCAATAATCTCCTCCGGGCTCATGCCCATGGCTTTGTGAAAAGCCTTGTAACCGTCGTTCGCGAGGTAGGTATCGAGCGCGGCCGGATTGGGCAGGGTGAAACGCTTGCTCAGGATTTTAACTTCGAGAGGATTAGGTTCGTTGTAGAGCATTCTGGCTAATGTTGTCCTGGACCGTGCCCCGTTTCGATGTTGAGAACGCGATCTTCCAGGATTGCAACCCGATCTTCCAGAGTGCGTTTACTGATTTCGTACTCGTGCAGTCGGTTACTCACGCCTTTGCCGTAACCATGAAAAGCGGTGAGCAGTCTTGTCTCAATGTCGCGGGCAAGTTCGGTCAAATGGTCCGTGAGATGTGCGAGATCCTGCTTTGTCGCCATCTCGCTCCTGAGCTGTTCCCTCAGATCTGCTATATCCTGTTTTGTCGCCGGCGAATCATTGTCCATTGTGCGATCCTCCTTTCTTCAATGCGCTTACCAACTGATCCAGCTTCTCCGGCGTCACGAAATGATGAAAATCATAGTTCACCTGAATGGCCGGAGCCCACGAGCACGCGCCGATGCACTCCACTTCTTCGAGCGAAAAGACACCGTCCGCCGTCACTTCCTTATGTCCGACTCCCAGCGTCCGCTCGGCATGGTGCAACAATTCTTCACCGCCTAGTAGCAGACAACTGATGTTGGTGCAAACCTGGACGTGGTACTTCCCCATCTGCTTGCGATGCAGCATCGAGTAGTAACCGACCACTTCGTCGACCTGCAGTTGCGTACACTTGCACCGCCGTGCGATTTCTTCGACCAGCTCATGCGAGACGTGCCCTACTTCATCCTGCGCGTACAGAAGCATCGGAACTACCGCCGAGCGCGTGCGCCCCTGCGGATAACTCGCCAGCATCTTCTCGAATCTAACTTCGAGCTCGGGCGAAAACGTCATCAGCGGTCCACGTCCCCCAAAACGAAATCCAGGCTGCCGAGAGCGGCGATCGATTCGGCAATCAAACGGCCTTCCAGCAGACTGGGAAGCGCCTGCAAGTTCCCGAAGCTGGGAGTACGCATGAAAACGCGATACGGTCGCGAAGTGCCGTTGCTCACGATGTAGTAGCCAATCTCGCCGCGCGGCGATTCGATTACTTGATAGGCTTCCCCGGCGGGCACTCGAAACCCTTCCGTGACGATCTTGAAATGATAGATCAACGCCTCCATTTGCGTCTTCATTTTCTCGCGCTCGGGCAGTACAATTTTCGGCGAGTCGGCCACAAAAGGCCCTTCCGGCATGCCATCCAAAGCCTGCTTGATAATGCGTGTGCTCTGGCGCATCTCCTCCAGACGAATACGGTAACGCGCGTACACATCGTTCTCGGTATGCACCGGGATCTCGAAGTCGAACTTCTCGTAGCTCGAATACGGTTCCGATTTACGGATGTCCCATTTCATGCCAGCAGCGCGAATCAAAGGTCCCGTCACGCCCAGGTCCAGCAGGTCTTCGAGCGGTACCATGCCGACGCCTTTGGTGCGATCCAGCCAGATCGGATTGTTCTCGAGCAGTTCGTCATACTCGTCGACCTTGTTCGGAAAGTTGTTAATGAACTTGCCGACCGCCTGTTGCCAGCCCCGCGGTGGCTCGAGCGCCAAGCCACCTGGACGAATGTAGCTGGTCATCATGCGCTGGCCCGAGAACATCTCGAAAATCCGCAGGATATCCTCGCGCTCCCGGAAGCAGTAGAAGAACACAGTCATTGCGCCGATGTCGATGGCATGCGTTCCAAGCCATACCAGGTGACTATTGAGGCGCGAGAATTCCGCCATCATTACGCGCATCCACTGCGCTTTAGGTGGGATCTCAATGTCGCCAATCAGCTTCTCGACTGCCAGCGCATAAACCAGGTTGTTCGCGAGATTTGACAGGTAATCGACGCGGTCCGTCAGCGTGACCACCTGTGACCAGGTCTTTACTTCACATTCTTTCTCGATGCCGGTGTGAAGGTAGCCGATATCCGGAACCGCGCTGACAATCTTTTCGCCATCCAACTCGAGTACGATGCGCAACACACCATGTGTGGACGGGTGCTGCGGGCCCATGTTCAGCGTCATGCGATGACGCCGCGTATCCTCCGGTGATGGACCGATGTCGATCGTGTCTGTATGTGGGAGCAGTTCTTGCATGATCTTTTTCTATGCGGCCGTCTCTATTCGTTTTGATAACTGTACTTGTGTCCGTGGACCGGATAATCTTTCCGCAACGGATGGCCTTCCCAATCAGCCGGCAAAAGAATGCGCCGAAGATCCGGGTGGTTACGAAATCCAATGCCGAACATATCGAAGATCTCACGCTCGTACCAGTTCGCCGAGCGCCACACACCTGTCATGGAATCAAGCTCCGGGTCGGCTTCCGGCACCCAGCACTTCAGCCGGATCCGTATGTTTTTCGCCAGCGAATGCAAAAGATACACCACTTCAAAGCGCGGGGCGGCGGGTGTCCAGTCGACTGCCGTTATGCCGCTCAGCCGATTGAACTCCTGGCTGGTTTTTAGAAAGGAGCACACTGGCACAATTCGGTCCCGAGCAATAAAGAGCGTTGGCTCATTGAGATCATTGTGGCCACCCGTGATTGCCTCTGGCTCATGGCTCTCGATTGCCAACGCGATCGCGTCGTTTTTCAAGGGTTCAGGAATCATCTATTTTGAGACCGCTTTCGGAACTGGGTTTATGGAACGCGGAAGCTCTTCACTCGACCAGTCCAGAGCGCCCTTCTTCCAGACGTAGAAAAATCCAACGAGAACCAGCACGATAAACAGCAGCATCTCGAAAAAGCCAAATATCTTCAGCTGACGATATACCACCGCCCACGGATACAAGAACACCGCTTCGATATCGAAAAGGATAAAGACGATCGCGACAAGATAAAATTTTACGCTGAAACGGTCTCGCGCCGAACCGGTGGGAGCGATGCCGCACTCATAGGGGGATTCCTTCACCTTGTCTTTCACCTTTTTCCCCAGTAAGAACGAGACTCCGATCAGCCCGGCCGCGATGGCAATTGCGATGACAAGCTGAACCAAAACAGGGAAGTAGGTCTCGGCGTAAGAAGTGGGCATGGGTGCGGTGACTGGGTACCTTGAAAGGAGAAGCCTTACAATTTGACTATAATAAGGGTCGAAACAAGCTGTCAAACAGCTTGAGACGATTTTCGATGCAAACCGCTAAAACAAAAGAGATTCAAATTGTCGTGAATGGAGTGAGCCGGTTCGTGCCGGGCGAAATCACCTTGGCCGGGTTGTTGGCCTTTTTAGATATTTTGCCGGACCGGGTAGCTGTGGAAGTGAACGGCACGATCGTGAAAAAGCAGGATTGGGTGGATAGCTCAATCGGGGCTGGAGCGAAGCTGGAGATCGTGCAGTTTGTGGGCGGCGGTTGAGCAATTGTCATCTTCTTCAACTTTGCCTATTGACTTCCCCCACAGGTTAAGTACAATTTCTATGGCCGCATATTTATTCCAAACGGAAACGGGGCAACATGTTCAAAACAAAGAAATCACGTCCTGATACAGAAATCCAGAGCCGGACTTTCAGCAGCAGCGACGTATCCCGTATCGCGGAAGTCAGCTTGCGGCAGCTCCAGTGGTGGGACG
>JBBREX010000232.1:0-3779 GCA_038225245.1 Fimbriimonadales bacterium | reverse complement strand
GGTTTCAGGGCGCAATTTACGACCGGCAGGCCTCTTATTGGAAGAAACAGCTTCAGGGCGCACCGCCGGAGATTAGCCTTCCAACGGATCACCCACGACCGGCCGCGCAACACTTCCATGGTGCGAAGCAGTTCTTTACACTGCCCGACGATCTTGCTAAGGCCGCCGAGGCGATCGGACGAGAAGAAGGCGCCACGCTGTTCATGGTCTTGCTGGCCGCTTATCAAACCCACCTCTATTCCATTACCGGGCAGTACGATATCGTTGTCGGCTCGACGATTGCCGGTCGGCTGCACACGGAGACCGAGCCGTTGATCGGGTTCTTTGCGAACACGCTCGCTCTTCGGACCAAGCTTGACGGAAACCCCACATTTCGAGAGGTTTTGCGGCGAGCCAAGGAAACTTGCGTCGGCGCGTATGCGCATCAGGAAATGTCGTTTGAAAAGCTGGTGGAAACCGTAAAGCCGCCGCGAGATCCGAGCCGAAACCCGCTGTTCCAGGTCAACTTCAGAGTGCAAACGATAGAACCTCCGCTTCTCGAATTGGACGGTCTGTCGCTCGAATGGAAAGAAGTCGATCATCTCATTTCACGCTTCGATCTCGCGATGGAGCTTTCCGCTTACAACGGATTTTCCGGTTATATCGAGTACAGCACGGATCTGTTTGACGTGACCACGGTTCGTCGTTGGGCGGAACGTTTTGAGAAGCTTTTGGCGGCATTGCTAGCCGAACCCGGTAAACCCATTCGGGATATTCCGGCCTTTGCGTCGACACCGGCGTCGAACCGTGTTAGCCTCAAGGAAACCAGGCGTAAGCCTGTTGAAGTCACCAAGCGCAGATAGATGGCCGCGGATTCACCCGTGTAGGTTGAGATTGAGAGGGAAGTTTGAGCAAGGAACTGGCTATTGAAAAGGAAGACGAATCCGGCCTCCTACGTCCGGCATCGACGGGCCGAGGGGACAGTGGGCGAATGGTCCAGCTTGATATTCTGCGCGGCTTTGCGATTATGCTCGTCATCTTCCGTCACCACATTATCTATCCCAAGTCCACAGGTATTTTTAGTGTCGTCGACTTTAAGCTGTATACGCTCGGATGGTCCGGTGTCGATCTCTTTTTCGTGCTCAGCGGATTCTTGATTGGAGGCCTGCTGTTCACGGAAATGAAGCATCGCCAGTCTATCGACGTGAAGCGCTTCCTGATTAGACGAGCCTTTAAGATCTGGCCTGGGTATCTTCTACTGCTCTGCGTGATCACGGCGATTAAGGCGCTTAACCTCGACTTTTACATGTTCGACAGGAACGTCATCCCGAGTCTCGCGTCGATCCTCCCGGCATTCTTCCACCTGCAGAACTATTTGGTCAGCCCGCGTCTTCATATTTGGAGTTTGGCGGTGGAGGAGCACTTCTATCTGCTCTTACCTTTTGTGCTGCTGATTTTGACGACCCGGGGGAAGGACTTAAGAGGACTTGGGGCGATCCCGTGGATTGGCGTTTTTCTGTTGGCTGCCTGTCTTGCGATGCGGATCTTCGTGCGACACCAGCCAGGATGGATTCTGGATAAGTCGCTGTTCCCAACGCATTTGCGTATCGACAGCCTGTTCTGCGGTGTCACTCTGGCCTACTTCTTCCACATTCGCCCGGAACTGCTGGAAAAGGTTGGAAAGCGCACGGGGGCGCTACTGCTGGCCGCCCTGGTTCTCGTCGGACCGCTTTTCTTCGGTTCCCTGCGGGCGACTGCGTGGGTCACTGAGTGGGGCTTCACGATGTTGGCCCTGGGATACTCCTGCTTGCTACTCGCGTTTATCTATGCCAAACCGAACGTGGGAATCCTCGGCAAATTCATTAGCAGCGGATTTTCGCGAGTGCTGGCGTTCATCGGATTCTACAGCTACTCGATCTATTTGTGGCACATCGACATAGGCAAGGAACCCCTCGGATATCTAGTTCGGCACAAGGGGCTCTTTGCCCACCTTTCACCGTCGCTTCGATTTCTCGCCGTGGAAACCATTTATGTGTGCCTGGCGATTGCGATGGGCGTGATCATGAACAGACTCGTCGAAAAGCCTTCGCTTGCGTTGCGCGATAGGCTATTCCCGTCATATGTCTCAAACCGAGAAGTGGTTAGACAAGAGGCCGAGACGCTGCCGACCTAAACAACGCTGTTAGTTGGTTTACAGATTCTGCTAAGACAATGGGCGAGGGCCGGGGCAAGACCCGTGATGCCTTCATCTTGCATCAAGGAGAGGTGATCGCCTGGCACGAAATGAACTTCGAGGCCGTCCTCGGCAAGAATGCTCCATGCAAGACGCCCATCGCGAGGTGTACGGACCGCCATGTCGTGAGATAAGAACGACCATATACGTCCTGGATAACTCTTAGGCCAATATTGTCCGATGGCCTTTCTTCCGACTTCGCGAACGTGAATCGCGGAGGTCGGCAGGCCGGGACCCACTTGAACGCCGAATCGCGACACGAAGCGCGCGGTCAGTGCCCGCACCTTTTCCTTGCTCTTACGCATCAACAGGCTAAGGCGCTCGCCGCGCTTCCGGATTAGGAGGCTGCCCAAATGCATATCCGCCCGCTGGACCATGATGGAAATGCGGGATCGGTCTCCGCTGCCGTCGTTCGGGTTCACATATGCGCGCCTTGGCAAAAATGTATCGAGAAGTCCAAGGAATGCGACCGTCTCTCCGGCTGCCACGAGCTGCTGCGCCATTTCGAAGGCGATGACTCCGCCCTGGCAGAATCCTCCAAGGTGGTACGGTCCGTGCTTCTGCACGGTTTGTATCTGCCGGATGTAGTCGGCGGCCATCTCCTCGAAGGACTCGATGGGCGGTTCGCTTCCGTCGAGCCCTCTGGGCTGGAGACTGAAGAAAGGCTGATCGTTTCCCATCTCGTTGGACAGCAGACGGTAGCCGTGCATGCAAACGCTCCAGGTGGTCTGTGGGAAGGCATGCACGAAGAACAAAGGCGGCTTGGTTCCGTTGGGCTGTACCTTGACCAGACACGGCAGCGTCGTCGGTTCGCCCATGATCATGGTGGCCATCTGGGCGACGGTGGGCACTTCGAACAAGATGGCGGGCGAGTAGGTCTTCTCGAATGATGTCTGTATTCGTGAGAGGAGCAGCACCGCGAGGAGCGACTGGCCGCCAAGCTCGAAGAAGTTGTCGTGGACGCCCACGCGCTCAACCTTAAGGACTTCGGCCCAGATTTCGGCCAGGCTCTCTTCAACGGGTGTGCGCGGGGCTACATACTCATGTGAGCTATCGCTTTCCACTTCGCTTGGGGCAGGCAGGGCGCGCTTGTCTACTTTGCCGTTCGCGGTCAACGGAAGCGAGTCCATCATCACGAAGGCGGTCGGAATCATATAGTCCGGCACGCGGGCGTCGAGGTAGGCGCGGAGCTCTTCGGACGTCGGCTTTGTGCCGCCGGACGCAACGACGTAGGCAATCAGCCGCTTGGTGGCGCGCCTCGGGTCCTGGTCGACCAGCACGCAGGCTTCCTGGATGGCATCGTGCGACGTGATGTGCGAGACGACTTCGCCGATCTCAACGCGGAAGCCGCGGATCTTAACCTGGTCGTCGCCACGGCCGATGAACTCGAGGTTGCCGTCGGCTCGCCAGCGCGCCATGTCGCCGGTGCGGTAGAGACGCCGGCCTGTCCCCGGCCGGAAGGTATCGGGAATGAACTTCTCCTCGGTCATCTCCGGGCGGTTCAGGTAGCCTCGCGCAAGACCGTCGCCTCCGATCAAGATCTCTCCCACCACGCCGATTGGTACGG
>JBBREX010000231.1:0-3850 GCA_038225245.1 Fimbriimonadales bacterium | reverse complement strand
ACTTGGTCGAATCTCGCGGCCAATAAGGACGGCGTTTTCGAGGGACAGCCACTCGAAGGAGGCTACGTTTTCGCGCCGTTGGCTTCCAGCGAGGATAGGCCCATGCTTCTGGTCGCGGAGGGAGCCAGCATGGTATATATTAATGGCGAACCGAGAGCGGGTGATCCGTATAGCTATGGATATCTGCAATTACCTTTTTCAATGCGGAAGGGGGCAAACGGTTTTTTGTTTGCTTGCAGCCGTGGCCGCCTGAAAGCAAGGCTGGAGCAACCTCGCAGCCCAGTCATTCTCAACATGCAGGACATCACCCTGCCTGATGTGGTCGAGGGCGAATCAGGTCCCCTCCTTGCCGCTGTGCCGGTGATCAACTGTCGAACTGCACCGGTTGAGTTGGTTTTGGGAGCAAGGTTCGAAAACGGAACGGAAGTTCGGACGCCGGTTGCGGTAGACCAGGGTTTGACTTTAAAGAAGTGCTCGTTCAGATTTTTGCCGACCAAGAAAGAGGCTCTCACCTTAAGGCTGTATGAAAAATCGGGTTTGAAATTGCTCGATGAGCAATCGATAAAGGTGCGGATAAGAAAACCTTATCAAATCCATAAACGAACCTTTAGAAGCCACATCGACGGGAGCATACAATATTACGCAGTGAATCCTGCCCAAAAGCCTTCTAATGGCAATGCGCTAATCGAAACTCTGCACGGCGCGTCGGTCGAGGCATTGGGACAGGCGGAGGCTTATGGAAGCAAAGACTGGTGCACGCTCGTGGCGCCGACCAATCGCCGCCCGTACGGGTTCGATTGGGAAGACATCGGCCGCCTAGATGCGATGGAGGTTCTGGAAGTCGCGGAAGAGACCATTGCCCACGATCCCCGGCGAATTCATTTGACGGGCCACTCGATGGGTGGACACGGCACTTGGCAAGTCGGCCTAACGCATCCCGGGGAGTTTGCTTCGATTGGACCGAGCGCGGGATGGGTGAGCTTCTGGTCTTATGCGGGCGGCTACCGTCCAACCACGACGGTGCCGATCGAGCAAATGCTCCTTCGCGCTATGAGCCCTGGAGACACGCTCAACTTGGTGGGAAATGCGCTCATGCAGGATGTATACATTCTTCATGGAGATAAAGATGACAATGTGCCGGTCGAACAAGCGCGGACCATGCGCGACGCTCTGGCGAAGATCGGCGCCAAGTTTTCATATCACGAGGAGCCAGGAGCCGGGCACTGGTGGGGAAGTCCATGCGTGGATTGGCCGCCGATGTTTGAAATGTTCAAAAATGCTCGGCTGCCAGGGAGCTTGCAGCCCTTCGAATTCACTACGATGAATCCTGCCGTCTCTGGATCGTGTCGCGGATTTACCGTCGAGCAACAAGTAGAAGTATTGAAACCCAGCGGGCTCATGCTCTCGAAGGTTGGCGGCCGGTGGAATATCGCCACCACAAACATTGCTACGTTGCGTGTTCCCGCTCAAACGCTACCCACAACTGAAGCATGGCTAATCGACGGAATACAGATAAGACCTATGATATCGCCATCTCTTTACCGGCAGACCCACGGAAGTTGGATCCAAGACCCTGGGGCCAAGCTCGACCATGAAAAGAGCAGCTTGCGCAGCGGACCCTTCAAGATGTGTTTCGCTAATCGGTTCGCTTTTGTGGTTGCCACCCGAGGCACACCGGAGGAGAATGCATGGTCAGCTCGCAAGGCACGTTTCGATGCGGAAAGCTTTTACTACCGTGGAAATGGATCGGTCGACATCATTCCAGATACTCTGGTTAACAAATTTAAGGGCCGGAATCTGATCTTATATGGAAACCGAGACTCGAACGGCGCTTGGGCAAGGCTGCTGAAGCACTCTCCAATCGACGTGACTCGAGACACGATCTCGATCGCGGGTAAAGAGCTGAAGGGGTCCGATCTCTGCGCTCTTTGGCTTTATCCGGAAGGTGACCGACTGGTAGGGGTCGTCGCAGCGACCGGTCGAGAGGGCATGCGCACGGTGGAAAGACTTCCATATTTCACATCAGGAATCGCCTATCCGGATTGGACGATTCTTCGCTCATCGGCGTTAAGGCTTGGAGCTACCGGAATTTCCGGTTGCGGATTCTTCGATAATGCCTGGCGATATGATCCCACTCAATCTGCTTGGACGTTATCGAACACTCGATGAGGTAGTTCCGTCTTCTTTTCGAGATGAGACTAGATGAGGAACGAGAAAGCAGTAACGTCGAAGACGTCCGGGGCATGAACCCGCGCGGGCTAATGGTGGGAGGGGGAATCGGCACGGTGCTGATCGCCCTTGTCGTCATGCTTCTCGGAGGCGATCCGAGCGCGATATTGGGCGGCTCTTCGACGAGTGCGCCGGTGCGATCCACCGCTCCGGCAAGCGCTCAAGATCCGGAGCGAAAGCATTTCGTTTCCGTGGTACTTGCAGAAACCGAAGATGTTTGGACCGAGCTTTTCCGGAAAAGCGGAAAGAAATATGTGGCCCCAAAGCTCGTCTTGTTTACAGGCCAGGTCGATTCAGCGTGCGGCTTGGCAAATGCGGCGGTTGGGCCGTTCTTTTGTCCGGAAGACGACAAGGTTTATATCGATCTATCTTTTTATGATGAGCTGCGCACGAAATTTGGCGCTCCCGGCGATTTTGCCCAAGCCTATGTGATCGCTCACGAAGTCGGACACCATGTGCAAAAGCTGCTCGGCATTTCCGATCGCGTACGTAATTTGCAAGCGAACGCCGATAAGCGTGAAGTTAATCGTCTTTCGGTTCGACTGGAGTTGCAGGCCGATTTCTTCGCCGGCGTTTGGGCGCATTACGCGAAGGAGCTTCACCTAGATCAACAAGATATCGAAGAAGCCTTGACGGCGGCATCCGCGATTGGTGATGATCGACTGCAAAAGCAATCTCGGGGATACGTGGTTCCTGACTCGTTCACTCACGGGACTTCGGCTCAACGCGTGCGGTGGTTCCGAAAGGGCTGGGATACAGGCGACATCGATCAAGGAGACACCTTTTCCGCGCAGAGCCTCTAATTCAAGTTGGCTGTATGGCCAAAGGAAACAGAGCCGCTCGGGCCAACCCAGAGGGTGGTCATGGCCGGGCGGGGGAGAGAAGGGCCCTCAGATCGTGGGCGCTGTCACGAGGAACGACTGCAACCACCGTGTCGCCCTGGAGAAGCTCCGTTTCGCCCTCCACGGGCAGCCCTTGCCCGGCGCGAATCAGCCAGATGATATTCGTCTGGGTCGGCAACACCAGCTCCCGCACCCGCTTCCCCGTCACCGGTGAGCGAGAACTAAGGTTGGTCTCGACGACCTCCAGGTTGCCTTTTTCGAGTGCGCCTACTGGAATGAGCTCATCGGGGGTGATTTGCTGCTCGAGCAAGGAGAAGATAATCCCGGTGGCGCTCACGGTTTCATCGATCCCAATCTCCTTGAAGATCTCCTCATGGCTTGGGTCGTTCACGCGAGCGAGCACTCGGTCAACGTCCCACATAACCTTGGCCATCTGGCACACGACCAGATTGTCCTCATCTTCTCCGGTCACCGCAACGACAACATCCGCTCTGCCAAATCCTGCTTCCTTTTGAATGCTGACCTCACAGCCGTCTCCAAGAAGGACGCTCTCTTCGCCGATGACCGATGCCAGGCGCTGCGCTTGACGAGGGTCCTTTTCGAGGAGAAGTACTTCGTGCCCTCTTCCAATGAGCCGCTTCGCCAGTTGGATGCCCACGTTGCCGCCTCCGATCAAGATCATATACATTAGATCTCGAGCTCCTTGGGAAGAACATTATAGGTATCGACGAGGTCGTAGGGAATGTCTTGGACCCAATCACGCATCATCCCGGACAAAA
>JBBREX010000230.1:0-3861 GCA_038225245.1 Fimbriimonadales bacterium | reverse complement strand
GACACGATATCGGGCGACCATCATTACGCCGAGCCTGAAGTGGATGTAACCGTGAGCTCCACCGGCCGACGCGTCTCTAGGTTTGAATCAATGAAAAAGCCCGTCCGACACCACCGAAAGAGGCATAAGAAGATTAATCCGGATGCGCCCGCTCCTGAGCCTGCTTCGGGCAAGGGGGAAGCGCCTCCCGATGATGGTGGCAGCGGCGGAGCAGGCGGTGTAACTACCGGCGGCGACGGCTAATCGCTTGCCCAAAAGAGCCTTTCTGCATTGCCGGTGGTGAGGGCCGCTGAATCACTTTCTTCAATCTCCAAACAACCTGCCAGCGCTCGATTCACTAAGACTAGATTTGCTGGCTCATTGGTTTTTCCACGGAAGGGATGAGGCGCCAGCCACGGGCTATCTGTTTCGATAACGATTCGGTCCCGCGGCAACTCCTTGATAATTTCTCGCAATTCGTCCGCTTTCTTGTAGGTGATCGGCCCATCGACTCCGAAATAAGCTCCCAAGGCGACGGCGCGCGCGGCGTCGGCATTTGTGCCGGCGAAACAATGAAGCACGAATCGCTCCAACTGTTGCCGTTCGAGGATGGCGAGCAGCGCATCGTGCGCTTCGCGGCAATGAAAAATGAGCGGCTTGTTAAGCTCTCGGCTCAGTTCGATCTGGTCGCGCAGACATGCCTCCTGTTGCTCGAGGGTTGCGAAGTCCCAATGAAAATCCAGCCCAATTTCACCCAATGCGACGGTCTTCGGATGCTGGAGGAGCGGCTCGAGAACTTGGAGTTTCTTCGTCGAATACTTCGAGGCGTAATTGGGATGCCAGCCTACGGCGGCGAATACATTGGCGTGATCATCCGCTAACTCGACCGCCTTGACGCTGGTCTCTTCATCCACTCCGACGACGATCAGGCGATCCACCCCGGATTGAATAGCCCTGGCAAGCACTTCCTCCGGATTGGGAAAAGCTTCCACGTCGTTCAGGTGGCAATGGGTGTCGATGAGTTTAAGGGTTGAGTCCATTCTCATCGGTTGCTTCCAGAGGGCGCGAGTGTACTGCCGTTGTGGTTGGATGTCCAACTGCTTTCTCGGCCTCGGCCTCCAAGCGGTGGATCTCGCGTTGCAATCTCAACCGTGCCTGCTCCAGTTCATCTTCGTCTGCGTTTGCGGCGACAAAGATGGGATCGCCAAAAATCATGATTGCCTTTGCAAATGGTTTTGGGACCATGTATCGATCCCAGGATTTCACCAGCCATCGAGGATTTGCCGAGACGCCGACGGGGATGAGTGCGGCCCCCGACTTTTGAGCCATCAGCATGATCCCTTCCTGAACGATTCCGCTAGGCCCGCGAGGTCCATCGGGGGTGAACGCCATGGTAGCGCCGGATCGCAAAACCCTGATCGCTTCCACCGCGGCCCTTACGCCTCCCCGCCCGCTGCTGCCTCGGATCGTTCGAAATCCAAATTTAGTAAAGATCCGGTTTTGCATCTCTCCATCGCGCGAGTGGCTGATGATCGTCCAAACCCCGAGGTTTCTGAGCAAGCGGGTAGCGATAAAGGTTCGCCCATGCCATCCGGCAAGAATCTTGCCGCCGGAGAGATCACGGATTATTTCGAAGCCAGAGGTCTTCAAGCGGAGGGTCGTTCCGATGAGCCGAGCAATGTAGTAAATTGGGATGGCAAGCAGCCCTGGCCGAACTCCCCGCCACCAGTTCCTCACTTCGTTTCTTTCCTTGTTCGGGCGATTTCCGCTGCTTGGTGCATGGGGAAGCGATTCTGGAGCACGGCCAACAGCTCTTTGGCTTTTTCCGGTCGATCTACCTCGTAAAGCTTTGCCAGTGTCAGCAGAGCGTCCGGTTGGTACGCATTTGGCACAGGATCGAAGGCCACCGTTTGGATTAGCGCGCGCGCAAGTTCCAAGTCTGTTTTCTCGAATCTGGATGCCATGATCATTCGCTGTCCAGCTTCCAGGCTATTCAGGGCATTCAGTTGCTTTAGTTCTCCCAAGATCCAGCGCACCTGAGTATCGGAAGCGTTTCCGGCAGAAACGAGCAAAAACGAAATTTCTGCATGGCGGTCGCCCAATGCCCGGAGTGCGTCAAGTTTTTCTTGCATCGCTCTCGCGTCTGTCGGATATCGTTGCAAGAAAGCATCTGCCGCCGCCAGAGATGCGGCCGGACCGCGTTCTTCTAGTCTAGCGGAAGTCTCTCTTCCTTTCTCCACGCCCGCGTGGTCTGGGGCGCGGAACACCAAACTAGCCAGAAGGCCGACTAGAAATCCGCCGATATGCGACCAAAAGGAAACGCCCCCGCCTGGATCGCCCAGTCGAATGAATGTGCCGAGAATCTGCAGACCAAGCCAAATTGCCGCCACCGCACCAACGGTAACCGACACCCTCGGGAACATCGGAACCCGCACCGCCATGTATCGGACACTGGAATACCCGACACATGCGGCAACCGACGCGCTTGCCCCAATCAGCGGCTCCGTATTCCCCGCGCTCCTCAAAAACAGCGCATGGACATAAGCCCCGGCTATTCCTCCGACAAGATAGAGCGCGAAGAACCGCAACCATCCCACTGCCCCTTCGACGGAAGGGCCCACCGCGGCAAGAAAGATCATATTACCGAGCAAATGCAGGATGTTCAAGTGCAGGAACAAGCTTGTGATAGCGTTTTGCAACTTGGGAGCAGCGGCCCGGAATGCATATTGCTCGATCCATGTCGGGTGCCATAAAAGCAGGAATGCCACGAGGAGGTTGACACTGATAAAGGTAAGCGTAATCCACGGGATCCGAGTCCCATTGGTAGGCCGTTCTGTAAAACTTTCTGGAACGATAGTGGCGCTCAAGATTCCTGTAGCATTTCTTCCGGAATGTCGACGTTGACAAAGGTTTCTTTCACATCGTCGAGGTCTTCAAGCATGTCCAGCAACTTGATAAGCTTTCGGAGATCGTCCTCGCCCGGATCCGCCATGTTGGTGGGAATTCTTACCAGTCCGACATCTTCCGCATGCACTCCCGACTTTTCTAAGCAATCGTTTGTTTTGTGTAAATCTTCGATAGCCGTATAGATCGTGATGTATTCCTCGTCGCTCGACACATCTTCCGCCCCCGCTTCCAAAGCCACCATCGTCAATTCATCCTCATCGCGTTCGCTCCTGGGCACTAGTATTTGTCCAAGATGCTTGAACTGCCAGCTCACAGAGCCGTTTTCGCTAAGATTGCCACCACACTTAGTAAACGCGTGCCTCAATTCGGCGACCGTTCTATTGCGATTTTCCGTGAATACCTCCACCATAACCGCCGATCCGCCGGGTCCATAACCCTCGTAAACAACTTCGTCGTAATCCGCACCTTCGACCTCTCCGGTCCCACGCTGAACGGCACGCTTGATGTTGTCGGCAGGCAAGGAACTCTCCTTTGCCTTATCGATGGCAACCCTCAAACGACTATTGGTTTCGGGGTCACCGCCCCCTTTCGCTGCGATAATGATTTCCCTGCTGAGCTTGGTGAACAGCTTTCCACGCAGGGCGTCTTGCTTGCCCTTACGGATGCGGATATTCTTCCATTTGGAATGCCCGGCCATAGACTCTATTTTGGCATGGAAGTCCTCGGGGCCAAGAACTGCGACTGGTAAACTCATTCAGCCTCATGGATCTCAAGAGCACGCTAAATTTACCGGATGCCGACTTCACCATCCCTATGAAGGCGGATTTGGGTCTTCGTGAGCCAGCTCTTCAGCAACGCTGGGATGAAGCGAGCATCTATCACATATTGCAAGAGGAAAGAAAAGAGGCCCCTACTTTTGTCCTCCACGATGGCCCCCCATACACGAACAGCCCGATCCATATCGGAACCGCCCTA
>JBBREX010000229.1:0-4011 GCA_038225245.1 Fimbriimonadales bacterium | reverse complement strand
AGGATTCGGGCAAAGCGAGTTGCCATTTGAAGTAGCGGCTCATGGCTTGCAAGACCCGCTTGTCTCCCGAAAACTCGTACCACGATTGCAGCGCGTTGAGCATCGGCATGTTCGGCCACATGTCGGGCTTGCCGTTATTGGCGACCAAGTTCGACCGCGGACCAAGCCAACCATCTTCTCTCTGCCCTGCCAGCACATGGTCGATCCAAAACTTCGATTCGTCCATGATGCGACGGTCGCGGAGAATGTAACCTAAATCTCCAAACCCTTTAAGCCAGTACGGAACTTCTTCCCATCCGTGCTCGCCATCTCCGTTGGTGCTGAGCCAGGCATTGGCTTCTTTTTTGAGATAGGCGCTGATTTCCGTCAGGTGGCCCACAAACCCATTCCCTTCCAGCTCGAGCTGTGTTCTGAGCCACCCTTCAGGACGAATCGTGCCCACCGGGAGCTTGCGAAAAGCAGCCCTGGCCAAGGGGGCTCGATTCCCTTGATAGTAATCATTCCCCCCGATCAGCGTTCCCTTCCATAAAACGAATGGGATCAGAAGCCCCGTGAGCATCAATATTTCCTCGTCGGCATGACCTTGGCCGCCACGGATTGGTCGAAAATCTCATCTTTGACGATGGACTTCTTAGGCAAGGTCTTCCCCGCAACTGCTTGCTCGATGGCATCGAACGCCGCCGGTCCAA
Source organism: Fimbriimonadales bacterium (assembly GCA_038225245.1). Lineage (GTDB taxonomy): Bacteria > Armatimonadota > Fimbriimonadia > Fimbriimonadales > Fimbriimonadaceae > JBBREX01. The sequence goes on along the minus strand of JBBREX010000229.1, from coordinate 3,322 downwards.
GTAACGGGTTGCATTCAACCGTGCTATTCAGCTTGCCCGCGACCATCGCCTCGAACGCTCCTTTGACCCCATCGATGGACACGATGACGATATCAGTCCCAGGCTTGCGCCCGGCTTCCTCGATCGCTTGAATGGCGCCCAAGGCCATGTCGTCGTTGTGCGCATACACCGCATCGATCGACCTGTTGGCTTTGAGAAACGCCTCCATGACCTCTTTGCCTTTAGTCCGTGTGAACTCGCCAGTTTGCGAAAGTATGATCTTGAACGCCGCATTCTTACTTATGACTTCTTCAAAACCCTTCTTGCGATCGATCGCGGGGGCAGCTCCGGGGGTGCCCTCGATTTGCGCGATATTGAATGGCGAACCGCCGATCGCCTTTTTCTTTTCAGAAACGATGGCAATCAGCTTCTCAGCCGCGCGGCGCCCCTCCTCCACAAAGTCCGAAGCAATCAGGGTCGTGTAGAGCGTGTCGTCGCTAACCTTCACTCCCCGATCGACCAATACCACCGGAATATGGGCATCCTTAGCTTCTTTTAGCACCGGTTCCCACCCGGTCTCGACCACCGGAGCGAGAATGATTCCGTCAACCCTTTGCGCGATAAAGTTGCGAACCGCTTTAATTTGGTTTTCCTGCTTTTGCTGGGCATCGGCAAACTTGAGATCCAGTCCGCGTTTCGTTGCCTCCGAGCGTATCGACTCGGTCTCCGCCGTACGCCAAGCGCTTTCCGCTCCAATCTGCGAAAAACCTATGGTCAGCTTCTTATGTTCCCCGCTCTTTGACTCAGGCGTAGTGACTGTATCCGCTTCCTTTGAGCACCCTGATATCGTCCCCACCGCCCACACCAAACCGAAACCGACAACCGCCAACCGCCATATGTTTTTCATTCGTTCCTGCCTCAGCTTCTTAGATTACTTCGGAATGACGGCGGCAGCCGGGTAGATTTCGATTAAGCTTACGGAAGAACGCATTTATCCTCGGAGCAGTCCTGCCCGTCGACGGCCGCCCGCTTCCAATGCCTGGCCAGTCCGGCCGGGTATCGACGGCCCTTGGACAGGGTCACTTTGAGTTGTTGAGCGAAGGCTAGTATCCTTTCCGTTCGCTAAGGTAAGTGAGAAAGTTTTGATCATGCGCTTTCGCCGAAAGTGCCCTATCCGTGGCGTGAAGAATGAGGAAAGGTCTTTTTTTTGCGGAAAAATGGCGGGTGGGTTGACATTATAGTATTCGACCGCAAGTTTAGTGAAATAATTAAGTCCGCTCTGGTTGTGAGGAATTACCTTGCCATTGTATGGATAGTCGCGGTTTCGTTGGCCGCCACCTCCTTGGTGCTGTCCACAAGCAGGATCCAGCAGCGCTTACGTCAGTCCCGTGAAAACGACTTAATGGCCCGATTCGACCCTGGGCAAGATCCCAAGATCGGGACCACTATTTTGCTTCCTAGAATTGACGCACTTGGCCGATCCTTGCAAGTGGATCATGCTTCTGGTCCGCTCCTACTTATTTATGGCGGCACGTGCTCCGAATGCAGCGCAAAACATATCAGCGTTGAGAAAATTAGAGGGGAGGGCTATTCCCTAGTGGTCGTCGCGTACGGGGGCGAGGAGGAGTCTCTTCCCAAAGCGGCTCTTCAACGGGCTGGAAATTTCAGGGTTATCGCGGATTCGAAGAACATTCTTATCAGATCGCCTAACGCGATGTGGTATCCGCGCGCTTACTTGCTCGATGGTAGGCGGCGTCTTCTGGGGATGCAAAAAGCGCCCGACGGATTCGACGCGTTTTGCCATTGCGATCCCGCTAAAGGAGCGATTCGTTGAACCGAGCAGCAAGCTTCAGAACCATCGTGCTTCCTGGGCTCATGCTAGCGATGCTAGCGACCGTACTCATTGTATGGATGAGTAAAGAGAAGCCGCGGGCCGACAAGTTTATTGAACCGGACGACATCGGCGGTTGCATTGCAAATCTTCGGAAGCTCCACCACGCCATCAAACTTTATCAGGCCGATTGGGGGTCGGATGGAGTTTACGGCGACACTGAGAAAATGGGCCTGCCTGCGTGGCCACTAACGGCCGATTTCAAGCTCGACATGAACGATAAGTACATCTGTCCTAGGACCCCAAACGAGCTTGTAGGCCGGCCCGGTTTCCCCTATGGATATGCGCCCATTGGCATTCATAGCGGGAATTCACATCTAATTGAGGCAACCTCATTATGGGAAAAGGCTAGCCTCGTAAACCGTGAGCATTCCGTTTTATTCTTCGATCCAAATCACAATCCGCCGGGGACCCTTTTTTCACCAATGGCTCGGCACTTTGTTTTCGGAATCTGCCTAGATGGAAACTTGGTGAAGAGATATCTGAAGGGGATGTGGTCCGACATCGGTTGGAAGACGAATTCTTCTGAAACCGCGCAGAGAACCAAAGGAGGTCACTCTAGATGATGAAAGTCACTCTGCTTGCCATCTTGGCAAGTATAACAACCTTAGGAACGGGCCTTTGCAACCCGTGCTCCCGCGGACAAAAAAGTTATCGCCCGGGCGAATTTCAACGGTAAGCGAGCGGTTGTTGGAGAAAGGGTTCTGGTAGGGAGCTTTCGGCGAAAGCGCCCTATCCGTGACGTGAAGAATGGGGAAAGGTCTTCTTTTTCCGGAAAAATGGCAACAGGGGTTGACATTGCCCGATCTTCGTGCCTATAATATCGTTTGCCTCTCTTGGAGGCGTGCATCTTGAAAGTTGAATAGACGCGTGTAACAATTTTAACAAAAACAAATCCCTGGTTTTGCGGCCGGGGAACGGAATCCGGTTTTTGCGCTCGAACGAGCGGTAGACCGGAAGCCAGCTCGAATACCATGAAACCAAAACCCGAGCAATCGGGATAGGTAACACTTTCTTCGGAGAGTTTGATCATGGCTCAGGACGAACGCTGGCGGCGTGCCTAAAACATGCAAGTCGAACGAGGCAGCAATGCCTAGTGGCGAACGGCGGAGTAATACATAAGCAACGTGCCCTGAAGACTGGGATAGCCGGGGGAAACCCCGAGTAATACCGGATGTGGCTCTCACCTGGCATCAGGAGAGAATTAAATGGTTTTTCGCTTCAGGAGCGGCTTATGGCCTATCAGCTTGTTGGCGGGGTAACGGCCCACCAAGGCGACGACGGGTAGGGGGTCTGAGAGGATGATCCCCCCGAGTGGGACTGAGACACGGCCCACACACCTACGGGTGGCAGCAGTTGGGAATCTTGCACAATGGGGGAAACCCTGATGCAGCGACGCCGCGTGGAGGATGACGGATTTAGGTCTGTAAACTCCTTTTACTCGGAAAGACT
>JBBREX010000228.1:0-4054 GCA_038225245.1 Fimbriimonadales bacterium | reverse complement strand
GGGCCAATAAAGGAAGGGCCAGAACTCAGGTGGGTTTCGGTAGGGCGCATTCGCCGAAAGCGCCGCTCCGCTCGAAAATACGATGCCGAGCCGTCACCGCGCTTCCTCACGCGCGCGGAATTTAGTCGGCCCCAGAGCTGAACCCCTGAAACCCGGAGGCGGAATGAATTCCGTCCTCCGTGATCAATTCAAATCCTCCGACGCTTCAGCAGCAATGCGCCCAAGCCCAGGGCCAAAGCGGCGAGTGTTGCCGGCTCGGGAACTGGCGCTACCGTGAAGTACTGGTTCCCGGCGATGCCGCTAAAATCGACATTTCTTGGCTCACCCAGATTATTACCGCCGCCAATTCCGGCAAGGACTTGGTTGGAGACAAAATCGTGGCCTCCGCCGTTGATGAACGCCGAAATGTTGATTGGCCCGGTGGGATTTCCGAGAGCGGCAAGTGAAATGCGCCACTCGACTCCGGTAAACACTCCCGCTCCACTCGACACTCCATTGCCACCCGTCACGCCTGCAACATTGCTGTTGTTGATCGTGCAGAGGATATTGTCTGGATTATCGCCGCCGGTGAGAGTTCCGTTCGTCCCCGCCCCTCCTTGGCCAAGGTACCGTCCGACTCCGCCATTGCGCAGCTCTGCGTAGTTGGCAAAAAGCTGATAGGGGCTATTCCCGCCTCCCATCGTGAGGTAGTAGTCCGCCTCGAAGCCCGAATCGAACTTCAAGCCATTGCCACTGCCATCGTCGCCCATCCGGTTGAGTCCGTTGAAATCCACGTTCGGATTATCGCCGCGCAGGCGGTTCTGGCCACCCGACTTGCTATCGACAAAGATGTCGAGCTTATTGAAATTCGACTCTAAATTCCCCGCGAACACGAGGTATAGATTGGAAGCGTCCATGTAACCAAATCCCTGGTCCAATTCGGAGCCATTGGCGAAGTCGATTTGGCCTAGGTTCGAGTCTCCAAATCCGGTCTGCGTGTTTTGGATGGAAAGCGGGGCCCCATAATTGGCTTCGGCAGTGCCATCGACGACAATTTGGGCTAGCGAGGAACCGGCGAATGAAACAATCCCTCCAACGATGAATAAAGTTCTAAGTTGTTCCATGAATGATCTCCTTTAGATCGAAAAATAAACCAGAATGAGTCGTCGGCCGAGGAAACTCCTGGCCTACAAAGTTTACTTAGGATTTCCGCCCGGGTTCCTCGCTTGCGCCTCGCCTTCCCCGCTAACCGGAGGCCCCGAAGAAGGCGAGTCCCCGCCCGTCGAGTTGGCGTAGCGGCTGTAGTGCGCCTTTGCGATTTCGGCGTCTCGGCGTTCGTTTTCTTTGTCGTTCACGCCACCCGATAAAGTCTTGTTGACGAACGCGAATCCTATCGTCCCTACCAAGATGAGGGCGACCGCGACGATCGAAATAACGGCCGCCGGCGAAAGCTCCTTTTTCATGGGTTGGGGTCTCCGGGGAAGCCGCAATCGCCTTCAGCGGCGGTCCAGCCGGCATCAAAGCAGGCGAGGCCCTTATGCCAATAGGGGTCGCTTCCATTGTCCTGCCACCTTGGAGACTCCCGATAACCTGGGAATTTCGTGCCCCAGAGGAGAGTCCGCCCCTGGTACGTATGGTAGCCGTTCATTTTCAAGAATTTGCAATGTCCGTCGGCAAACCCCCAGCTAGCCCCATCACCCGAGACCTTATAGGCGATTTCGCCAAGATTGTATGCGGGTTCGCCCACGACAAGCGAATCGTTGTCGCCGCGGGAATTATCCAGTTCGATACCGTAATACCATTCCTCTTTGTTCCAAGGGTCGGCGAGCGTGGGATCGGTGGTCTGCCGGCGGGCCCCCATCGTTACTGTGTCGGCAGGCTGGCCTAGGCGGCTGGTGCTGATCGAAGGCTTTCCAACAAATCCACGCCAGTAAGTGGGATTCGCCTGCACAGAGGCGTACACGTTGCTGGCGATGCCATAGCTCCGGCGAAAATCGCCCACCGGGGTCTTGTAGCGGGTACGTCCGTCGAGCGGGGACATCCAGATTCCAAAGTTTTTCATATAAGGCTGGATGAGCTTATCGAAGGACATCGCGACTTGCGGATCGCCTCCCCCTTGGTTGGGGCCAAATCCGACTCTTAGCTTCGGAGCGAAATAGTCGTCGTAATCTCCCTGGTACATGATCGAAGCAAGATTGGTTTGCTTCATATTGCTGGTATCGATGGTCTTCTTGGCGGCTGTTTTCGCCTGTGCGAACACGGGGAAAAGAATCGCCGCCAAGATGGCAATGATGGCGATGACGACGAGCAGCTCGATAAGGGTGAAGGCTCGTCTTTTTTGATTTACCTGCATGATAGTTTCCTTTGGGTTTGTCGAGCGAAGACCGCTCGGTGGGGGTATGATGCGCCGCTTTGTTTCGAACGAGGCCGAGCGGACACATGGGATGATGGAGGGTGGGAGAGCGCAATCACCGCCGATAGCGGTTCCATTCGAATTTGAAGTCTGCCCTGTGGGTCAGCCGATATGACCTTGCCGGTAAGTCCGTCCGTCCATGAATCATTGCGGGGTAATCCTTCCGTAAGGGCGATGGATTTTGTTTGAAGCGAGTTGGAGCGATTCAGTACGACAACTGCGGCCTCGTTACCGAGGAGGCGGGCGTAGGCAGCAACCCCTTCCCGGTCCCAAGCTCCGATCACGATCGGATCGCCCGATTGGAGCACCGCAGAGCTCGTGCGCAAATGAACCAATTTCTTGTAAAGCTGCAGCATCGAGTTGTCGGGGCGGTCGAGGTCCCAACGCATCGGCCTCCGGTTTTGGGGGTCCTTACCGCCTTCCATGCCCAGCTCTTCACCGTAGTAAATACTAGGCGATCCTACCCAGGTGAATTGAACGATGGCTCCGAGCTTCGCTAAGTCCCTATTGCCTCCGCACAGCGTGAGGAATCGCGGCGTGTCGTGGCTGCTGATCAGGTTGAGCTGGTTGCGCGAAACCTGCGGCGCATATAGATTGTAAACATTCATAAGCCGCCGCATGAAATCGCTCGCCTTGAGCTTGCCGGTGGCGACGTAGCCCAGAACGGCTTCACGGAACGGGTAGTTCATCGAAGCGTCCCACTCGTCGCCCTTCAGCCATTGGGATGCATCGCCCCATACTTCCCCGACGATGTAAGCGTTGGGCTCCAATCCTTTCACCCGCTTCCGGAAGTCGCGCCAAAACCATTCCGGCACTTCGTTTGCCACGTCCAGCCGCCAGCCGGAAATCGCCGCGTGCTTGTGCCAGTAGTCCACCGAGTCCATGAGGTAGTCGTAGAGCTGCTTGTTCTGCAGGTTTAGCTTCGGCATGTACGGGGAGCCCCACCAGCCTGTATAGGGTGGATTCTCTTTCACCGTCACCGGCCAGGAGTTCACAAAGAAATAATCTTTGTATTTGCTTTCCTGCTGGTTCTCGAGTAGGTCCTTGAAGGGTCCGAACGTGATGCCGCAATGGTCGAAGATTTGGTCCACCACAGTGCGGATCCCCTTGCCCTGCAGGATTTTAGTCAGCTTGGCGAACTGATCGTTTGTGCCGAATTCTGGGTCGATTTGATAGTAGTCGGCTGGGTCGTATCGGTGGTTGCTGTTGGCTCTCATCACGGGGTTGAAATAGATGGCGTTGATGCCGAGGCCTTTTAGGTGATCAAGGTGCTTCTCGACGCCGGCAATATCGCCGCCGAAGCGGTTGACGTACGTCGGCTCGGAGTTCCAAGGCTGCACATCCTTGGGGTCATTGCTCTTGTCGCCGTTGTCGAACCGGTCGGGGAAGATTTGGTAGAAAACGCTTTGCTCGACCCAGGACGGGACGGTCAGAGGTTTGAAGTCCTCGCCCCGAAGTTCGAAGTCTTTCTTCGGGTTAACTTCTATCCCATTAGCATCGAAGAAAGTGGTCAGTTGGCCGTCGGTAATCCTAAAGGCGTACGCCAGAAGTCCAGATCTATCCCAGTCGAGTTTTAAGCCCCAAAAACAGGTGAACACGTTTATATGAAAAAAACAAAAAATAAACCTAAGGACAAACTTTTATTAGTGGGACGCCACAAAG
>JBBREX010000227.1:0-4056 GCA_038225245.1 Fimbriimonadales bacterium | reverse complement strand
ACTTTTGGAGTAGTAACGGCGATCCAACACTCAAAAGCAATGAATACACCAGTAATAGCCCCCATGGCAAGGCCAAGCTCTGCGCCGCTCCTATGCTTCCATAGGGACAAAGACAAGTCGGTAAATGCCACTATGTAGCAGATGACGACAACCAGCATTGGCCCTCTTTTCATCGTCAAATTATTCATATCGGTGTAATCTGTCTACGCCTCAAGCCTCGTGGATCGCCTTCAAGTGTAATGCCGCCGACCCAAGGCTTGAGGCTGCTTCTCCACACCTTGCGCACTTTCTGGCAAGCATACCGGGCGGGCCCGCGTACGAAAAGTTTCAAGCCTGGATCGGGAAGAGACTTGAAGACGATGACGTGCGAGGCTTAAGGCATAAAACGAACTGGTCTAGATTTAGGGCGGTGAATCACGCCGTTTATGCCATGTTGGTCGGACCTTACCTAGCAAAAGGCCAAGCAGGGATAGACATAGCAGAATCAGTCCTAGAGCCGCCCAGTTGACGTCAAAGATGCCGAGCCGAACTCTCCAACAAAGGGTAAATACCATAACCCCAAATAGGAGGGCGCTGAGGATCAAGAATGAGAACCGCTTTCCAAAGCTGTACACTCGGTGACAAGCCATAATCAGCGCATAGCTGGCGAGAAATGTAGAGCTCATTATCTCGAACAAGAACGCAGCTGCCATTTCCCTTGCCATAGGTTCTTGCACAGAATAGTAGACAATCCAGTTCACGCTCTTATACCTGCTTCATTGAATTCCTTCGCTAATATTTGATTCATAGTGGTAGATCTCCAACGCAACTCGGCGGGTGGCCGGGTTTGAAGCCTTCGGTGACTTGGGAAGGCTTCTATCGTCGTGCTTCAAGCCCGGATTCTCCTAGGCCGATATCTGGGCGCTCTCGTTGTCCATGCCTGCATCGTTCCAAGCACACTATACGACACACAATCGCATCATCGAGATCAAAGCCAGGGACCAATGTTGCCCAAAAAACTGGTTGACGTTTCCCCTGCTCGTGCAACTAGTCATTGAATGTCCAAGCATTTCCGAGCGAGCAATGAGCAACGGAAAGATTGCTTCTAGTAGGAAATGAATGTGAGGAATTTGCCGCTTCTGCCATAATGCCCGCCGGAGATGCGGTGCGCGATTGGAGTCGATCTGGGGGGGACGAATGTGCGCGCGGCCGCCATCCACGAGGATGGATCGCCCGCCGGAACCCGGTTCGAAAACCCCAGCCGCGCCCAAGAGGGTGCGACCGCCACCCTCGAAGCCCTGGCGAGCACCATCCAGCAGGCGATCGCCGCCGCCGAGCAGCCGCCGACCGCGGTGGGAATCGCCATCCCTGGCCATATCGACGACGCGGCGGGGATGGTCCGGTGGGCGCCGAACTTCGGACGCGAAGAGCGCGGCGTATTCCATTTCTGGCAGGATGTGCCGATCCGCGAGCCGCTCAGCCGCCATATCGATCTGCCGATCGTGATGGGCAACGACGCGAATCTCGCCGCTCTCGGCGAATATCGATTCGGGACCGGGAAGGGAAGCGCCGCCTGTTTGGTGATGCTGACCGTGGGCACCGGAATCGGGAGCGGAGTGGTGATGCAGCCAACCGCGCTCCATGGCGATGCCCATGGCCCCTTGATCCTCCTCGGCGGAAACAAGGGCGGCGCGGAGATCGGGCACATGGTGGTGCACCATAACGGTCTCGACTGCAGCGCGGGCAGCTACGGCGCGCTGGAAGGCTATTGCCAGCGCGACTCGATTATCCGGCGAGCACAGCATAAGTTAGCTCGGGGAAGGGAATCGAAGATCCGAGACCTCGTCGAGGGCGACTTGGCTCAGGTCACGCCGCGAATCCTGACCCTGGCCGCCGAGCAAGGCGATGATCTAGCGATCGAGGTTTGGAACGAAGTGGGCGAATTTTTAGGAGTTGGGATAGGAAATTGCATTAACATCTTCGCCCCCGACATCCTAGCCGTCGGCGGGCAGATCAGCAAGGCGGGCGAATTCTTGCTCGGCCCGGCCCGTCGATCAGCTAGAAACGTGGCGATCGCCTCGCTCTGGAAGGACTGCCGAATCGTGCAGGCGGAGCAAATCGCGGACGCGGGGCTGCTTGGGGCGGCCGCGCTGGCCTTGGAGGCTTAATGGACGAGGACGATATCGTGATGAAGCGGGAGACAATGGAAATCGAAGGTGGGCGGAAATTATATATCTACACATTCGGCGGTATTCTAAATCCAAATGACCGAAGTGATCATGCCCAAGATGGGCGACGGCATGGAAGAAGGGACCCTTCTGGAGTGGCTGAAGAAGGAGGGGGACAAGGTCAAATCGGGCGAAATCCTGGGGACGATTCAGACTGACAAGGCCACTTTGGAGCTCGAAGCCCCCGGCAGCGGGACTCTCGCGGGCTTTCTGATCAAAGGGGGCGAGACGGTCCCAGTGGGAAAGGCTATTGCCGCCCTGCTCAAGGAAGGCGAGAAGCTACCGGACAACTGGAGCGCGGGCAACGGCTCGGCTGCGGCGGCAGCGCCCGCCGGCGAGACTCCTCCCCCGAAGCAGGAAGCGGCGCCACCCGAGCAGCCCAAGACTGAGCAGCCTGTGCCGACGCCATCCGGAGAGCGATTAAAGGCCAGCCCTCTCGCCAAGAAGATCGCCGCCGAACGTGGAGTGGACCTTGCCGGCATAAATGGCTCGGGACCGGGTGGCCGGATCGTCGAGCGCGATGTGGTGGCCGCCGAGAAGACTGGTGGTCGGCAGGAAGCCCGGCCCACGGGGCAAGATAAGGCGGTCAGCCTGAATCGGCTTCGGCAAATCACCGCCCAGCGGACGCAGCAGTCGAAACAGCAAGCGCCGCACTTCTACGTGACGGTCGAGGTGGATGTCGAGCGCATTCTGTCGCTGCGCGAATTGTTTGAAGAAGAAGAGAGCGGCAAAGTGAGCATCAACGATTTCGTGGTCAAGGCGTGTGCGAGGGCCCTGCAGGACATGCCGAACGTCAACGCGACCTTTCAAGATGCCAAGACGGTGCTGGAGCATGGCTCGGTCAACATCGGCTTGGCGGTGGCTTTAGAGGATGGCCTGACCCTGCCTGTGATTCAAAATGCGGGGGCGATGTCGTTGCGAGAGATTTCCGCAAAGGCGAAAGAACTTGCGGGAAAGGCGCGGGAGAACAAACTCCATCCGGACGAACTGAGCGGGAGCACGTTCAGCATCTCGAATATGGGGATGCTCGAAGTCGATAACTTCATCGCCATCATCAACCAGCCGAATGCGGCGATTTTGGCGATCAGCACAGCCCGGAAATCCGTCGTGCCGAATGAAGACGACGAACTGGAAGTACGCACCCGCATGAATATCACCGGCTCCTTCGATCACCGGGTAGTGGATGGTGCGGTGGGAGCGAAGTTTATGAACGTGGTGAAGGGTTATTTGGAAAACCCGACCCGGCTGCTCGGGTGATCGGGTCGCCTGGCGACCTTCCTCGCGGGCTCGATCTGCAGCGTCGCTTCTTGGGGCGGCTACGGTTTTGAATCGCCTTGGAGCTAACTGACCTCCGATGACCGAACTGAACTGGGACGGGAAGTACAAGACCGGGCCGAGTGGGCAGCGTGTTAAGCAGGGTCGCGCTTCCGTTCCAGACCGTCGAGATGGTTAACGAGTCCACCGCCGACCTCTTCACCCCATAGGTGTCGAAACGGCGCCGGGCCTCCTGCTCTTGGGTCCCAGGGGCGTCAGGATCTAAACTGGAGTTGATCCAAGATCCGTTGCAGGTCGTCGTCCGAGTGATACTGGATCGTGATCCGGCCGCCTGAGCCGCTCTTGTCAAGACGGACGATCGCTCCGAAATGCTCGGAAAGAGACTCTTCCAGCGCGAGCAGGTTAGGATCGGTTGGCGGTTGGCGGTTGGCGGTTAGCGGTTGGCGGTCGGCGGTTGGCGGTTGGCGCGAGAGCTTTTCGGCTTCTCGAACGGAGAGTCCTTTGGCGACGATTCGTCGGAAGAGAGCAACTTGGGAGACAGGGCTGTCGGTAGAGAGAATCGCCCTCGCGTGCC
>JBBREX010000226.1:0-4080 GCA_038225245.1 Fimbriimonadales bacterium | reverse complement strand
GAAGCCTCGGCAAAAAGTCACGTTCAACAGCTCCGCAAGGAGATCATTCCGGAACTGAACAAGGTTGTGGATGCACTGCACGCGCTCGCGAATCGAATAGATGGCCTAGAGAAGGTCGCACACCGACACTAGACGAACATTTTAGAAAGCTAGGGAACCATTGTGGAAGATCATGAAATCCAGCGGGTCTTAGACGACTTGGACGTGCAGCTAGCGTCGGCCAAGATCGATCTCGCTACTTACCAGACGCTGGTCGCTAAATGGAACGAAAAGATGCGGACGGGCCGTTCGAGCGCAGTCGGGGCGCCGGATCCAAGCTCCTCGAGGCTCCAAGCGATAAAGGTGGCCTGCCCGAATTGCGGCGCTCCTTTGGGTGACGGAGTCCTGGCCACGCATGGCCGGTACATTTGCGAATTTTGCTCGCATAGCTTCACTATCGAGCGCGCGCAGCAGGAAACCGAGAAAATCAAGAAAGAGCTTCAGGGCTGGTTGAGCCAACTGGTCCCGGGCGTCACGGTCGGATCTTCGTCGGGGTCCGCGGTGGACGCTTCCTCTCGCGCCTTCATATTTCGGGAAAAACTCTATCCGAGCCTGGAGCTTGAGTTTAATCGATCGCTGGAGTGGTTGGAAGGTTTTCAAGAATACCCTTTATTTCAGATCGAGGCGGCTACCGACTTCCCCGCCTACTCTTCAAAAAACAGTCCCTTGCGATCCGAGCGCGAGCAGCTGGCGCCGATTCGAAACCTTTCGAGCAAGCTCAGCGCTCCGGCCGTGCGGGAATTCGTGGTGGGGAAGGATGATGAGCGCAAAATGAGCCGGATGCAGAGCCGGGTAGACGAGCTGATTTTCGCTGCGAATATTGTGGAGCAGAACGCTTTTCAAAGCGCCGACGGGTATTCGACGGCGCGCCAGAACGCGTTGGCGCTCAAGGATCTTTACCTGGCGACAATGGAAGAGACACCCGATGCTTCGGAAAAGGAGTTCCTGCGCGCTTGCATTGCCCGAATGGAAGGTACCGCAACGGTTCTGGACGTGCTTGTCCGGCTGCGACAGAGCGCATCGGGAGAAGTGAACGGCTCGGCCTTCGCGGCTGAGCTCGCCTCGGCTTCACGCTTATATCAGGAGGCTCTGGCGATTTCGGAGAAGTCGGGCTATACGCCAATGGAGCTGGTTCCATGGCAGCACGGAGTAGACAAAGAGTTGTCGTTGATAGGACTACAGTCCGCGCTGCTGGAAAGTTATGAGCGGGCGGTGTCTAACCGGTCGGGCGATTTCTTTGCCTTTCAGAATTCGGTGCTCGACTTCGCGCGGCAAAGCCGAATTCCGTTAACCGGACCCCAGGATCTCGCCGTACTGGCCGATGCTCTGGCATGCTGTATCGAGGCCAAACGAGGTAGCAGGTCTTTGGCCCGTCATCCGGACTGGTCGTGGGTAGATTCGTCGGTGGAATCGCACCGGCGCAAGAGCATGGTTAAATTCATCGGCGTCAACGAGGTGGTGGCTACGATAGATCGATATTGGCACCCGTTTTGGCTTGCAAACGTCACGTATTCGCAAAGTGAAGGCGCGATATTCAAGAGTGGCTCCGCCAAACAGGCATTAGCGCTGCTGGATGCGACGACGGCAGACGCTGTTATCGCATCGATGGTGGAAGAGGGATCGTCTTTGCACAGTCAATTGGATTCGGCGGCTCGATCGGACTGGCCCGACCCCAAGCCCACCATTCCGGCCGTTGTAAGTGAAGCTGCGGCGCAGAAGGCGCTGGAAACCTTTTCACGCGCCAATCCGTCGTACCGGAACTGTCGAATCCTGATGCGTAAACTGGTCTATTTGCCTGCGTGCGAAGCTGTCTATCAATCCAAGGATGGACGCCGTTCCACGGTGTTGTCATTCGTCGAACGCATTAATACGGACACCGCGACGCTCAGGCAGAACACAAACAAGCTGCTGCGCACTTATGCCGACTGAAAGGTTGAGGAATTTAAATGTCACTGATTGACTCGCTAGCCCACAAGGGAATCAGCATTGTCGAAGGCATCGGCAAAGGAGTACAGTTCGTCGGGACGCGATCCGGCGTAATACCGGTTCAATGGCAGCATGACAAAAGGCCCGGGCTGGTATGGCGCGTTCCGGAACCGGATTCAATCCCGTCCTCAGAGCGCATAACGATCGCTAGCATTTTCAGCAAGCACCAGCCCATAGTTGTGCGGGAGTTCGAGCGCGCCATCGTTCTCGACAATGGGAAATTTTTCGCGGAGATGCCTGGTGGCGCGTTCGACATTGCGAAGGTACCTATCAAAGGGGTAATCGAAATTATCTGGGTCAGCATGAGCCAGTCGCAACACCGTTGGGGCGTGGGGGGCGTCATGTCGGCGGACGGGATTACCGTAGGCGCTTTCGGCACGCTCTATCTTCAGGTTGTCGACGCCACGAAATTCGTGTTGAATCTGGTCACGGGCCAGCAGGCCTTTAGCGATGACAAAATCGAAGCCTGGATCAAGAACCTCGTAATGGGCATTATGCGCCGGGAGATAGCTTTGCGGGAGATCCGGGCGTTGACGGCTGAACGGGAGGGCTTTATTGAAAGCTGCCGGGAAAAGCTTGCGCCTCTGTTCGCCGACTGGGGCCTGGAGTTCAAACACCTGGAGATGGTGGAGCTGAATCTTCCGCCGGAGTACCGGGAAGTGGTGGCTAGCGTGGCTCGAGCGAGCTACGCCCGCCAGACAGCGGTGCTTAACGCTCAAACTAATGCCGAAGTGATTCAAATCGAGGCACAGGCGAGCGCCACCGCCAAGCTGATGTCGGGCTCCGCGGACGTCCAGATTATGGCGTTGATGCAGGCTCAAGGCTTAGATCCGGTCAAAATGGAGACGATCAAAGTTCTCATGGAGTATGCAAAGGCTCCGTCCGGAAACTCCGGGGGCGCTTTGATCTCGGGCGATCTCTACAAACCGCAGGTGTTCGCGATGCTTTCACAGACCTTGACGGACCCGACCATACCATCGGATGTCAAGCAGGTGTTGCGGCAAAGCTATCCCCAACAGACCGCTTTAATACCCGCTCCAGTTCAGAGCACCGCGACCCCTCACATCGAGTACATACCTGCGACACCCCCTAAACCCGATACTCAGCCAGTGGCTGAAACTCAAACAGAGAGGGCTCTAACGGAAGAGAAGATCGAACAGATGATCGACAGCCTAGATATGCAATTGTCTGAAGGTAAACTGTCGGAGACGCTCTACAATCGGCTGCGGGAGAAGTGGGAAACGAAACTAGCCAAGCTAAAAGCGGTGTGAGGCGGCTATCTAGTCGTGGCGCGGACCTTCTCGAATTTCTCTTTTCCTGAACTGAAGCTTTCGCTCAACCATGTTCGGACCGCCTTAACGCCTTTCAAAACCGTTCCGTCCCGCACGTCGGCGATGTTGAAATGCATTGCGATCGCCGCCTCCTGGGAGCGATAGCGCGGCAGCATCATGACCAAAGGCGTGAGCTGCTGAGCTCTGGATGCTGGCTGCAAAAAACTCGGGTGGTGCAACAACATCGGGCAAAATAAGCCTTTTGAGAGGGCGGTTGTTCCTTCCGATACCACAACATTACGCCGCGGCAGCAATAGAAACGGTCTATAACTGAATGTCAAGCGGCCATTTTCATCACGTGTGAGACTACCGTAGATACGGACGGGTAGCCCCGCAAACGATTTAGCGCTAAAGCAACGCAACTCGGATACGGCGATGACTGCCCGTTTGTCGCGACTACGAAACCGCCAGTAATCGACGCCAAAAAGCGTGCCGAATACGGTTAGTCTAAATGCCCAGGGAGCGATCAGGGCAGAGATCAGCAAAAGGAAGAGACAAAAAGCGAGTCCTAGCCAGGGGCTGATGAACGAACTGGCCACGACCATTGACAGAACGCTAAACTTGAAGAATTTAAGCGCCGTATCGACGATCCCGAAAGGGCTGAGCGCAATGAGCACGTTGATGGCGTGAAAGCTGAGCCACACAGTGAGGAATCCCGCGATGGCGAGGGGGATTAGCAAAATGCTATGCGCAAAAAGACTGCTGAATGGGGGAGGTAGAACGG
>JBBREX010000225.1:0-4091 GCA_038225245.1 Fimbriimonadales bacterium | reverse complement strand
TACCGCGCACCTCCTGGTGGCCGAAGTTAACGAAAGCTCGTTGACCCGAATTACCGGTGAGAGCGAGTGGCTCTCTTTAGGAGAAGAGGTTGGACGAACTGGCATGATCGGACCAGATCTTGCTGAGCGGCTTGTTCGCAGTCTCGAAAGCTTTCAGGCGACGGCCAGCGAGCTTAAGGCAGAGAACCTTTACGTCTTTGCTACGGAAGCAATGCGAACGGCTCACAATCATCGTGAGGTTCTCAACCAAATAGCTGAGCGAACAGGGCTGACCGTCGACGTGATCAGCCCCCGTCGGGAGGCCGAATTGAGCTTAGCGGGATCGCTTACCGACTGCCCGGAATACGGCTCGCTCCTTTTCATCGAAATCGGAGGGGGAAGCGCCCAAGTTGCCTACTGCGAAAAGGCAGCGGTTGTTCAGGAGGCCTCCTTGCCGCTGGGAACGGGAATCTTGACTGCGCGAGCAAACCTTAGCTATCCGCCGAGCTCGGATGCGATCCGTGTGCTCGAGAGCGCGGCTCTCGAGAAGCTGGACTCGTGCCGTACCATGCCCGCCGCCAACAAAGCGGTGGCAAGCGGCGGGGTTGCCCGAGGCATCTGGCGGGCCCTTCACCCGGACGGCGATCGCACAATTAACGTTGCCGAGCTAGAGCATCTCTCTTGGAGCACGAGGCGCTTATCGCTTGAAGAGATTGCAGGCCGTTTCCGGGTGAAGATTAAGCGAGCGGCAACCTTGTTGCCAGGCTCGGTTGTTTGCCTCGCCATATTAAGGAGGTTTAGCTTGTCGGATATGAGAGTGAGCGAATTTGGAGTACGTGAGGGCGCGATTTTGGCGATGGCGGAAGCGCAGGAGTATGGATGTCTCGCGTAGCGAAAAAGTTGGAGGCCTCCACTTGGTTTCGGTCGGATCGTTACATCAACCGTGAGTTTAGCTGGCTGCAATTCAATCGGCGCGTGCTGGAAGAAGCGGCGAACCCGAAGAATCCATTGCTCGAGCGTCTAAAGTTTCTCGCCATTTTCGAGTCGAACCTCGATGAGGTTTACATGGTTCGTGTTTCGGGGCTGATCGAACAGTTCGAAGGTGGAGTGCTGGAAGAATCTCCCGACGGATTGACTCCCAACCAGCAACTCCTGCTCATCTCGCAAAATGCGTTACCGCTCCGTTTGCAGGCGGCCAAGGTCTGGGAACAGCAAATCCGGCCCCAACTCCATAAAGCAGGGGTCAATCTGCTGGAGTATGTTGTTTTGTCGGATAAACAAAAGTCGAAATTACGAGCTTATTTTCGGCGGGAGGTTTTTCCTCTCTGCACGCCGCTGATCATGCAGCCGTCGCCGGCGCTCCCCTTCATTTCCAATCGGAGCCTCAACTTGGCGGTGGAACTCTCCGATCCCGCCACTGGCAACAAGCTTGCCCGAGTGAAATTGCCGACGATTTTGGCGAGAGCGGTGCGCATAAATCCTCGCAAGCACGACTACGTTTTGCTGGAAGACATCATTCGAAATAATCTACAAGAGCTCTTTCCGGGAGTCGATATTGTTGCCGCTCACTTGTTTAGGGTGATTCGAGACGCCGACGTGGAGATTCGAGAGCTTGAAGCGGCAGACTTGGTGGCAACGGTCGAGCAGACAATCAAATTAAGGCGATTTGGCGATCCGGTTTTGCTGGAGATCGATTCCACGATGCCAATCGAAGTTCGCGAAACCCTCATGTCGGGACTCGATCTTGAAGAAGACGATGTTTTTCAGGTCGATGGGATTCTAGGCATGGATGTCTTTTGGGAATTCTATAAAATAGATAAGCCCTCGTTGAGATACCCGCCATATCTGCCGCACCTTAACGAATCACTTGCGAACGGCAAAGCATTGTTCGAGACCATCTCGGCGGGCGATATCTTGCTGCATCATCCGTTCGACAGTTTTCGCCCTGTGGAAGAGTTTGTGGCTTCGGCGGCGAAGATTTCCGAGGTCATCGGAATCAAGCAGACTCTCTACCGAGTCGGCACAGAGTCTCCCATCGTCGAATCGCTGCTGGACGCGGCCGAAGAAGGCAAGCAGGTAGCCGTGATGGTGGAACTAAAGGCGCGGTTCGACGAGAGCAACAATTTGGTGTGGGCAAGGGCCCTTGAGCGAGCGGGGGTGCACGTAACCTACGGATTTCCAGAAATGAAAACCCACTGCAAGCTGTGCTTGATCGTCAGGCGAGAGCCCGGAGGCGTGAAGTCGTACGCGCACATTGGGACCGGAAACTACAATCCGAACACCGCTCGATCCTATACAGATTTGGGCGTCTTCACATGCGATACGAGCATCACTCAGGATATCTCAGAGCTTTTCAATTTTCTAACCGGCTTTTCGCGGCAGACCGATTTCCGCAAGCTCCTTGTGGCACCGCTGAACCTACGCGAGGGCATTCTCGAACGTATTCAGCGAGAAATAAAATGCTTTAAGCGCACGGGTAAGGGGAGGATTATTTTCAAACTCAACTCCTTGGTAGATCCCGAAGTAATCGAGGCTTTATATGAGGCAAGCATAGCGGGTCTTAAGGTCGATCTCATCGTGCGCGGAATTTGCTGCCTGAGGCCCGGGGTCGGTGGAATGAGCAAGTCTATCCGCGTTGTTTCAATCGTGGGACGCTTTCTCGAGCATAGCAGGGTTTATTATTTCGAGAATGGCGGTGCCCCGGAAGCCCTGATCGGCAGCGCCGACCTGATGCGGCGCAATCTCGACCGCCGTATCGAAGTCTTGCTTCCGATAGAAAATCGGGAGACCGTTGAGCACCTCCGTACCTATGCTCTGGATCCCTATCTAATCGACAATCAAAACGCATGGGAGCTGAACTCTGAAGGGGCATACAAGCGCTTGAGAGCGAACGCCAGCCAAAAGCCTTTCGACGCACAAAGATTTCTTATGGCGAATCCGACCACGAAGCTGCTCGCCTAGCCCGTGGCGAACTTGCTGATAAGCTCCCAAAGAGAGGAGGAAGGCAATTTATCCGTTTCCGAGTTTCGTTCCCCAAACGACCCACGATTTTGTTGAGGATGCCTGCTGTCGAAGTAAAAGCCCAGTCCACCATTGATCGGTTCTCCCGGGAGCAAGACGGAAAGTTGGAATTGGTCGGACCCGCAACGGCGAACAAGCTCCGACATGAAGAGCTGGTCGAATCGATTGGCGAACCAGGCGAGGTCGTCGAATCTTTGCAGATCATGAAAAGCCGCCAATCCCTCGACAATGATTAGAGTCAAGGGGCGCAGCAGAGCCTCCTGGAGCGCATATTCCCAATCGATCTTGAGTGGAGCCCCGAATCGAATTCGGGTGCCGTGCGCGTACCCGCAAAGGCGCGCCAGGCCCTTAATTCGCAATGAAGAACTCAAGACAAAACCGGGAATTCCTCGCCTGATCGCAAGGTTTGGTAGAGAAGGTCGGAAGCCCTGCCCCCATGGCCACAGGATATTCAGGGGTGCGAAGCCATCTTCGACCCGGGCATGATTGACCGCCAAATTACCGAGCAAATTGACCGAGTCATCGATAAAGCGTCTGAGAATGGACTCGCCATCCCCTTCCGGTAGCGACTTGGCCAGGATATGCTTTGCCCCTTCCGTTGGTGCGGAAGTTGCCATATCGATGGAGCCGTTTTCCCACACCAATCCATGATCGAAGAGCTCGCCAGGCACAACGGTGAGGGCTTTCGTATTCAATCTGGCGGCATTAGCCATGAGTTTCGACACATCGCCTTGATCGATAGGAGGATGAGGCACGGTCAGCACGCCTTTCTCATCGAGGCTCAGCAAGGACAGATGGAAATGAACGCTCGCATCCGGCGGGTCGACCCCGAGCGCGGCCAAGATGAGCGGACCGTCTTCGACCTTGACTTGGTCAGGATTGAGGCCCAAGTAGGCGGCCTCATAAGAATCCGGAGTGGCGAGGCGCTTAATGCGGCGTTGCCTGGCCCGGCTCGCCACGCTTAACAAAACCGGACAGTGAACAGAAAAAGTCGACTGCTCATCGGCGGGTGCGGCAAGGCCCCTTAGGACGACGATGATCCGCCTCATCGACGGCCCGGCGAAGAGCGCCCTTTGCTCATCAGTAAAAGT
>JBBREX010000224.1:0-4117 GCA_038225245.1 Fimbriimonadales bacterium | reverse complement strand
GTACCATTTGAGACGCTCGGTCACCATGGACGACCTCCCAAGGCTTTGCCCTTCACAGGCCCCTGCTCTTTCCTGAGCCGGTCCCGTTCGGCACATAGCTTGTCGATCCGATCGAGCATCCGCTCCAAGAGCGCTTCGGCTGAGGCCGTCGAAATCCCAGCCTGTTGAAGCTTCCGAATGTCCCCGCGTTGACGGTGGACTTGGAGCCGCATTCGTTCGATCTCTCCACGAATATGATCAAGCTGCATGACGGTCTCGCTCGGCTAGTGCCTTTTCAATCTGCCGGCGAACGGTCGCGACCGATCGGCCCTCTCGTTCAAGGAGCCGAAGCCGATTCCATAATCTGATGATTTCGCGCTCTTTTTCGGGATCCATGACGCCCACCCGGCTGAATGCCAATGTGAACGAAAAGAGAACAAAACTCAAGCCCTAGGTTTAGCGTGTTCATCCCAAGGAACACCCCAACTGTGACGCCGTTAAATGTGAATGAGCAAGACAACGAAAGCTCTGAAAAAGCAGGCGAGCCAAGCCCAGTCGGTCGCCCGACGGTCGGCTGATTCCTTTGTGGCGGATCAGATGTCGACACTAGCGCAAGCCTTCAGGGCCCAAGCTGCCGTGCTGAAGAGGAAGCGCAAAAAGAAGAAGTGATATGCCCTATACCGTGAGTGGAACCGACATCAGAGGCGTCAGCACAGTTACCCGAAAGACGCCTGAACTCGCTTTGAAAAGGGCCAGAGAGCTTATCAAGCGAGGCTACTACAACGTCCTTATAACCACCCCTGAAGGCCGGACTTACCACTCATCTGAATTTGGGGACCTTCCACGGACCGTCGTCGCAAAGCGGCCGTCTCAAAAACACTCGCCCGTCCCCTAGCTCGTGGAGTTGAATTGCGGTGCATCTGCGCAGGAATATTCGCCCGGAGTCCCTCGCCGCCCCGGTCCGCAAGCGCGCGTCAGAACCCCATTTCCCGATTTCCGACTTTCGCCAATTAGCATTATCGACTGTCTTGATCGTGTGAATCGGCGGGAGTAGCGCAACTGCAGGTTTTTCGTCCGAACCCGTCGGCTCCGCACTTAGCAAGATATGCATAATGAAAAAGCCAAGCAAAGCGGCCGCCGAACTCGAAGCTTCCATAAAGGTAGAAATGGAAGATATCTGCGACTGGCCGACCGATATGATGATTTCCGTTCAGCCTGATGGCGACACTTGGAAGGCGGCGGTCAAGCAAGAGGGATCACTAGACGATGCCGATCGTCGCGAAATGGTGGAGCAGATCGCTGCGCGGCTCAAAGGTGAATATGACTTGAAGGGCTGACGCAGGTCGGCACTGCCGCGCTCGATTTGGCGACGGGCAAATCAGTAGATGGAAGTGCGGACAAAATTCCGACGCGATCACCGTGATGAGGATTTCGTCATGAACCATCGGCTGATTTCCTGGTGGCAGGACGGGGTTATCTACCAACTCTATCCAAGATCCTTCCAGGATACGAATGGCGACGGAATTGGAGATCTTGCCGGCATTACCAATCGCCTGTCTTACTTGCGCGATCTCGGGATCGAGGCGATATGGCTTTCTCCTTTCTTTCCTTCACCGATGGCAGACTTCGGCTACGACGTTTCCGAATACTGTGGCGTCGACCCAACATTCGGGGCGCTTACCGATTTTGACGATCTGGTCACAGCTGCCCACAATGTCGGAATCAAGCTCATCATTGACTTCGTCCCCAACCATACCTCCGATCAGCATCCCTGGTTCGTCGAAAGCCGCAGATCGCGCTTCAATTCCAAGCGTGATTGGTACGTCTGGCGTGATCCAAAGCCGGACGGCTCGCCTCCAAACAACTGGTTGAGCGAATTCGGCGGACCCGCGTGGACGTTTGATCACCGCTCGGGGCAATATTACTATCATGCCTACCTCAAACAGCAGCCGGATCTCAACTGGCGCAACTCCGACGTTCGCGAAATGATGTTTGACGTACTGAGGTTTTGGCTCGATCGGGGCGTGGACGGTTTTCGGGTCGATGCAATTCACCACCTCTATGAAGATCAGGAGGGTGCTGACAATCCGCCCAATCCGGCGTGGCGCGAGGGTATGGCTCCAGCTCGCCGGCTCCTTCGCAAATATACGATGGATCAACCCGAGACCCATGAAGCTATCCGGGACATCAGACGAGTCATTGACCGATATTCCGAGCGCGTTCTGATCGGCGAAGCGTACCTGCCGATCGAGATCCTGATGACCTACTATGGCAGTCGTCTCGACGGTTTTCACTTGCCTTTTAATTTTCACCTGATGTCGACGCTGTGGAAGCCCAATGACATCGCGGCGTT
This sequence comes from Fimbriimonadales bacterium, assembly GCA_038225245.1. Lineage (GTDB taxonomy): Bacteria > Armatimonadota > Fimbriimonadia > Fimbriimonadales > Fimbriimonadaceae > JBBREX01. The sequence continues at coordinate 1,785 of JBBREX010000224.1, read as the reverse complement.
GATACAGGCCTACGAATCGGCCTTGCCGGCAGGAGCGTGGCCGAATTGGGTGCTCGGAAATCATGACCGTTCGCGTCTGGCAAGCCGGATTGGATCAGCGCAAGCGCGCGTCGCTGCGATGTTGCTACTGACGCTTCGCGGAACCCCGACCATCTATCAGGGCGAAGAAATCGGGATGACCGACGTCCCAATTCCCCAAGATCGAGTCCGAGACCCCTGGGAGAAAAATGTTCCCGGTCTCGGGCTCGGCCGCGATCCTGTCCGCACCCCGATGCTTTGGGATGGCTGCACGAACGCGGGCTTTTCCAATGGCCAACCCTGGCTACCGGTAAGCCCAAACTTCCGGGATCAAAATGTCGAGCTACAGGCTGGGGACCCGTGCTCAATGCTTGCGCTCTACCGTGCGCTCTTGACGCTTCGTAGGCGGGAATCGGCATTATCGATTGGCGGCTACGAGCCGGTTGACGTCAGTGAGAGCGTCCTCGCCTATGAAAGGCGCTATAACGATCAACGTCTTCTCGTCGTGCTGAACTTAAGCGCAGACACCGTTCATCCGCGCTGCTGGCCCATCTCAGGCGAGTTGTTGCAATCGACGAGTATGCAACCGGGAGATAGGTCGGGAGGCCACTTGGCGCCCGATGAAGGGTGCGTTTTCAGACTCCAGGACTGATTTAATCTTTTGGCACCTTGGGAGACAACTTACGTGTGGCGGTTGGCTACAACCTTTCTCATAATCCTTAGTGGCGCATGCGCGTCGGTCACAGCGCCTGCGCAGATATCCAACAATGACTTCGACAGCGCAAAGGAAAAACTCAAGGCTGCGCTGCAAGAGCAAAAAGCCTTAGCAAACAGGACCAACGACTTTGATATCGCGGACTACAATCGCTTCCACGACTTTGATGTGCGAATGCGTCCAATTGCGGATGATCTTGCCGCCGTTATGATGCGTCCATCTCCGGGCAATGCGGAGGGTAGCTTAGCCTCTGCGGCGAGAACGCAACAATGCACGATCCAACTCGCGGGGAATTTCGAAGCAGTGAGAGCGAAGCTCAACGGTATCGGCAACTTGGTGGAACTGGCCGCTAAAATGGTTCATGGTACAGATATGACGTTCGTGAGTGCTATTCTAAGTGTCGAGGCCCCCGCGTTCTTGGAGCAATTGAAGTCTCATCAGCAGATGCTTGATCTGACTTTGACCGGCGCTGGATGCTCACAGGACGGCGCAACCGTCGCGAAGGGTCAAGAGATATCGCGCCTCTATGGTGACGCGGCTGCTCTCGTCCAATCAGTGATTGAGAAAATCGGCGCGGGTGCTCCCAAATGATCTTGGAGCGGCGATCCAGAAGCGGTTGAGAGCCAAGTGCAGGCTGGCGGAGGATTGAGATGAAGCGATACGCGTCGTAGGGTCGTGAACCGTGGATTCCTTCTTTACCGCGAGAAATGCATCTGACATGGGAAAACGTGGCGACCAACTCGTCAGGGTCTTCGATGAGGCGGTTGAACCCGTCTTTATTCAGCATTGTAGTAAGATCGCAAATAGCGTGGTGCGGATTGCAATAAGCAGCTTGCCACGGAGCAGCAGCCGATCATTCTCCGGTTTTGAGTTCGCTGCGCGATCGGGGAAGCACGAGCATGGCATCGTCATAAGAGAGGTGGCCATTCAAGACGGTCTTAAGGACGTAGTCGACCACACGCTCATGATCGCTAACGACGGGCCGGACATCGATCCGCTTGATGGAGCTGCCCAATCCAACATACTGTTCTTGTTTTTCCCGGAAGTGATCG
>JBBREX010000223.1:0-4132 GCA_038225245.1 Fimbriimonadales bacterium | reverse complement strand
TGGGGTTGAATCGGCGCGGGTTCATCTGGCTCTGGGTAACGACTCTCCATTTGTAACAGATAAGAAACCGGTGACGGCGAGCATTTCCCTGACCGAGAGCTCGGGTGGGGGGATCGGGCCGGGGGAATCGCGGGCGATCAGCCGGTTGGTGTCTTACGCGGTGCCGGGATTGGATTCGAAGAACGTCACGATCATCAGCAGCTCTGGAAGGCTTCTTTGGGACGGGCAATCGGAGATGGGCCTCCAAGGAATGGCGGAGGCGAAGACTCAGGCAGAGCGAGAAGAGGCCGAGCGCAAGCGGGCAGAGATTCAAAGCCTATTCGACGGCGCGGTGGGTCCTGGCAACACCCGCGTCATGGTGGTGGTGACGAAGAGCTTCGACGAAAAGTACACGGAAGAAACCACCCGTACTCCCAGCGATGCGCCTCTCAAGGTCGAGAAAGCTAAGGAGAAAATGACGGGGTCCGGAGCGACGGGCAGCGGAGGGATCGCTTCGTTGCAGACTCCAGGCCAACCGCCAATCACCAACAGCCAATCGCCAACAGCCAATGACAAGGGCTATGAAGGGACTCAGGAATCGGCCACTTACGATGCCAACGTCAAAACGACGACCAACAGGCCCTCGGTTGGCGAGATCACGAGCATGGCGATTACCGTGTTGGTGGACAGCGCAAAGGTTAAAGACGATTCAAAAATCAAGGAGACTTTAGCGGGAATCATGGGGCCGAAGAAGGCAGATACCGCCAACTTCACGTACACCGTCACCAGTCTTCCCTTCGACCGTACTGCTCAACAAGCTGCCGATAAGGCTACGGCGGCGGCGGCGGGATCGGGCAAGATGCAGCAAATGTTCGCTCTTCTACCGATCGTGGCGCTCTTGTTTGTGGCGTTCATGGTGGTGAAGGCGATCGGGAAAGCGGCGAAATCGCAAAACATAATGGTGGCGGCATTGCCTGGAGGAGGCGTCCTTCCGGTGGGGGTAGGCGGTGAGCGGGTGGCGATTGGCGCTTCATCATCGAAGGAAGGTGGCGCGGCCCATGTGCAATCCGCCATTCAGGCTGCACGGGAGCAAGAGCTTGCAGGAATCGAAAGCATTCCCGAGGTCGTTCATGTGCCGCTCGAACAAATCAAAAAGATGTGTCAAGAACGGCCTGACGTAGTAGCCATGCTCCTGAAAAGTTGGCTCTTGGAGGAACGCCGATGAAAAAGGCAGGGGAGCTGAGTTCTCGCAAGAAAGCCGCCGTTATGCTCATGCTGCTTGGACCCGAATTCGCGGGTGAAGTCATTCGCCATTTCGATGAAGAGCAGATCGAGCATCTGTCTCTCGAGGTAGCGCGTTTGGAGAAGGTTTCTCCGGAACAGCGCGAGCATGTGATCAACGACTTCCACGAGATGGCTCTGGCCCAGGACTACATCTCGGAAGGGGGAGTGGAGCATGCGCGGAAGGTTTTGGAGTCGGCTTTCGGAGGCGAGAAGGCAGGGACGGTGATCCAGAAGATTTTATCGGCGATGCAAGTGGTGCCGTTCGAATTCTTGAAGCGGGCTGATCCTCAGCAGCTCTTGAGCTTTATTCAGGACGAGCATCCTCAGACGGTGGCTTTGATCTTGGCTTACATGCCTTTGAACCAGGCGGCGTCGGTGCTCTCGAAGCTGCCGACGGACCTACGGGCAGAGGTCGCGGAGCGGATCGCGATGATGGACCAGACTCCGCCAGAGGTCATTCGCCGGGTCGAGCAGGTGTTGGAGAAGAAGGTTTCCTCGCTCATCACTCAGGAGATGACGAAGGCGGGAGGGCCGAAGGCTTTGGTGGACTTGCTGAACCGGGTCGACCGGTCGACGGAGCGTTTGATTTTAGATTCCCTGAGTGAGAACAACCCTGAGCTTGCGGACACGGTTAAGAACATGATGTTCGTTTTTGAGGACATCGTTCAGCTCGACGACCGGGCGATTCAATCGATCATGAAAGAGGTGGATGTGAAGGACTTGGCGACTGCCTTGAAGGGCACGGGGATCGAGGTTCAGGAGAAGATATTCAAGAACATGTCGGAACGGGCGGTGGGGATGCTGAAGGAGGACATGGAGTTCATGGGACCAGTGAAGCTTCGGCTCGTCGAGGAGTCTCAGCAGAAGATCGTGGCGGTGATTCGGCGCTTGGAGGAGGCAGGGGAGATCACCGTGGGACGTGGAGGGGAGGAGGACATCCTTGTCTAGCCGGTTGCGTAGGGGGAGCGAGACGGAGGGCGTTTATCCGTTTGCCGACGCCTTGCACCAGGGTCTTTCCAAGGGTCCTGCGCGCAAATCGGGCCGCGTGATCAAAGCAACCGATCCGGTTTCGGTGGCCAAAGAGGAAGGACGCCAGAAGGGTTATGACATAGGATACGCGCTCGGCGTTGCCGATGGCACGCGGGAGGCGATCACTCAAGGCGAGCAAAAAATGCTTGTCGCAGCTAAGAATTTCTCGGCTGAGCTGGAAGTAATTCTGGGTTCCATCCAAGTGGCGATGAGCGAGTGGTTTGCGCTCGCGGAAGAATCCCTTGCCCCTCTATCGATCTCCATAGCGGAGCAAATCCTTCTCCAGGAGCTCGAGGCTAATCCGGACTCGATTATGCCTCTCGTTCGCCACGCGGTTAGCGAAATCCAAAACGCGGCCGCAGCCAAGATCAAAGTAAATATCGCTCATTTGGAGACGGTATGCGCCCACCGGCACGTGCTTTACGAAGTGGCCCCAGCCCTGAAATCCATCGAGATCGTGGCCGACCAGACGATAAGATCAGGCTGCATCGTCGAAACCAGCGCCGGCTCGCTAGATGCGAGCTTGGATACCGCAATCGAAAACCTGAACGGTTGGCGGTTAGCTGATGGCAGTTGGCAATCAGAGGTTGGAGGTTCACAGTCAGGAGATGGCGATTGGCAGTCGGGTAGAGATTCCGATCCTTCCCGGAGCCTCAATATCACGGAGGAGGCGGCGTGAGGCCAATCGCGATCCCTACGCCCGATTTTCAAGACTTTCGCAAGCGGATCAGCAACACGAAGACAACGAGCGCCACCGGGCGAGTCGTCGATATCGTGGGGCTGGTCGCCGAATCCAACGGTCCGAATAGCCGCATTGGAGACCTCTGCCTGATCGGGGACGAACGGAACGGTGCTCCCGTGCAGGCGGAGGTCGTCGGGTTTCGCGGGGAACGCGTCCTTCTCATGCCTTTAGGCGAAATGAAGGGGGTCCGATCGGGAACGATCGTGCGGGCGTCGGGCGGCTGCTTGAGAGTCCCCGTCGGAGAACACCTTCTCGGGCGTGTGCTGGATGCCCTCGGACGACCGATCGACGGGGATGTTGCCGGTTGGCGGTTAGCGGTTAGCGGTGGGCCTCGGGATGACATGGTTGGCGGTGAGGGATGCACTTATCCCCTGTCCGCACTGCCCCCTCATCCCTTGGACCGCAACGTTATTTCGCGGCCATTCGTTACGGGAGTGCGGGCACTCGACGGTTTGCTTAGTATGGGGATCGGGCAGCGGATGGGAATTTTTTCGGGCTCAGGAATCGGTAAGAGCACGCTGCTTGGGATGATCGCGCGTCATGGCTCGGCGCATGTGAATGTGATCGCTTTGGTAGGAGAGAGAGGTCGCGAAGTCCGCGAATTCATGGAAAACGATCTGGGATCGGAAGGTTTGAAACGTTCGGTAGTGGTTTGCGCAACCTCGGACCAGCCGGCGATGCTGCGGATCAAGGCGGCGATGACGGCAACGGCGATTGCGGAGTACTTCAGGGATCACGGCTTGGACGTGCTGTTGCTGATGGATTCGGTCACCCGCTTCGCGACCGCCCAGCGGGAGGTGGGTTTGGCAGTGGGGGAGCCTCCGAGCACGAAGGGTTACACTCCGAGCGTGTTTGCGATGCTTCCCAAGCTGATGGAGAGGGCGGGTTGCAGCGACAAGGGGTCGATCACGGCGATCTACACGATTTTGGTGGAAGGAGACGATACGAACGAGCCTATCGCGGACGCTACTCGGGCGATCCTCGATGGGCATATCGTTCTGGACCGTCGCCTGACGAACCAGGGCCATTACCCCCCGATAAACGTGCTGCAAAGTCTAAGCCGGGTGATGCCGATGGTGGCGGGCAAGGAGCGCATGC
>JBBREX010000222.1:0-4193 GCA_038225245.1 Fimbriimonadales bacterium | reverse complement strand
CGTCGTCTCAGACTACATTGGAAGCACCAATCGCTGGGACGAAGCAGCGGGAGACGTGGAGCAAGGTCTGATGAGCGCCGTCGAAATAGAAGCTGCCGCCTCCGAAGGCTTCGAAATTGGCTCGCATACCCGGAGCCATGCCGATTTGGCCGTTTGCAGTCGTAGTCAAGCAATCGACGAAGTTGCCGGCTCAAAGGAACGTCTTGAGAATTTGATAGGCAGGCCTATCGACTTATTCTGCTACCCTTATGGCAGATTCAAAGAAGAAACGCTCAAAATAGTCAGGGAAGCGGGTTATCTAGCCGCAGTTACAACGCTGAGAGGAACGAATAGTCCGGCGACCGATCTTTATGCACTCAAGCGAATCAATATACGGGGCGATACGTGGCTGCCAGTCTTTATTCTGAAGCTTATCCGAGCGGCGAAAGACTCGGTGAGAGTCTGAACGTATTCCAATTTTGCTCTGCCCACAGCGGAGTTTATGGGGCCGCCGCAAGCCTTGCCACATTAAGTGAGCGTCTGCGTCTGCATGGGCACCAAGTGATTCAAGGCACCTTGGCAGGCCGCGCTCTCGGCAATGAGTTCCGTCAACGAGGGTTCGATGTTCGAGAAGTCAAACTTCGTGCGAAAGTCGATCTTCGAGGCATTCTCGATCTCCGCAAAATATTGTTAAGAGAGCAAATCGACGTCATTCAAACCCACCTCTCCACAGCAAGCCTGAATGGCGGCATTGCCGCCCGTTTGGCCCGAATTCCCAGCGTTTCGACGGTCCATGGGATGAGCAATAAAGCTTCCTATGTCTTTGCCGATCACTTGATTGCCGTATCGCGCCAGGCCAGGGAACATCTGATCAGGCAAGGGGTGCGTCCCGAACGCATATCCGTCGTATACAACGGCATAGAAGTTCCGCCCACACTTCCCAGCCGCAAATCGGCCCGGCAGGCTCTAGGACTTCCCGCTAACGCTCCTGTACTTGGCACGGTGGCTCGAATCACCACTCTTAAAGGAATACGTTACGGAATCGAAGCAATGTCTTTGCTCGTCAAAGACTTTCCCGACCTTACTTACGTTATTTTGGGGGATGGCGACCAGGCCGAATCCATGCGTAGGCTAACGGCAAACCGTCAGCTTGAGAACCGAATCCGATTTTGCGGCTACCAGCCTGATGTCTGGCCGTACTTAGCGGCTATGGACGTGTTCCTTTTCCCATCTCTTAAAGAGGCCATGGGAATAGCCTTGATTGAAAGCATGGCTGCTGGTTTGCCTGTCGTGTCAACGCGTGTTGGAGGTATTCCTGAGGTTGTGACGCAAGCGACGGGTGTCCTTGTCTCTCCTAAAGATGGCGGCGAGCTTGCCGAGGCCACCCGGCGATTGCTACTCGCTCCCGAATTGAGAGAAGAACTGGGAGCAGCCGGCAGGCGGCGTGTCGAGCAGGAGTTCAGCGCTGCCGCCATGGCCTCGAAAACCGAGTCTGTTTACGAAGCAGTCGTCGTCGCCCGAAGCGTTCGTGATTTACGGCCCGTATCGTTGGGCGAATAGAAAGGGTGGGCCAAGAAATCACTCGGTTGCGAGCATTCTAATCAGGTCGATCGCTCCGTGTTTGTTCAGAAGCTGATTCCCGATCTCGCATCCGGAGCTCATGAGGCAGGCCGGGCAACCCTCTTCGCAGGGGCACGATTCAAGCAGCTCCAGGCTCGCCGAAGCCCATTCATCAAGCCTACTGAAGAGCTTCTCAGAGAGTCCGATTCCGCCCGGAACGGCATCGAAAAAAATTACGGCGGGAGCCAGTGTCGCGCTAAAGGTCATATACCACGCGCTTCCCAGGTCGGTTTTTTCGCACCCGGCGAGTAAAGGGGCTACTGCCATGAGCGCATGCTCTAACCCGTGGACGGCTGCCACGCACGATTCTTCGCTAGCAGCGCTCAGGTCCATCGGCAGATCGAGTCTCAATCCTATGGATTCGAAAGATTCGGGAGGCAAATCGAGCGCTTGTTCATCGAGTACACGTTCCCCATCCATCGAGATCCGGCGAAATCCAGCGACAATGCTAGTGACCTGTAAGCCTTCGAAGACCGCCTCGAACTTGCCCCAAGGGGCACGAGCGAGCTCGACGGTCGGCTCGATAACCGACTGGACGACGGAACGGGTGTAGTAGTCCGTATCTTGCATTCGTAGCTCGGCTTGCGAGCGAGCAAGGTCGAGATGTTCGACGACATATGACTCCCCACGATGAAGGTAGACCGCTTGATCATGAGCCGCTCTCATTGCTCGCCAGCGGCCCATCGTTCCGAGTTCTTCGGGACCGACTCGGAGCAACACGTTCCCATCATTCATCCCGCGAATATTGACTTTAGGCGCGGGAGGATCGTGAGACGGGTAAAAGAATCGTCCTGCTCTAAACTCCAGCTCGCCGCCGCCATCCAAGGATTCGGCCACCTCAGCGGCAGCGACGCCAAATTGTGGCAACTCGGCGAGGCTGAGCCCCCGTTCGTAGGCGGCGCACCTCAGTTGCTGAGCTAGTATGTGGGGATTGGCGGGATTAGCCACCAAGCTTTCGATTCGAGCATCGAGGAGCAATTCCGGCTTCCGAGTAAAGAAAGCTTCTAGTGGATCATCGTGTGCAATCAATAATGAAAGCCCTTGCCGCTTGCCACGCCCCGCTCGACCCGATTGTTGCCAGAAACTTGAAATCGTCCCCGGATAGCCGTTCAAAATTACTGCGTCCAGCACTCCGACATCCACCCCTAGCTCCATCGCATTGGTCGCGATCATTGCCATCAACTTGCCATCGAAAAGCGCCCTTTCGATCGATCTGCGGTCCTTGGCCGTGTAACCCGCGCGGTAGCTCTCCACGAGCCTTTCGTCGAGGTTGGCATCACGCATGAGGCGGCGAGCCGCCTTGAGCAGAAGCTCCACCGAAACTCTAGCCCGGCAAAAGGTCAAGCTGCGAATGTTGTGAAGGGCAAACGCCACGATGAGCTCTGCAGCAAGACGATTAGGGCTTATGGTTGGCGTTTGGTGGTTGGCGGTTGGCGGTTGAACTTCCGAAGGTGGCCGCAAAAGAACGACCGTACGCAAACCTCTCGGAGCGCTGTCCATCGAGATGACTTCCCCATTTCGCCCGGTCAGGGCGAAGAACAGCTCTCCGGGGTTTCCGATCGTTGCGCTGCAGGCAATAATTTGGGGCCTTGCCCCATGCCATTCGCAGAGCCTAAGAAGTCGTCGAATCACATTGCCTACATGCGAGCCAAAAATCCCTCGATAGGTATGAATTTCGTCCAGAACGATAAATCGCAAAGCGCGGAGGGTCTTTGTCCACAGCTCATGCTGGGGGAGAATTCCTACGTGGAGCATGTCGGGATTAGTTAGAAAAAAATCGGCGTTCTTACGGGCAACGGCTCGCTTGGCGAGCGGAGTATCGCCGTCGTAGGTTGCGATTCTGAGACCAGTTTGGGCAAGCGATTCGAGCTTTCCAAGCTGATCTTGAGCTAGTGCTTTGGTGGGAAAAAGATATAGCGCCTTGACGATGGGTTCGCTAGACCAAGCATGGAGCGCGGGCAGATTGTAACACAGAGTCTTACCGCTGTTGGTGCCAGTCACCACGACCAGGTCCTTGCCCTCTTGGGCGGCGTCGAAGGCGGCTGCCTGATGAGCGAAAAGGCGACTGATTCCTTGTTCCTCCAGCCTCCTTCGAACTTGTGGGTTGATCGGACTTATGGGCTCACCGTACTCTCCCTCCTTTTCAGACAGGATGCGTATGTTGGCAATGAGCGGGCCAAGGGACTCACGTTCGAGTATCGGCCTTAGGAGGTCGTTCGTATCCAGTGCCTACTCCTGGTCGTCGGCGGGAGCGTCTTCGCTCTTGCCGCGTTTGCGGTCCATGAGGCGTACCGCGAAGACGCTCAAGAAGAATAGCAGGGTGAGAGGCACCGCCATCATGAGCATGCTGAAGATGTCGTTGCTCGGCGTAATGATGGCCGCTCCAAAAAAGATGACTACTGTGCATTGGCGCCAGTATTCGGTAAGTGTATCAGGGCCTAGGAGGCCGATTTTGGCAAGAAAAATGATTACCAGCGGAAGCTGAAATCCCAGCCCAAAGGCAACTACCATTTTCAAGACGAAAAAAACCAATGTGCCCGGCTCTTGGTAGAGAGCCGTTCCATGGAACTCTTCCAAATAGCTGACGAACCACC
>JBBREX010000221.1:0-4259 GCA_038225245.1 Fimbriimonadales bacterium | reverse complement strand
GGGAAGAGATCGAGTCGGAAGTGTATCTGGGAGACCTGCCCTTGATGACCGACAAGGGAACCTTCATTATCAACGGTCGAGAGCGCGTCATCGTGTCGCAGCTTTCCCGTTCGCCTGGACTGTATTTCGAAGAGGGCGTAGACAGCTCGATGCAGGTGCTCGTATCGGCCCGAGTGATTCCAAGCGAAGGTCCCTGGCTCGAAGTGGAATCCGATTCGAATTTCGTCGTCAACACGGCGGTCAGTCAAACGAAAAAGCTACCGATCACCCAGCTTATCAAGGCTCTCCATGCATTTTTCGATTCCAATAATCCGGAAAAGCTAAGGGGTCGAGTGCGGACGACGGTGCCTATTTCCAAGGCCGCAAAGAAGAAACTCATCGAGCCCTTCGCAGACCCCGAGACGGGTGAGATTTTGCTTGAAAAGGGCACGTTGCTCAGCAAGCGTGAGCTGGCGAAGATACCGGAAGGATTGCTCGGCACGGAAGTGCTTGTGGAATCGGCGCTTTCCACCAACGAGGAAATGCTGGTTGCATTCGGTCAAGAACTCGTCCTGGAGAAGCCGAACGCGGACGATTTGACGGGTAAGCGTCTCCTCGATGATCTTCTGGAAGCCGGCAAAGTTATTGTCAAGCGCATGGAGAAGATCGAGCGTGAAACCGCGAAAAAGATCGAATCCATGGAGCTCGATTCAGTAGAGGTGCTCGACGTGCCCGTGCTTGTGGACGCCACTCTGGAAAGCGATAAGACCACGAATATGCGCGAAGCTATTCTCGACATCTTCAAGCGTCTTCGGCCGGGCGAAGCGGCGACTGAAGATGCGGCCAAGCAACTCCTCTATAACCAATTCTTCGATATCAAGCGTTACGACCTGGGCAAAGTCGGCCGAAGGTTCTTGAACCAGCGGCTGGGAATGAATCTGCCGCGCACGGTCCGCAATCTCACCTCCGACGACCTTGCCGGAGTGCTAAATGCCATGGCTCCTTACCTCGAAAAGGAAGCAGAAAGGGACGACATCGACGATTTGAGGAACAAGCGAGTCCGGAGTGTTGGTGAGTTGCTTCAAAGCCAACTGCGTCTGGGCTTTGTAAGGATGGAAAAGGTCGCTCGAGAGCGAATGACGAGTGCGGACCAGGAGAACCTTCTGCCCGGCATCATCCTGAGTGTCAAACCAGTCAGCGCTTCCATCAAGAGCTTCTTCAGCAGCAACCAGCTTAGTACGTTCATGGATCAAACGAACCCCCTGAGTGAGCTGACTAACAAACGACGTCTGTCGAGCCTCGGGCCAGGTGGCCTTCAAAGAACGAGTGCGAAACTCGAAGTACGAGACGTGCATCGCTCGCACTATGGCCGAATCTGCCCGATCGAGACTCCAGAAGGCCCAAACATCGGTCTGATTTCGCAGCTCACGACCCATGCTCGGGTTGACGAATATGGATTCATCATGACCCCCTACCGGAGGGTTGTAAATGGAGTGGTGACCGAAGAAATCGTCTATCTCACGGCGCAGGAGGACTTCACCTTCCGCATCGCGCCGGCCGACTTGCACACCGACGAAAAAGGGCGGATCATCAGCGCAAAGGTGCAGGTGCGCTGTCCAGGAGGGGACAAGGAATTTGGCGGGGCCTCCTATCCGATCGTTCCGAAAGACAGCGTGGACCTGGTCGACGTGTCTCCGGTGCAGATCGTGAGCGTGGCCACGGCGCTTATTCCTTTCCTCGAAAACGACGATGCAAACCGCGCCCTAATGGGAGCGAACATGCAACGCCAAGCGGTGCCTTGTTTGCGTTCGCAAGCGCCGATCGTGGGTACCGGATACGAGCGGACGGCGGCCGTTGACTCCGGAGCCGCGGTGGTAGCGAGGAAGTCAGGGATCGTAGAAGGGGTTACGAGCGAAGAGATTCTAGTTCGATCCGACGATGGGAGCTTGGAGCGTTATCTGCTCATGCACGCCGTGCAAAGCAATAAGTCAACCTGTTTCACTCATCGCCCGGTCGTGTTTCCCGGCAACCGAGTCTTGCAGGGTGATCCATTGGCCGATGGGCCGACGTGCGACGACGGGCGACTGGCCCTCGGAAAGAATTTGGTGGTCGCCTTCATGCCATGGGGTGGCTATAACTACGAGGATGCCATCCTCATCAGCGAGAATTTGGTGAAAGAAGACGTGTTTACGTCGATTCATATCGAGCGACACGAAACCGAGGCCGTCGACACCAAGCTGGGGCCAGAGGAAATCACGCGAGACATTCCAAACGTCGGCGAGGAAGCTCTTAAGGACCTCGACGAGAATGGAATCATCCGTATCGGAGCGGAAGTCAGACCGGAGGACATTTTGGTCGGCAAAGTAGCGCCCAAAGGTCAAACCGAGATGACGGCGGAAGAGCGGCTAATCATCGCCATATTCGGCAAGAAAGCCGAAGAAACAAGAGACGTGTCGCTCCGGCTACCTCACGGGGAGAAGGGCACGATCGTCGATGTTAAGATCTTCAGCCGTTTCAACTATCTGAGCCCTTCGATCAACCACGTATATAAGGAATCCAAAAAGCGGGAAAGGCTCATATGTGACCGAACGGATGAACCTCTCTTGCAAATTCCCGGAGACGAGCTTCCAGCGGGAACCAACATGACGGTGCAAGTCTACATCGCCCAAAAACGCAAGATCATGGTAGGCGACAAAATGGCAGGCCGCCACGGCAACAAGGGAGTAATCTCGAAGATTCTTGCCGCAGAGGATATGCCTTTCTTGCAGGACGGCACTCCTGTGGACGTCGTTCTCAACCCGCTTGGCGTTCCGAGCCGAATGAACATCGGCCAAATTCTCGAAACTCACCTAGGCTATGCGGGCCAGCATTTGGGCGTACGTTACGAATGCCCGGCGTTTGAAGGGGCAACGGAGGATGAGATTCTCGTCGAGTTCGATCGTATGGCCCAATCGATGCGTCGCCAAGTGCTTGGAGCTTATGTTAACACCGAGCTCAAGCTGAACATTCGCTTCGAAAAGGACGCGACGGTGGAGGGGATGCTCGAGCAGGTGAATCAGGAGCTACGAAAACTTGACAAGCCTTCGCTCGAACGCGTGTCACGCATTCTTGGGGCAGCTCCGATTCACAGCACCGAGGAGCTTCTTCAGGTTTCACTTGAAGATTGGATGCCGGAGGAGTTGCCCGAACAGATGGGCCAACCTCACAAAGCCAAGGAAAGCACGTATCTCGAAATGGTTAAGCGTATCCAGGACAATATCTTCAAGCGCGCGGGAATCGATCCCAAGTCCTGCAAATCCATTGTCCGCGACGGCTTGACCGGCGATACGCTGCCCAATCCTCTTACAGTGGGAGTCATCTACATTCTCAAGCTGGAGCACTTGGCCGATGAGAAAATTCACGCTCGCAGCATCGGACCATATTCACTCGTGACCCAACAGCCGCTTGGCGGAAAAGCTCAATTCGGTGGTCAGCGATTTGGCGAAATGGAAGTCTGGGCCTTGGAAGCATACGGCGCAGCCTATACTCTGCAGGAGCTCCTGACCATTAAATCGGACGATGTAATGGGCCGAGTCAAGGCCTATGAAAGCATCGTTAAAGGAGAAACCCTGGCCGAGCCTGGCATCCCCGAGTCGTTTAAAATCCTAGTGAACGAACTGCGCTCGCTCTGCCTGAAAGTCGCGGTAGAGGATGTCGCCAACAAGGAGTTGACGCTTAAGGATCTCGACGAATTGACGGGGGGCGACGACGTTCGTCTCGCTCGATCGGTGGGATTCTTCAACTAAGGTCTCGGATCGCCGCTCTCTTCTGGAGAGCGGCGATCCCCACGCATTTATTTTGGATAACGGACGCGCCCTGAGGCAAATAAAGGAAACGAAATCAAGTAATGGCAGATGTCACGCTGTTCGACAAAATTAGAATTGGAATCGCAAGCGGAGAAGATATAGAGAGCTGGTCTCACGGTGAAGTCAAGAAGCCGGAAACCATCAACTATCGAACTTTCAAACCGGAACGCGATGGGCTCTTTTGCGAGCGCATTTTTGGTCCTGTAAAGGATTGGGAATGTTCCTGCGGGCGCTACAAGAAAATCAAATATAAGGGCATTATTTGCGAGCGCTGCGGCGTTGAGGTTACACGCAGCAAAGTCCGTCGAGAGCGGATGGGCCATGTCAAACTGGCGGCTCCGGTTTGTCACATCTGGTATCTCAAGGGCGTTCCATCACCGTTGTCCCTTTTGCTCGACATTTCCCCTCGCCAGCTTGAGAAGGTTATTTATTTCG
>JBBREX010000220.1:0-4260 GCA_038225245.1 Fimbriimonadales bacterium | reverse complement strand
AAACGCGAAATTTAACGACACTGAAATCGAGCTCCATAACGGGAGCAAAATCATCGGAGTTACCGCGGATGCCGATCCGGGAAGGTTCGAAGGATTTCACAACGACAACCTTTTGATAATCGCGGATGAGGCCAAGTCGATCGGAGATCGAATCTTTGAAGCAATCGCACGGTGCCAGCCAAAAAGACTGCTTCTCCTCAGTTCACCTGGCGCGTGCTTCGGCGAATTCTACGAAGCCTTTCACGCCCGGCGCCGGTTCTATCGATCCCACTCCGTTACGGCTTACGACTGTCCGCACATTGACCCGAAGTGGATCGAGGAGACGATCGCCAAGAATGGGCTGACACATCCCTTAGTTAGAACAGCCATTTTTGCCGAGTTCTCGTCCGAAGCGGATGGTGGAGTTATTCCGCTGTCTTTCGTGGAGCGGCTACTTTCGGACCCTCCCGAGTTCATTGACTCAGAATCCGTCCACGCATTCTGCGACTTCTCTGCCGGCGGAGATGAAAGCGTTTTTGCTCTCCGCCGCGGTAATCGCGTCGAGATCGTCGCCGCTTGGCGGGAGCGCGACACGATGCAAGTCATTGGTCGCTTTATTCAGCTATTCCGGGAGCACGGACTACGCGGTGATCAGATCAGCGCGGACGAGGGCGGACTCGGAAAACCCATGTGCGATCGGCTCGCCGAAGAAAAGTGGCACGTGCGGCGAGTAAACAATGGCTCAGAGCCCACATTGAAGCACTATGCAAATCGAGGTGCCGAAGCGTGGTATGAAGGACGGCTCAAAATAGAGAAGCGAGAAATCATCCTCCCGAACGATCCGGAACTCATCGGCCAAATGACCTCCCGCCTCGGGTCCGTCACCAGTGAAGGAAAGCTCAGGCTCGAGTCAAAAGAGGATATGCGCCGGCGTGGCCTACCATCCCCGGATCGAGCCGACGCCGTCCTCGGGGCCATGGAGTGCAATTCGTATTCCCACATATCGAGCGTTCCCTTCGTCGCTCGGGATGTATGGAACCGAGAGAGCAGACATCACTGGCGGCATCGAGAATTTAATGGCCTATGACACCGACGCAACGCACTCTCGCAAAACTCCGGTCCGAAGGTTGGCTCTGCGCCATCGTCGAAAAGTTCAATCATCACGTTAAAATCAGACAAGACCTTTTCGGCTTTGGAGACATTCTGGCCGTCCGCGCAGAGGAGACGTTGTTAATTCAGACGACGTCCGGCTCGAATGTGTCCGCACGCCTAGAGAAGATTCGAGGCAATCCGGCAACCGCTCTGTGGCTCGCCTGCCCTACTCGCAAGATCATTTGCCACGGATGGGCCAAGCGCGGCGCCCGCGGCTGTCGGAAACTTTGGACTTGTCGGGAAGTTGCCGTTCGATAATCACAGCTGAACCCTCGCTCAGAATGGCTGATCGATTCAACGCCGGAAGGAGATTGTCGACCCGAGCAACGGCAAACTGGGGGCGTGGTGCTCAGTATGGCGAACCTCAGCTAACCAACGCTCGGTCGACAGGATGATTATCGGCAGGGACGAAGGAAGCTGAAGGAGTAGCGGTGGAAGAGATCCTCAATCCGAGCGCATTAGCGAAAATGCGAGTGGTGAATATTAAGGCAATCCGCAGCAAGCCAAAACGCCCGTTCGGCAACGACTGGCTCGCGCGGCCTTGGAGGCAGCACTCCCCTTGTTGAAGTAGACCCATGGAAACCGCCCCGAGAGGCTAAAACGTCGCATTGCCTTACAATTACCACGTTTCGAACAGGGAGGCGCTCTGCTATTGTGGAGCACGTTATTGTGACTAAGACTTTAATCGATAGGCCCTTACATATCAAAGAGCTGCTCCAGGAAACAGGTTGGCGTAGCACCTGCTAAAAGATTTTCGGTATTCCGTTTAGATCGCGCACCCAGCGCTCGAAAATCGGAACAACAACAATAACAACAACAACAAATAAGATTAAATGAAAGCAGGAATGATAGTAGGCGCACTGCTGCCGTTGGGTATTGCCCTAACAGCATCACAAGTGTCGGCTGATGAGTTGACGCTCGGCGCGCAATTTCAATACACAGGCACGCTTGGCGTGACCCCGGTAAGTGGTTCAATCTATGATGGAGATATCCATTCGGGAACTTTTCGAGACGTTAACGCAGCGCCCAGCCTTCTGAGTGGTGCGTCGTTACTTAGCGACTCCTTCGTCCTTCAGGGTGGTGATCCGTTCGGCGGAGATACTTCGGACGATTTCGAGGTTTCACAAGCCGATGGTCATGCTGTCCTTGGACCCTTTTCCCTTACCACGCACTATGATTTTGGAAATCCGCCCGCAGCTGACCAACTTGGCACTGCTTTCACGGCAAACCCTGACACCGGTGTTTTGAACGTCCTTAATAGCAGCGCGGAAGAGTTCGTAGGTACTCTTACTCTCAGTGGTGTTGCGTTTGGAGGAATTTACGGTCCCGCTCAGTTTTTCACTAACGGTGGCGTAGTCGATCTTTTGCCGGGAGCCTCCATTAATATTCTACTCAACGAGGAGAGCAGCAACTACGGTGGATACAATCATCCGTCAGTGGTTGGGGCACCGGACGCCGGTTCGACTCTTGTGCTGCTTGGAATAGGGGGAACCAGCCTCCTTGCTCTGCGTCGGCGCACTGGGAAGTAATTCTTCGCAGTTCGCGCGGATTAGCCTGTGATTCCGACACGGCCCGTCTTATCGGTTCAGAGGCTGAATCAATGAGGCGGGCCGTAACTAATAGAAGTGTATTTACCCGATTTGTTCAACTGGGCCAAGGCGTGAGCAGAGGAAAACACCCTTTTCAAACGTAAGGCCTCGCGTGAAGGATTTTCGCTCTCTCTCAGCGGGATTCTGTTAAAACGCCGTATCGATTCATCATCTGGCCTCGAATTCGACCCATTCTTGCGCCCAGCAATTGCCTCAGACGCGTCGGAGCATCGGGAGCTGAGCGTTGAGACCCTGGAAGGTGCGCGCTTCTGCCTGGCTCAGCGGTGGCGGGAAAGTAGTAGAAGAGTTGCGGAGGCTATCAAGGCCTTTCCATGCCAACCCTTCGAAGTCACCGCTATAAAGCTGACTCGCTTTTCTAATCAGCCGTTCCAAAGCTTGGCACGCAAGGTGACGCTCACGATCGATGCCAAAACAGGGCTCTAAGCTCACTTATTCCCAGTTAAAAACATTGAAGGAACCTTTAGTTTCTTTAAATTAAGTCCAGATGAAAGCCTTTATCGCTTACTATCGCGTTTCGACCCAAAAACAAGGTATCGACGGCTATGGGATGGCCGCGCAAAGGGAGATAGTTACCCGCTATGTCGCCTCGCAAGGTGGCAAGCTTGCGGCTGAATACTCGGAAGTCGAAACAGGCAAGAATGACGAGCGACCCGAGCTTGCGAAAGCACTGAGCACCTCGAAGAAAAACAAGGCAACTCTCGTAATTGCAAAGCTGGACAGGCTCTCTCGCAATGCGGCGTTTCTGTTGACCCTTCAGAACGCGGGTTGCGACTTCGTTTGCTGCGATTGTCCGAACGCCGATCGATTTACGGTTGGAATTCTAGCCCTTGTGGCTCAGCGGGAGCGGGAGCTCATTTCCGAGCGCACTAAGGCGGGCATGGCCATTGCAAAGGCTCGGGGTGCGAGGATCGGCAGCCAGAACCCTGAGGCATCGGTTAAAGCGATGATCGCAGGAGCGAAGCAGGCCAAGACTGCCTTTGCTTCCAAGATGGCCGGTGTTGTCGCAGAGATTAAGTCCAGCGGGGTTGAGACGCTGCAAGGTATAGCCGAGTGCCTCAATCGCCGCGGCTATCCTACGCGCACCGGCAAACAATGGTTCCCGGCCACCGTCCGCAACCTTCTCCCGCTCCTCTGAGCAGCAAAAAGCCCGGTTCAACCTTTCGATCGACCGGGCCGCGTTCCTTTGCGCTGCCTGCTTTAGACCGCCAAGGCCTTTCGGATCGCCAGCGTATGCGTCCTCCATTGTGGGCCGAGGATCATCCCTAGGCGCGTCCGGGATAGATTCGGGTGCTTCAATACTCGCCCGGAGCGCAATCGTTTCCCCTGAAGGGCCTGGCGCGCAGCGGGAGCTACCCTTGCCGTAAGTCGCCGGGCTTTGTTTCCCCAATGTCCCGGCAACGACACCCTCGCTTCCCATTCACCATCGGGACAGGTGTGGATGTCGGCCCAGTCCAGCCTAGTGAAAGCCTCCGCAGGGAGAGAGATGCCAGCTTCAAGCCAGAATGCTTTGAAGATTTCA
>JBBREX010000219.1:0-4282 GCA_038225245.1 Fimbriimonadales bacterium | reverse complement strand
ACCAGGGGTTTTGAAAAAACTCACTCGGCGGACATTCCGATTTGCGAAAATCTTCTGTAGAAAAGTAGAACGCATGCGGGCAGAGAAGATTAATTCCACGGACCGCCTGGTAATCGAAAATGCGTTTCATTTCGGGCGGGGCAAGCTTCCAACCGATGAGGGCGTAGGTTTCGGAAAGAACTCGTGGCTTGCCACTGAGATGGGCGGCGGAAGAGGCGATCCTCTCGGCGACCTTTTCATACACCTCGTCGATTCGATCTACTCCGGGAATATCGAGCGAACAAAGCTGCGAAAATGGATTGCCGGCATAACGAACCATGGTCGTCATGAATTCCTCGAGCATGAGATGCCCGGTTAGCTGAACGCCGTGATCCCGACACCACGCGGCGATGGGAGCGATAAACCGTTCGCCCATCATTTTTGCGACCAAAGAATAAAAATCTTGCCTGACCTTGACGAAGTTGCCTACATCCTCGTAGATGGCAAGAGCGTTGTCGCGTAAATCGTAATCGTATATCTTTTGAAAGTAATCAGCGAGGTCATGGGTCCATGCGATACTGTTTAAGTTGCGATTCCAAAAGTTATTGTAAATGCCTGGTTCGTCGATAAAGAACCCGCGGATGGTGGTGCCGAAGAATTCTGAGAACCGGTTCCAATACTCTTCGTGAGTGGAGTTGAGAAAAGCGCTCGCAGTTTCGTTTGAAAGCACGTCCACGTAGAGCTCATTACTATAGGCCGGGAACCATTGAGTTGTTGCCGTTCGATGGATTGTCGCCAGCCAACGCCCACCCGGGTTCTTCCATTTGGTCGCCTCGGCGGGATCGAGGGAAAGGATGGGTCCATGAAACGAAATGTCGTGTGAAGCTCGATCAGACCACGGTAGAGAACCGAAGTCTTGTTGTCGCCATTCTAAAGGACCTTTCTCGCGCACATGAGAAACCGCTTGTACAAGGTTAATGGCGACGACCTCTCCCCGGCCAAACGGATCGAGTTGAGTCTCAGGCAATCTTAGCTTCTCCCCATCCTCCAGCCAAACTCGCTGCATGTCCAGGCATTGCCCGGCCAAGTTTGGATTTTCCCGCAAGACCCGCCCACCCGCATAGCCGGAGGGCCAGTTTTCTTCGTCGTAAATCCAGATCAACATGTCTCTGCGAGATGCCTCTGCAATTGCGATCCGCACCCGGTCAAACCATGTTTCGCTCAAATAGGGAATCGTGAGGCCAACCCGAGCATGGATCACAAAGCCGGTAATGCCCGCCTCGTCCATGAGGGCGATTTGGCGCAAAATCTCGTCGGGCTCTAGGTCTCCGTTCCAAAACCAAAATGGCTGCAGGCCATATTCGGCCGGGGGATCACGAAAGCCTTTCAGGAACTCTTGAAGGTCGGCCACTCGCTCTTTTTCGGGCCTTGGTCAGCGATTTCCTTGTCAATGATCCGATTGTCGGCTAATATGGCCCTAGAATGCCCTTCGAGCCCCTACAGACCGATGAACCGCAAACCGCCAACCGCAAACCGCCAACCGATGATATGGACGCCCAGATGATCGCCGGCTGTTCGGCGTTTGTGGCATCCGCATTAATCACCTATGTTTTGGGGGTGTGGCCGTTCTTCGTCCTCTCCAACACCCATTTGCTCGCCCGCTTGATACTCGCATGCGCCATCGCCTTCACTCCCTCTGCAATTCTTGGTGCGTTTGCCACGAGGCGCGCTGGACTCGCCGGAGCCTGCGGCTTTCTCGGAGGAAGCATGGCCGTGGGCATATTCTTGCTCTTGCGGCTGAAGCAACTTCAACTAGGCCGCTCCTCGAGAGACTTCCCCGTGCCCGAGTATCCCGAAAGCTGGGTTTGGATGATCCCTGTAGGCTGGGTGCTTGTTGCCATAGCGACCGCTCTCTTTTTGTTGCCAAAACACACCTTTTCGGATGATGGTGAACCTACCCGCCGCCGATAATGAGAAACGAGACTGCGTGAGGGAACTGTTTGACCAAGAAGCATTACGTCCAAGAATACCAAAAAGGGGCCGTCAACGGAGCATCTCCATTACAGTTAGTCGTAATGCTTTATGATGGGGCTCTGAAGTTTATGGACCTGGGAGCAATCGCTATGCGAAAACGTGATTTGCATGAGCAAAACAAGAACCTCCAGAAGTCGCAAGCGATCATAGCCGAGCTGATGTCCTGCCTCGACTTGCAACAGGGCGGCGAAGTCGGCAATAACCTATTTGGCATTTACGCCTATGTCTACAATGAACTCGTTCGCTCCAATATCGAGGATGACGTTGCCGCCGTGGAAGCATGCTCCCAAATCTTAGCGGGCCTGCGTTCGAGTTGGAGCGCCCTGGAGCAGCAACTGAGTCGGGCCGGAGAGCCGTTGCCGCATGCCGCGTGACGATTCCCACCTTCTGAGAGACAAGCTTCTCGTCCTTACTCTAGCACTCGAAGAATCGCTGCGGTACGAGCGTCTCGATGAGGTCGCTAGTTTGCTCAATGAAAGGCACGAAGTGCTGTCCGAGTTTGAATCCCACGGCAGATGTGGAAAGGCCGAGGTGTCCGCCATCGTCGAGGTAGAGCGCCGTATCGGTCTTCTTATCTCGGCAATGCAGGCTGCGACCGTGCGAGACCTACGGAACGCTGGCCTGGGACAACAAGCCATGAGGGCCTATGACCAAAAAACTTCCCCCGCCCAGCCGGCAAGCCTTGCATAAAAAAGCGAGAAGCAGCTTGATGTAGCTGCCCCTCGCCCATTGACCGACTAATTTCGATACTCAACCGAAAGCTGGCCGAAATCCGTTCGCAACAAGAACGGGCGAGATATACCGCCGCCTCGACGAAGGGGTGTCAGGCCTCGAAGCACCATTCGAAGATTTCCGGATTGGTTGATATACTGAGAAAGCCCGGCCGTGGAATTCAGGACTACTTGAACCGACTCATTCCCCTCATTCCTAAGCGTAAATGAGCGAATCGCGTCGAAGGTGTTGGTCGACCAGTTGAACAGGAAGAACGTTCCCGTCACGTCGCTAAACAAATTCGTGATCGCTTCCGTCGAGAAAGTGAGCGTCTGAACATCCGACGCCAGTCGATTGATAGTGAAGTCCAGTTGAACTCCCGCGATCTCGCCAAGGATACTCGGCGTCGAGCTTACATCGTAAAAGTGGTCGTCCGAAGCCAGCACATCGGCCAGCGTTCCTGATTGATATGTCCCAAGACGCGTCGAAACCGCCACCGGAGGATAGATGACACCGCCGCCACCACCACCATTGTCGATTGTCCATTTGCCGATTTCCGTTGTCCAGCTACCGTCCGATTGGATAATCATTCCGGCGCCCCAGAAGGTCGTGTCATCAGTGGGATCGGACTGAATTCCGAAATAATCTCCCCAACGTTGCGCGCCTGCCCGGTAGTTACCCCTGCTCGTGGCCAACTGCGTAGGAGCTCCCATCACTCCCGGAGGATCACTTGGCTTTCTTGCTACAAACAGAAGGTCTGCAGAAATTGAACTGCTGCTCCGAGTAAAGATGATCGACCGATTTCCCACCGCGTTTGCACCGATCGCGGGCATGAAAAAGGATTGGCCTGAGCTTCCCTTAACATTGCCGGATTGGTCGAGGACTGGTGTGCCGGAAGTGGGCCAAGATCTTACGTCCACTTCGTACCACCGGATTTTAGGAGTCGGGTCGGACGAACTCGAAGCAATTGCGTGAGCGGTAAAAATGTGGCCGCCGCGAAACTCAGCATTTAGGGTCCGATCGTTCAGCGTATCTAGGGATGCTCCTCCCCGCGAAGGCGCAGCGCTTTCGCAATATTCCCAGGACGGTACCGGGAAGGTCGTCTTGAAAACGTTAGGAGTTCCTGTGAAACCGGTACAAGCATATAAAGCCAGCGCAGTCGTGGAATTCAAACCAATTCCATAAAGGTTGCTGATGTTTGCGTCATGCGTTTCGGCGATTTGGACCGTCCGGCCCGCCGCATCTAAAAATGCGGTAACCGTAGGCTGAGCGCCCGACAGCAGGGGCGCTTTCGGTATTAGAATAAATTGGGTTCCGCCGTAGGGCCCGCTTGCAAATGGAAACATATTGCCCGATATGGTGATCCCATCTTTGTTATAGCCAAAGCCTGGGTAATCCAGCCAGTAATCATTACCGCCGATGGCTTGTTTCGATTCAATACGATATTTGCGCCAAACTCCGTTGGGATCGTTATCGTCGGAAACGGCGACGTCCACCTTACTGACGTTTGTCGTAAAATTTAGCTCGAGGACACAGACAAAAAATCGGCCCGCCACCG
>JBBREX010000218.1:0-4285 GCA_038225245.1 Fimbriimonadales bacterium | reverse complement strand
TATTTATTGGAGCGGAAAGGGAAGCTCTAGAAGACGCCGAGCGTCTCATTTTGCAGGACCACAAGCAGCAGTACAGGGCAGAGTATTGGAAGCCAGGGGCGGTTGAGCCGGAAGGCTTCCAATACTCTCGGGTCATAGTGTTCCCAAGTTGTGACATAGTAGTAGATGACGACGCCCGGCACTTTGTCCAGCCGTGGAAATGTGAATATGAGGACGCGGTTTCAAGCATCGTGCTCGGCCACCTTATGCGCGATCCCGAAGTGCAAGCTTTTCGAGCCGAAGTGCACGCCGGTCAAACGCTTGAAGGCTTCACGAAAGCCTCCGAATGGGTGTCAGCCAAGATCGGCGAGTACATGGAGCATGGCAGCCCCGGCGTTCTCTCCGGTCCATCGCTCAAGCTCCCCCCGGCCCGCATAAACCAAGCGCCGCAAGTCTTTCCATTCCCGTCTGAATCATGCCCCGAAGTCAAACGGCTGAAGGAGCTTTCGGAACAGACCGCTGCCCGCTACTCATTCCGCGAAGAAGCTGCTACGATGTTCCTTCTTAGTAATACGATCCCTATGACTCCTCGATACACGGCATGGGCCGAGACGCATGAAGAACTCCCATGTCTTACTCGCATTCACCTAAGAATAGACCCCAGGCTGTCCCCGGAAGAAGTGGCTGAGATTTACCGGAAGGAACGGGCGAAGCTGGGGAGCGGTAAGGCACGGTGGCGTAAGCCCGACCGAAAGACGCTTGCGCTCGCTAAGTTCGTGGCTCTAACTCCGGGCATGCCCTGGCTCGAACGTTGGAAGCTCTGGAATAACTCGCGCCCAACTGAATGGACCTACGGACCTGTACTCCCGACGCGCGAGCGGACGCCCGAAGAACGTGAGGAACTCCGCCAGTTTATGGAGCGATACAATGCAGAGAATGGCCCAGGGGCCTGGGTGATTACACCGATCACGGTCGAGATAGACCCCGCCGAGTTCAAGCGCAAAACCACAAACGGCATCCACAATTTTCGGCGCGATGCATCGTGTGCATACCGCCGCCTCTCTGATCCCGCTTGGAAGCGCCAAACGCGCGAGCAAAGATCAGCCGCCCGAACACCGGGAAAAGGCCGAAAATGAAGGCTATTCTCTCCCGCAAACTCTCCCAGTGGCCCTTTCCAAAGCACGCCTCGGACCCCTCAGAGGTCGAGTTTAGGTTCAAATTAGTGGCTGCCGCATTAGGACTCGAACCTAAGACCCGCTGATTAACAGTCAGCTGCTCTACCAACTGAGCTATGCGGCAACGTAACTGCGATAGTACCCCGATTACAACCTCCTGCAAGGATGGGCTCGGCGAACTTTCCCCACCTTGAACCATACTCAATAGTCGGTGAAGTACTACCAACCTCAACAGCGGACGAATCCCAATACACAGCGCTTCCTCTTTGCCACCGGCATCGAATGCAGCTACCCAACCATCATGACCCCGAACGGGGTGAAGCGAGTCGACGAACTTGAAAAGTGCGGACACTATGAGCGTTGGCAGGAAGACCTCGATCTCGTTCGCCAGCTTGGCGTAAATACCTTGCGTTATGGTCCCCCTTACTACCGCACGCATTTGGGGCCGGGCCGATATGACTGGTCTTGGACCGACCTCGTCTTGCCCGAGATTCGCAAGCTCGGCGTCTATCCCATGATCGACCTTTGCCACTTCGGCGTACCCGACTGGTTGGAGAGCTTCCAAAATCCTGACTTTCCTACCTATTTCGCGGAATACGCGAGAGCATTCGCAGAGCGGTATCCCTGGCTGTGGTGTTTTACTCCGGTCAACGAGATGTACATTGCGGCCCAATTCAGCGCTTATTACGGATGGTGGAACGAGAGAAAGACCGACCATACGAGTTTCGTCACCGCCCTCAAGCACATCGTGAGGGCGAACGTGGAGGCGATGATGGCAATGCTGGAGTATTGCCCTCACGCCATCTTCGTGCAAAGTGAATCGTCCGAATACACTCATTCCAGCCGGCGCATCCTCGAAGATGAAGCCGAGATGTTGAATGAGCGCAGATTTCTTTCCCTCGACTTGAATTATGCCAAGCGAGTGAGCTCAGGGATGTACGAATATCTTCGCGATAACGGTTTAACCGACGAAGAGTATGACTTTTTCTTGACCCATAACTTGAGGGAACATTGCATTATGGGCAATGATTATTACGTCGCAAACGAGCATCTCTTGATCGACGAAGAACGCACCGTGTTCGGAGGCGAAATATTCGGTTATTACGTTATTACCAAGGATTATTATAACCGTTACAATCTTCCGGTCATGCATACGGAAACCAATATCGCGGAGCCGGACGCGGTTTCGTGGCTCTGGAAAACCTGGGCAAATATCCAGCGTTTGCGGTACGACGGCGTCCCGGTTTGCGGGATGACTTGGTATAGCCTGACCGATCAAGTGGATTGGGATACCGCCCTACGGGAGGAGAATGGTCGTGTAAATCCTCTCGGTCTTTTCGATCTCGATCGGAAGATGCGCCCGGTTGGGAAGGCTTATCAGAAGCTAATCAAAGAGTGGAACGACTTGCCTTTGCTGCCGAATGGTCCATTGACGATACAGGCCCCTTGGTCGATTTCGCAGAATTTCGAAAGCGTAGATCAACAAGATGGCAAGGCCAAGATCATGGATGTAAAATCTGCCCCCGAAAAGGCCTAAAGCACGTCCAGACGGCCGCCATCCACCACGAGGGTCGTTCCGTTAATGAAATTAGCCTCTGGCGCCGCGAGGTAAAGGATGGCGGAAGCGATGTCTTCAGGTTCCCCCACCTTCCCCTCGATGTGCTCCAGTCCGCTCTTCACGTTCGGATTGGACCACAGCATCGGGGTATCAACTGCCCCGGGGGCCACCGCAAGCACGCGCGCAATGTCCGGCGAAATCTCCCGACTCAAGGCTCTGGTAAACGCTTCCATCCCTCCTTTGGATGCGGCGTAGGGAACGACGTTCGCCGTTGTCTCGTGGGCGTGAACCGAGCTCACATTAACGATCGCCCCGTTTGCCATGTGAGGTAGGCAATATTTCGAAAACAAGAAGACCGATCGCAAATTGACCGCAAGAACCTGGTCCCACTGCTGCACGGTTAGCTCCGAAATCGGGCAGAAGGTCATCATGGCCGCGTCGTTTACGAGAACGTCGATTCGACCCCACCGATCCACCGCGGCCTGCACCGCCCGTTGGACCTGATCCTCTTGGGAGACGTCAGCCTGCGCAAACAGAGCTTCACCATGAGCAAGTGTAATCTCATCGACCACCGGCGGCCCTTTTACGGCGTCACGGTCGACGACGGCAACCCTCGCCCCCTCTGCCGCGAATGCCAGACACGTCGCTCGGCCAATTCCCGACGCCCCCCCGGTAACGAGCGCCACTTTGTCCTTAAATCGCATTGCCGTTCGTGTCCCAGGTACGCCAATTCATAATCTTAGGAAGATGCTTCCGGAATTCCGCATAGTCGCTCATCACTCTCCAGAGTATGACGAAGGTTTGGTCTTACGGCGGGGGGTATTGCGAGAACCGCTCGGATTGGTCTACACGCTCGACCAAGTCGATGCGGAAAGGGAAGAGCTGCATATGGTGGCAGTCTTTGACGGAGAGGTCGTCGCCTGTGCGTCGTTAGCGGACCTTGGACGTCGAGTGGCAAAAATGAGGCAGGTGGCGGTTAAGTTGGAGCTTCAGGGCTCGGGAATTGGCGCCGCGCTAGTTCGCTTCTTCGAGGATACGGCACGGGCTCGAGGTTTTGCGCGCATAGCCCTTCATGCGCGTCAATCAGCGGTCCCATTTTACGAACATCTCGGCTACCACACTTTTGGGCCGATTTTCGAGGAGGTCGGCTTGCCTCATTTGCGTATGGAAAAAAATCTAAGCTAAGCCGCCGAAGACAATTCTTCCGGTAGATAAGCCTCTAGCTGTTTTTCGATCGTGGTAAGCAGAGGCGCAAGCTCCTCCTCTTCCAAGCCAACCTCAAGTTGGACATCTGGATGCACGATCACCTCCGGCGTCCAGGAGCACATGCCAAATCCCCTGGTTTCGGCAATCGTATTCGCATAGCAAGCACACGAGAGGGCGATTTGCTCGTCAGGGTATTCGGACGGCACGGCCATGGAGCGAATAACGGTACTGAAAACGGAAGGAAGTCGCCACGCCTCGATCGCCATTGCTCCCAAATCCGAAACTGGGTTTTCAAAGATTTCTTTGAAAGAAGCGTCCAGTGTTTTTTGTTCTGTTTGGGCGCGGAGATATACCTCGTCATAAGAAC
>JBBREX010000217.1:0-4291 GCA_038225245.1 Fimbriimonadales bacterium | reverse complement strand
TGGGACGAAGTGGGAAGGATGTGACTGGCGGGCCAGTTCGTCAGGCTTACAAATTGATGCTGCGACCGCTTCAGAGTGGGTCAAGAGTGTGGACGTGCGAAGATGCAAGCCCCTGCACGTCGTTATTTTCCATTCGAGCTCGGCACCTTCCTTTCAATAATATGAGTGTCGCCTTCTCTCATAATTTCCGCGCAATCCCCTCCGTTCTTATTAACTGTTAGTTCCAATATCCTATTTCTCCTTAGAATGCCATGCCTCGAATTTAGACGAACTTGTACGTGCCATGACTTTGGATCCCCGACTAAGGTGTATCTATAGTCGTATCGTTTGATAAATGAGACAAAATAGTCCTTGTCTCTTTCGGAAGGCATCCGATTAATCAGCTGATCGAAACTACTGGGCCAAAAACCAGAAACGCATCTGTACTCCTTGCAAGCGCCTTCCAAGTCTTTTTGCCAGCCGATCGAGTCATCATAAAGAATCGGGACAACAATACTTACGAATAGAAGCGTGACCACGAGTAGAAAGCTCAAGAAAACGGTTACCATTACTGGAATACGCTTTAATATTCGCCTAGCCAAGGGTACTACTCCGAGACTCAACCTGCTCTCGTGAAGTGACCTTCCACATCTAGTTTTTTTTGTCGTGTAACCCACGGCTAGAGCGCTTGGGCCGGATGAAACGCTATCGCAAGCGGCGAACCGGAAACAGCGTGCCGCTCAAGGCCGAAGCTCGAAACCACGTTTGGTGCCTGGACTTCTGCTTTGATGCCTGCATCAACGGAACCAAGCTCAAAGTGCTGGCGATCTTGGACGAGTTTACCCGAGAGTGCTTGGCTCTGGAGACGGCCACGAGCTTCAAGTCGCTGCGGGTGCAGAAGGTCCTGTCCGCGCTCTTTGAAAGCCGCGGCGCTCCCAAGTGGTTTGATGTCGATGACGGGTGTTAGATCAATGTCGCGGTGATGGGCCTCCGCCATGCCGGCCAAACCTAATGCAGCCGCCAAAACAACGATTCCTATCCGAAACGAGGCAATGCAAGCTTAAAAAACATAACGCGGCTAGTTTAGCCGACTACGGTCCGGCCAATGGTTTCGATGCGCTCGCGCACGCCGCCGGCGATTCGGTGCATGGCTTGAGATACGAATCTTCGCCAAAACTGTGTTATCCTACAGATGACATTTGATTTTTCCATTTTAGGAGGGTTCCAATGATTTGCGTTGCAGTGGCAGTGTGCATAATGGCAGCTCCCAATGCGCCGGGAGCGATTTCCGCTAGGGCGAAGAGTCACTTAGCGCGGAGAGCAGCCGACTGGCTGATCCTCGCCGACACCGATCGGAACAACAGAATCAACGACGACGACTTGACGGGCCGGGATGTCTGGACCAAGGAGCGCGGAGCGTTCTTTCTCGTGAATTGTAACAACAGCAACGGACGAACGAAGCGCGTGGGCACGCGAGACGTGAAGGTCGCCGACGGGTTGGAGTTTGATGTGAACGAGCGTGCCGACCGGGAGCACCTGAAGATCGAGGACGCCAATGATCTAAACGACATCACGCCATTCATGGTTAACAAAATTCCGACGCTCGCTGGGCAGAAGGTGTTCTTGAAGGCTCCGCTGGCCCAAATCAGGGCCGTGCATGTTTTCCCAAGGATTGTGAGAAGCGAAACCTCGATATGGGGTGGCCCCACCGAGACGCGATCGGAGATCGACATCACGGCATTTGTCAGCGCCGACGACCCGATCGAAATGGGCCTCGAAGGCCTGAAGTTCCGTTACACGACCGCGGGCTCTGATATGACGTTCGACGGTCTGCTGGATTTGAGCATCGAAATCCGGGGGATCAAGGAGAAAAAGAAGGCCAACTCCACCGATCAAATTGAGCTCAAGGTTGCGCCTTGGATCATGCTGCCGAACTCGCAAGCAAGCATTTCCCTCTATGCGATTGATGCCGGTGCCGATAACAAAGGCTTCATTGACGTGCTCACTAAGTCCGGGCAACTCGTCAAATATTCCGAGACGGGAAACAGCCAATGGGCGCAAGACCCGGTCGAGGTCGGCTACAGCTCAACGCCGCGCCGCTCGATCTGGGTCACCGGATACACGTTTCATCACACGGGCCAGAACGACAACAACAAAGAGATGGCCTGGGTGCGCGAAAACTTGCTGAACGAAGAAAGCGGCATCTACCGGCTGCCCCGGGTTGGGGAAGATTCCTTCGATTACGGCGGCGACCTCGAGCTGATGCCACCAACGAAGAAGTTTCCCTTAGGGCGGATCTGCATCGGTGAGGACATGTCAGGTGACAAGCGGTCTTTCCTGAAGAGTCAGGAGGTCCAAGAGCCGTTCACGCTTAAGACAGGATGGCTCCTCGTCGGGCATGTGGACGAAATGATCGGATTCTATTCGGCGGGTAATCCGATGCGAGTCGTGGTGGCCTCGCCCGAGTTGGGCTATAGCCTGATAGGCGATTCCTTCAATCCTGGACCTGAC
Organism: Fimbriimonadales bacterium; assembly: GCA_038225245.1. GTDB lineage: Bacteria > Armatimonadota > Fimbriimonadia > Fimbriimonadales > Fimbriimonadaceae > JBBREX01. The sequence continues at coordinate 1,801 of JBBREX010000217.1, read as the reverse complement.
CGGCCCAGACCGCCACCCGATGCCGTCCTTTTCAGCACGAATACCAAAAACGAAGCGGATCCTGGGTTTTACGACAGCGGCCTCGTTCGCTCTTCCTCGCAGTTCGACATCGAGGTGGATAAAGACTTCACATCGCAGTCTGTTCGATACATTCGGATTTATGACGGACCAGGCACCGGCCAAGTAGCTGAAGTCAACGGTACGATTATTGGCAATCGGATTCCGGTCCGGCGCGTTTGGGGTCCCTTCGCTCTCCATCTGCCCCAGGTCGGCGGACTCGACCTCAATTTCGCCGGCGGCATCGCGTACCCAACCTACACGCCTCCCTATTCCGAAGGCGGCTGGTTCGAGCTACCGACCTCGGAGAGCAAATATATTGTCGTGGAAAATACCGAGTTTTGGAAGAGCGGCTCCACCCTGCTGGCGGCGATACCCGATCCTCCGGCGGTGATTTCATTCAAGGAGTTTCAGACCGAGGCAGCCCCCCTCAAGGCGAACAACGAGAAGATCCAGGTCATCATAAATAAGGCGAGAGCGAAGATCATCGAGGCGGCAAAGCCGAGCATCGTGACCTTCCTGGACGTGCCGGTGATCTACACCGGCGACCCAACAGTTGGCAGGCTGTGCTCTGCGCTGCTACCGGGTCTCGCGAATTTCCAGTTGGCGGGCAGGAAGAAGTTCTTCCCGTGGCCCCACGGACCGAAAGTTAATAAAGACGACGTGCTGGACATCTTCGAGCAGGCGGTAAAGGACGTGGGCATCGATCCGGTTGAGTGGGTGAACGATTGGAAGCTCTATCACGAGCTAGGGGGAGAAGTGCATTGCGGGAGTAATGTGAAACGTAAGATGTACTCGTTCAAATGGTGGGAGAGACAACCCTAATAAGTTGGCCTCTCTTCTGAGCTTGTGCGGCGAGACTGGTGAAATTCCTGCCCGCTGATCTCAACCTCACTGAATAATTGGCCGCGCATGCACCAATTAACGTTACCCTGCATGGGATTCACCTCAGTCCCCTTTGGTTCTAATTCAACCACTTCGGGAATCCCTTAACGTGTTCCAATGTATACAGATGCCTCCCGGAAAAGAGATCGTGAACAAGGACTCCGCGCTCGGTAAGGCAGAACGTCTTATGTAGTGAGAATTTGAGGTTTAGCTCTCCTAAACTATTTTCATAGGGCAAATGAAGATCTAGGACCGGATTCCAATTACTGACCTGGAATATGGTAAGCAATTCGCCATCATAAAGCCAGGCGTAACGACCGTCCTTGCTTAACCCATGGTGTGGGTGCTTGGGGACGCGACTAACTATGTGTCGTTTAATGTGCGTTCTTAAATCTAACAGGTAGAACTCAAGCTGATGGTGATTCGAACTCCCGCTATATGCCCAAGCCTGGTTCCCGTTGGGAAAGAGTACTGCATCCGTTTCTTCAATATCAGCATAAAACTCCCTTCTACCCAGATCCCATATCCGGGTTGTTCCGTTATAAATATCGTGACCATATCCGTAACCTGACTCTGTCACATGGCCTTCCGCACGTAAGGGCTTGGGAAGACGGAAGAGAGGTTTGCCAGTAGCCTTATTGTAGAGAAGCATATCCCCAAGATATCGAATAGAGTAAATATCATCGGAGTAGAAAAGAGAGTCCAATTTTTGGTCGCGTGCTGGTCTGCCCCCATCGAGTAGTCCATTCAAAACTGCAGACTTCCTCCTGATGTTGACATAGCGGCCACTGCCGGAGGGCGGTAACCAAGTGACGAATGGGGCCGCTGCTCGTTGTAGAACCGGCGATACACCGCCAGC
>JBBREX010000216.1:0-4316 GCA_038225245.1 Fimbriimonadales bacterium | reverse complement strand
ATCACGATCCTGGGACCCGATCACCACGGATACATCCACCGCCTTCAAGCAGTTCTAGCCGCAGTCCTGGAAAGGCCCGACATGGCGGAATCGTCCGCCCAACCGGACAAGCCAACCGCCAACCGCCAACCGCTAACCGCTAACGAAGCCCACCTTTACTCTTCGCAAGAGGAACGCGATGACTGTGTCAAGGCCCTTGCCCTGGCCCGCGAGAAGCTCGAGGTCATTATCTTCCAAATCGTTCGCTTCGTCAAGGAAGGCAAACCGGCGCCAATGCGAAAGCGAGACGGAAACATTTACGAACTGATCGATCTCATCCGCGAGCTAGGCAAGAACCTCGCCCCGATGGAGGTCGAGACCAAGGATTTGCAAGGCTTTGAGCATTCCCGGGCTCCGTCGCGCGAGCAAATGCGTATCGGCAAGGACGTCGCCCGGTTCTTCTACCTCATGCGCAGCCACGACACCCACATGGACTTCGACATCGATCTCGCCACCAAACAGAGCGAGGAAAACCCCGTATTCTATGTCCAATACGCCCATGCCCGCATCTGCAGCATCTTGCGCAAGGCTGAGGAAGCAAAGATCAAGGCGAGCACCGGAGAGACGCTTTGCCATCCCCGCGAATTGGCACTCATCAAGAAAATTCTCGACCTTCCCTATGAGGTGCGCCGGTGCGCTGAGGATTACGGCGTCCACCGATTGACGACCTACGCGGTCGAGCTTGCCCGATCCTTCCATCACTTTTACGATGCGTGCCGGGTAATCGAGGAGAGCGATCTTCCCACCTCGAGAGCGCGGTTAGCCCTCTGCGAGGCGACCAAAATCGCCCTCAAAGGCGTCCTCGATCTACTCGGCCTTTCCGCACCGGAATCGATGACCCGAAATCTGCCTACCCTCGCCGAAGCAAGCGGCTAAAATAGGCCCAATGAGATATCGGTTTCCCGCTCTTCTATCAGTTTTGAGCCTATCCACTTCCATAGCACATGGCCAAGAAGAGGAAGGAATGGACGCTGGGAGGCCAGATTTTGCCGAAAATCCCACAGTACTAGCGTTGAAACGGTTCCAATTGGAAATGGGGTTTTCATTTCAAAGAGATGGAAGGAGCAAGCGGTTGAGCGGCCCGGAAGGCACTCTACGCTACGGGATTGCTCGGAAGTGGGAGCTTCAACTGAACCCTCCAAATTACAATTGGCTGTTTGGCGACGACCATGGGCGCGGCTTCGGCGATGCCTCGGGCGGCTTGAAATGGCAAGCGGGGCCGATCCATGGTTGGGATTTGGCGATCGAAGCATCACTTTCCGTTGATTCGGGTATCCCAGACTTCACGAGCAACTCCATCGATCCGGGCCTGCTTGTCGCTTGGGGCCGGGACCTCGACAAGTCGACCAATTTATCGGGCTCGGTGGCCGCGCTCTGGACCACCTCAGACGGAATCCGAGTGGCTTTATGGAGCAACGCTGTTTCTCTGACGAAGGCTCTAGGCGGGCAATGGGCGGGCTTTTTGGAGCATTTCGCCACGTTTGCAAAAGACACACCCACGACTCATCTCCTGCACGCGGGCATCAAGTACAAACTGGACCAGAACCGTCAGCTCGATTGTCACGCCATTAGGGGCTTAAATGGAAACTCGCCGGACTGGCTGATCGGGGCCGGCTATTCTCAAAGGTTCTAAGACGCAAACCGACGTAGAGTAGAAAGCGTGATTACACGGCTCATCTTTGGAGGCTTGCTGGGTGGCGTGCTCGGATACGGATATCATCTCCTCATGCGCCGGGTAGGTTCGACATGAATCAATGCGAAGCGGTCGGCGGTGCCGATCTTATTGGGAGCGATTGTCGGGGCGATGATCGCCTGGCGAAGTCCATAGGGCGACCAGTGGCGATTTACGTCCACATCCCATTTTGCCCCAGCAAGTGCGGTTACTGCGACTTCAATAGCTTCGCTATGGATGGGGAGATCGTTCCACGAACCGTGGCCGCCATCATCCGGGAGATCGAGCGAAGCCCTTGGAACGGCTGGCCTGCGAAGACGATCTTCTTTGGTGGTGGCACACCTACCTTTTTGCCTGCCGAGAGCCAGGCGTCGATTCTGGCTGCCGTTATGCGAAGCCATCCGCCAGCCCAGGATTGCGAGATCACCACCGAGGCGAACCCGGGAACAGTGGACGCGACCAAGTTTCGAACCCTGCGAGAAGCCGGATTCAATCGCATTAGCCTCGGCGCTCAGAGCTTTCAAAACGAGGATCTTTTGCGGTTGGGCAGAGTGCATGGAGCGAGCGAGATCGGCCGAGCAGTGGCAGCGGCGCGCCAAGCGGGCTTCGAGAACTTGAACCTCGACCTCATGTTCGGCCTGCCGAATCAATCTTTGCGAGGATGGCAAAACAATCTGGAACTTGCCATCACCCTCAAGCCGGAGCATCTTTCGTTGTATTGCCTCACGATCGAACCGAACACTCGATTTTACAAGCTGCATCACCGGGGCATGCTCGATCTTCCCGACGAAGATGCCCAGGTGGCCATGTACGACCTCGCATGCGAGCGAGCCAACCAGTCTGGTTTCGCCCAATATGAGATCAGCAATTTTTCGCGGATGGGCCGTGAGTGCCGACACAATCTGTGCTATTGGCACGGAGAGGAATATCTCGCCTACGGTCCGGGAGCGGTGGGAATGGCCCGTCTGCACGACGCGCATGGAAACCATCGGCGGGACGACACCGGAAATCATGTGCGGGACGCGCATGGAAACCATCGGCGGGACGCCGATGCCACGGTTCGATATACGAACATGAAGCATCCGGATAGATACTGCTCCGCGATCGAAACGGGCGCCGAGCTGTGGTGCGATAGCGAGCAACTCGATGAGAGCATGCTCCGGACCGAGCGCATCATGATGGGGATTCGATTGAATGCCGGCCTACCATTGTCTCAAAATGCGATCGACCCGAGCAATGTCGAATTGCTTCGACAAAAAGGATGGGCCGATCGAGATGGAGAATTCCTTCGGCTTACCGCTGCCGGTCGGCACTTCTGCTCGGAAGCCACGCTGGAGTTGATTTAGATGTCAACCTTTAAGCTCCGGATGTGGACCTACGACCTGGCACGGGAGCAGTGCCCCACCCTGGACCACTTGCGTCGATTCGCCACCCTCAGCTTGGAGTCCGGCTATAACGCCTTCGGGCTCTACCTCGAGCATCGGTTCGCTTTCCCAAGCACGCCGTGGGCTCATGGTAAGGGAACCTTGACATCGGACATGGTGAAGGCGCTGGGGGCTGAGTATCACGATCTGCAGATCATCCCCATGATCAACCTGCTCGGCCACTTCGAAGGGTTTTTGTATACGGAAGAGGGCAGGCAATACGCGGAGTCGCGCTTCGAAGGCATGCAGGCCTGTCCCTCGAACCCCGATTTTGTCGATCTTTGCCATCGCCTGATCGACGATACGCTGGCTGCCTTCGATAGCGAAATCATCCATATCGGAGGCGACGAAACCTGGCAGCTCGGGACCTGCGAAAAATGCTCGCCGCCGGAAGGCGAAGATAAGGAGACGCACAAAGCGGGATTATATGGACGGCATTTCGGGCCGTTGTGCCAACGAGTGCTGGATGCGGGCCGTAGGCCAGCGATTTGGGGAGACATGCTCCTGACCCATCCCGAGGCAATGGAGTCTATTCCGCGCGAGACATTGATCTTCGATTGGCAGTATTTTGACGGAGTCAGGGCCAGCGCGCCAAAGTTTCAAGCCCAGGGTTTTGAGGTGATCGCCTGCCCGACGCTACAAGCGTACAACGCGGCGTGGATGCATTTGGCTCAGTCGGAGAAGAACGTTGTTCAGGTGGCTCGAGACGCCATCGAGCTGGACCTACACGGAGTTTGCTTGACCACTTGGGAGTGTGGGCTTATGGGGTCGTATGACACGCTATTTCCAGCTATCCGTGCCAGCGGCGAGATTATTACCAAGAATGGGTGCCCGACCGGATCGGCCAGAACCGAATGGGCACAACTCATGGGCATAGACCTTCAGGCATCCGGAGGCATCTTTGCCCATTCCACCCGCCGCAGCTCGCTCAAAACGTACTTCCTCCTCCAAGCGAATCCGTTTTTGCTGTGGCTGCACCACGCGGACGAGCTTTGCGGCGACGTAGGCGGCAGGGCCCTTGAAATCTGTGACGCGGCCCTCCGAGCGGCCCCTGGAGAGGCTGAAAAGGGAATCGCGATCTTTGTTCGCAGCGCGGTGGAGTTCGTCCGGTTGGCGGAAGAAGCGAGAAAGCTTTATGCGGCCAACCGCCCCTCTGAAGCGATCAACAAACTGGCCGTCGC
>JBBREX010000215.1:0-4335 GCA_038225245.1 Fimbriimonadales bacterium | reverse complement strand
TGGATCGAGCAACAGCTCGGGCGTTCCGTCCAGACCCTTTTGGATGTAATAAACAAACTGGTTCTGCAGGCCGTCGTTCTTCGAGAAGATGAAGGAGTCGCCTCGTCGTGCGGGCGCGGAATACTTCGGATAGTTGAAGAGTCTAGTCAGGCGATCTTTGAGCTGCGCGCGATAAGGAATCTTGTCGAGATACCCGAAGGTGACTTTGTTCTCTGCTTCGACCCAGGCCGCGACTTCCGGGGAGTTGTCGTCCTCAAGCCAGCGATATGGATCTGGCACTTTGGTGCCAAAGTAATCATCCACCACCTCGCCGCGCTTCGTCTCTGGATAAGTAAGTTTTGGAATGTCGCCATCGTGGGCGCTGACCATTCGGGTAAGCGGCGAAATCGAGATGGACAACGTCAGCACCAGGAGTAGCAGTGACGCAAGAACTAATTGGATCTTCTTCATTTGGATTGTTCCTCCGGAAAATCTGTGGAAATGAATCTGGGCGGACATACTTTAATCACAGACGCGGAAAAAATCCAACCACGCCAGCGCTTGCGAAGCAGGCCGATTGCGTAGTTTCATTCAAACGCCATCAAGGCCAACATTCAACGACCGATTTGAAGGAGTAGCAATCGCATGCAAACTGCACTGGCAATTCTCTTGTCGCTGGTTCTGGGGTCGGCCGCTCCGCCCGACACACTCCGGCTGCACCCCGCGTCCTCCTCTGCGCCGAGAGCGGTGACAACCGAAGTGATCCTCCTGGGGACGGGAACGCCATATCCGGACCCGGCAGCTTCGGGACCGGCAACGGCAGTCGTTGTTGGCGGGCGGGTGCTCTTATTCGATGCCGGGCCAGGCGTGATGCGGCGTTTGAAAGCTGCCAATCTTCCCATCAGTGGGCCGGAAGCGCTCTTCATCACCCACCTGCACAGCGATCACACTTTGGGTTATGCCGACTTGATTTTGACGTCCTGGGTGATGCGCAGGCGCGCGCCGTTCCCGGTCTATGGCCCGCGAGGCCTGCAGCGCATGACCAATCATCTGCTGGCAGCATTCTCAGAGGACATCGATATTCGCACGAACGGATTGGAGCATGAAATGGCGGGCGGGTGTCGCGTCGACGTGCACGAGATTCGGAGTGGCGTCGTCTATGAGAAAGATGGTGTGCGCGTTACTGCGATTGCGGTGCAACACGGGGCCTGGAAGGATGCGTTCGCTTATCGCATCGACACGGCCGATCGTTCGATCGTGATTTCGGGCGACACTCGGCCGAGCGAAGAGTTGGTCAAGGCCGCCCAGGGCGTCGACATTTTGATCCATGAAGTCTATTCCGCGGCGCGCCTCAAGCCGGAGGATCGGCCGGGTGGGCAGGACTGGCCTCGGTATTGCCGCGAGTACCACACCTCGGATGTGGAACTGGGCGCGCTCGCAGCGCGCAGCCGCCCCCGGCTGCTAATTTTGGATCACATCATTCGCATGGGCGCGAGCGATGAAGAACTGCTCGCCGGTGTACGGGCCGGCGGCTATACCGAAAAAGTTGTAATTGGAAGAGACCTGAACAGGTTCTGAGAAGAAATCCGGCGGTAAAGTTTTTCGCACCGCCGCCGATCGAAGCCACAAGGTTTCAGTTCAGCGACTTTGCGCCGGGGGCCGAGTGTCGGGCATCTGCACAGTGCCGGACGTCAGTTCACTGCGCCCCAAATCGGCCAGGGCCACGACGACCAACAATATCGTCACGCCCAGAGTGGCGAGAATGTATAGCAACGAGGTCTGCTCAAAATAGATCAGCAGGAAGGTCGAAACCGCCAGGGCCAGGATCCAGAGGTAGGTAAAACCACGCGCTCTCCTGGCTTTGTTAGATTTTATTCTTTGACTCATTCGTGTGTGCTCGGCATTGACAAGGACCGCGCCAGGGCCGGCTGGTTCGCTAGCCCTTAGATTCCTGACTTCAGCTCTCCTTTAGTAAAGAACTCTCTGCGGCAGATAGCCCGCGCTCCCTTTAACCGTATTCAAAAAGAAGTCGGCCAGGTTCTTGGGTGCGAATGTTCCAATAAGTCGTACGTCAATGATGTCGTAAGCCTGTAGGGGAACGTCCTTCTGCTCTCCCTTCCGGATCGCGTCGTAGTTGAACTTTAGATCCTCTGAACCAATCCTACCTTCCTTTTGGCGATAGACATGTACTTCACCTGTCTTCGCCTGTCGAATCGGACCGCCCGCCATTGCCAGCGCCCGGCCGAGCGTCATTCCATCCTTCATCACGATTGGTTGCGGTGAAACTACAGCGCCGGTGATGTAGATTGGCTCACCTTCGGTCACAATTACGATATCGCCAGGTCGGATAAACGGATCGCCCTTACCCGAGCCCGTCTTGACATCGTTTATTTGGTAGATCTCAAGGCGGCCAATGTCCGAGCCCGCAGCGGCTGCCGCCTTGTCGGGTGTCGGAGAAGCTGCCACCTGCGCAGCAGAAGTCGTACTCGTGGCCGGCTTATCGGAAAGCGAGGCGGTCACCGTCTGCAGCATGTCTTCTGGCTCAGGACACAATTCCGTGTCGGTGTGAATGATCTGAATTGTGCCACTGGCGCCCAAAGTAATTCCACCGGCGTAAGCCAGCAGTTCGTGCAACCGCACCCGTCGATTCATTTGAATCCTGGAGGCGCTCCGCACCGCACCGAATACGACGGCGGGCTGCCGGCTCCGGCGCTCAAGAATACGCACGCTAACGCGCGGCTTGATGAGGTACTTGGAATAAGCATCGGTAATGCTCTTCTGAATTTCTTTTTCGTTACGACACTTGGCAGGAATCGGCTCTTCAATAAACGGAAGCGAAGAGATGTTACCGTCCTCATCAACCTCGACCGTGGAATTCAGGTCCTGTTGCCCGAAAACTCGTACATCCAGAAGATCTCCGGGCCCCACCCGATATCGCCTGATCCCCTGATTATCCAGCGAGCTGCTCGGATCTGACTGGGCGCCTTGCTGAGCCAGCGCCAACACTGAAAAAACCGCGCCCAGGCTGAACACGACAGTGAAAATAATAAGAGTTCTCTTGTTCATTGCTTAAACCCCGAAAGTCCTAAATCCATTGAAGTGCCAGGAGGCGCCCAACAATTGGTGAATGGCAATCCCAACCTGCGATCCGGAACAAGCCCTGATGATTGAGCAGCCGCAATCAGTCTTTTCTTTTTGCCCTGCGTGAGCCCATCCCCGGAAGGCCAAATCCTGTAAATAACCAGTTGCAATGATCGCACAAAAGGTGGTGGATGCCAAACATTCGCAGGAACCAGCGCATGCGCCGATAGCCCGGGCGGATCTTGTCGCTACCACATCTTGGACACCTTCTACTAAGCATCACGGCTACCGATTCCCTCCCAAAAAAATCTTCCTGGTCACGACACAAAAGCGCTGCCTTATTGTTCCGGTCCCTCGGTACTATTGGTGCGGGTTGAGTTCGCGGCGGCCCGCCCGGTGACGAGGCGGGCTCTCAACCGCTCGATTTCTCTCGTGATCCGTTCCGCACCTGCCTCGCGATCCTGGTCCCTGCCGTCACGAGTAAGATAAAACAAGGCATCTCGATAGCGATCGATCGCCCTGCGGTATTGACCCTTAAACGCGGCCCGCTCTGCCAGCTCGACCCAGTGCGCGACCCTGATCGAAGTAATGAAATCGCGCACCACGCGAACCGAGATCTGGAGTTCCTCTTCGGCAGGATAGACCTTCAAAGCCGAGTCAATACACTCCAGCGCGCGATTGGCAGTCTCGACCTTTTCATAGAGACGAACCCGCTGTTGCGCCTCGTGCGTGAAAGCGCGCGCGGAACCCCGGGCCCACGTCAGCAGGTGATGCCTTTGCAGAGTTCGCACCCGCTCCTGCCCGGCGCGCAAAGCCAGCCGAGCCTCGACCGAAAGACTGGGCGACTGCAAAGCTTGTTCGGCGCCGCGCAGGTAATCGGTGCATAGCTCATAAAGGTCGCGATGAGCTTGCGGAGGCAAGTCCCGGGCATCGGCATCGGCGGACTGCTTTTGCAGCGCGCGCAGACCAGCGGAGTGCAAACTCGTCGATTGCATCACCTTGCCCGTTGCCCGTTGCCTTGAATGCCGTTCGTGGCGTTGTGTCTGGCTCAAAGGCCCGGTTCTCGCCCGCCTTGCGATTGTCAGCCGCACCAGGGCGGCGGACAACATGACTACGCTGGCTGCCAGGCCCGCCGGCACCCAGGGGGTTTCTTCGCCCTGCAATATCCACCATAGCACGAAGAATAAGGCCGCAGACGCAGCCGCCGCGGCGGCCATAAACCCGGACACTGATGGCGCCCGGACCGGACCGGGCGGTCTGGGGAACGCAGACTCT
>JBBREX010000214.1:0-4369 GCA_038225245.1 Fimbriimonadales bacterium | reverse complement strand
TCGTTGGCAATTTCGATCAGGTTTGTGGCCTTGTCCTGCCAGTTTGCGCGAATTGCCGCAAAGCAGTCGGGGCGTAGCAGCATGTGTGGATGTTCGGCTAGTGCATCGAGCGCGAGTTCCGGATCGTTCTTGCTGCATCCGACAAGCAAAATGCCCTGATCGCGATAGACCAACAATAATCGTTGAAAGTCCTGAAATGCCCGGTCGGGCCCATCATCGGATAAGCCTATGCCAGAAACTCCGACATCACCCAGCACGCCTCTCCAAAGCGTATCGTCGAAATCCAAGGCGATACATTTCTTGCTTCTGCCCGCGATGGCCCTCAAGCAGCGTGCCCAGGTCTCGGCCAGGCTATCCATTCCCTCTTTGTCGAGCCGCATTTTTGCCAGGTAGAAGAAACGTGGATCGGTCTTCGATGAAGCCGGATCCAAAATAAAAACTCGATCCGAGGCGTCTGCCAATCTAACGAGTCCTGCATTTAGGTTCGTCGATCTTCGAAACAGTGAGAGAATGCTTCGCGAGGCCAGCAGAGGATTGGCTTCAGGCTCGCGAGGCCACATCGCATGGACGAATATCTTGGCCAGGCCTGCTCGTTTGATGAGGGCTTGAACGAGGTCGACAAATTGACCATCGTCGGTGATATCTTCGACGGCCACGATAAGGAAGACTGCATCTCGGTGAACCGCGAATAGGTCGGATCGTTCGTCCAGCACGGTCTGATCGATCTGATTAAACGGGGCCACGAACCATTTAACTTCGATGCCGTCGGACGCGAGACTCCGATTCACTAGGGCAGGGACGGGCTCGAGCGTGTGGGAAGCGAGCAATCCACACGAAAAATGCAGCATGCTCATCTGGGGAAGTCTATCGATCGCTGTCTTGACGAGCACGCCAACCGGAGTAATGTACGGCGAGCGACGTACCGCGAAGATGGTGGATAGGAATACGCCTGCTCAAATCGCTCAGGTATTTCGTTACTTCGGGGCACACGACATCGGCGTAGTTATGCCAGAGGATCACCCCCCCCTCAGCCAACATTTGCAAGGCGTTTTCGCTGTCGATTTGCTTGTTCCGAAAATCATGGGCGGCGTCGATAAAGATCAAATCGAGCTTTCCCGTGATAGCTGAACGGTAGTCGAACGTGGCCGAATTCCCGAGAAGCTGGACGATATTGAGGTCGGTACGGTCTTGGAAATACGATCCCCGGCTTGTTCCGTATCTTCCCCGGAAGACTTTTGCAACATACTCGTCGATCAGGGAGAGCTGGAGTTCACTTTGGATCTCATCCGGTAAATCGAGGGTGTAAACAGTCGCATCTGAGGGCGCATTGAGCGCCATCTGCAAAGTAGTCATGCCGTTGTAAGTTCCGATTTCGAGAACGGATTTTGGCTTGAGCCACTTTACGATCAAGCAGATCTTACAAAGCTCTTCTACCGAGACGTTGCCCCAGTGGCCGAGAAAGTTCTCCAGCCGTATGGATCCCCGCTCCAATTCGTTAGGAAATACGTCGATCAATTTTGCCAGCGGGATTCTCGTCTTAGCTTCGGCAAGCCAACACTCGAAGTCGTCCGCCGTTCTTCCGATTTCTTGCTCGACGACCTCTTCCGGCACCAGACCTTTCATCGTCCACAACTGGGGATATCTCTGAAATATGCTGCGCAATTCTGTCTTCATGGATGCTCCGGCTCTTCTTAAGGGTACCTGGAGACACCTCCACCGCTCTAAGAATCGAAGAAAGGTCGCTCCCTTTCTTCGATCGTTACCGTCTGATCGGTAGGCCAATGGAGTGGCGGGCAAAGGGCCAGGATGGCCTCCTTAAGCCGGTTCCGAATATCTTATCGAAAACCTAACAAACGCGATTAAGTTTTTCCTTACGGTAGCCGATAATTGCTCTAGCAATTCAGGCGGGTAAGTAAAAATGGCATTTGTTGGAAAATGGTTTGGGTTCGGCAGGGACGAGCACTACGATCTCGCGATTCGAGCCTACGACCGCGGATTGTTCGAAGAAGCGATCGAGGAGTTTGCTCGGTGCATTGAGAACTCAGCCGATCCGGCGACCCTTCGATTGGCGAAATTTTACACCGCAGAAAGTTATTCTTTCTTGGGGCAAGCCGCCATCAGGTCCGAGGACTTCGACCACGCGATTCGATTTTTCAAGAGCGCACTTACTCTTCATCCCACCTATCCGGACCTTTATTTTTCCCTAGCTCAAGCGTATCGTGGTTTTGGCGATCGCCCATTGCAAACTGAGGCTTTGACGAAAGCGCTCGAGCTTAACGAAACTTATGCCAGGGCCATCCTATTTCAGGGGATCATCTTCATCGAGGATGGCGAAGTGCAAAGGGGTCTCTCCCGAATCAAGGAGGCGGTCCGAATCGAGTCCGCTTTAGACGGGGAGCGGTATCGCTTTGCTTTGGCAAGTGTGAAGCAGGGCGACATCGAGCGGGCGGTCGCAAACTTCGAAACTATGTTTTCCGATGGCTCTGAAGATGCCAGTACTCACGCTCAGTTGGCGGAGTCTTTTGCCAGGCAAGGGCTTTGGCAAGAGGCCGCGTCCGAATACGTCCGGGCTCTGGATCTTGCCCCCGAGTACGCTGATATCAGGTGCTCCTACGGCCAGACTCTGCTGGAGCTTGATCAGGTGGATTACGCTGCCGATCAATTCGAGGCGGCAATCCGCATTAATTCAAACTATGCGGATGCTCACGCGTATCTGGGAATTGCGCTCCGACGGCAGGGCAAGCAAGGCGAGGCAAAGAACGCCTTCCGTGACGCTCTGGAGGCCGATCCCCATCATGTCATCGCCTCTCAAGAGTTTGAGCGAATACGCGCTTAATTAGCTCTCTTTTGCTCCCTCTTTGATCCAGGTTGCGATCATATCGAAATCCTCTCGATGCAGGGGTGCCCGGTTTTGGGGCATTCTCGGTTGGCGCTCGCCCTTTAGATAGAGAATCAGCAAACTCCCCGTAGCATCTCCCGGCGTAATCGACTTGCCGCTTTCGCCTCCCGCCATGACCCCCTAATATGATGAGAGATCGAGGCCGCCCTTTCGGTTCGTGGACCCATGGCACGGCATGCATTGCCGCCTAAAGATTGACGCTATTTGCGCGAACGCGATATGCTGTGGTTCGGTTTGCTTTTCCACTTTCTTGGAGCCTTGAGGGGCCGTAAAGGCAAATGAAGTTTCTGGCAATGCTTCCACCGAGATTTTGATATCGGAGGCAACGATCAAAATCTCCTCGCTCGCACTCCCCTGCGATTTAGTTAGCAACGCGCCGCGAGCAAAGCCCAGAGCCGAATCGATATACAGGTCCGCCGATTTCGATTGCTCGGCCAACGACATCGTAACCGGTTGAACCTCATTGCCTCGCAAATTTTTCTTAGCGCCCCCCTTGAGGGCGGCTGCCTTCTTAAACGCGTCCGCATCAAAAAACGCCGACCAAGGCCAAATGTCGTCGGACTTGAACCGGGCTAGCAGTTCTGCTCGATCGAAAGGAATCTCAGAATAACTGTTGTCAGTCTTTGCGTAGGTCCAAATTGTCTTTCCGTCGCTCAAACTATATCCAGCAGGTCCCTCGATCTTGAACCTGTCGGGCCGGCTTAACCAAATTTTTCTCTCTTCCTTTGCGCCGCCGATCGTCTGGACGGTCACCGTTGCGGTGAGCGACTGAGCGCCTTGCAATTTTGCCGCATGGGCGTCCAACATCGAGCGGGCGTCACCTGCCGGCGTAACCAAAGAAATCGCGATATCGACACAAACCAGGACTACCGCAGGGCTTTTCAACCATCGTAAAATCATCGTATCTAATTATCCTCTCTTTTCTTTGCTGGGACGGATCCAATCAATTCCAAACACAGTCCCTATCGCTTCAACGACGCAAGCACGCGCCTCCGCTACCGTTATTTCCCGGCCGACTTCACGGCTTATGCTGGTCACACCGAACTCCGAGATTCCGCAAGGCACAATCAAATTGAAGGGTTCCAATGAATTATTACAGTTGAGCGCGATTCCATGCAAGTTGACCCTCCGGCGGATTTTTACCCCGATTGCCGCGATCTTTCGATCCTCGATCCAAACTCCAGTGTGGGGAGAAAACCGGCGGCCGCAGACCTCAAACCGAGCGAGGCTTCGTATGATTGCTTCTTCTAGATTACGCAACCAAAGGTGCAAATCTTTCCCGAATCTTGAAATATCGAAAATCGGATAGATTACGAGTTGGCCGGGACCGTGGTAAGTAACGTCCCCTCCTCGGTCGGTTCGCACCACTTCCATACCCAACTTTTCAAGCTCTCCAGGTGCGACGAGCAGATTCTCCTCATGGAAACTTGCCCCAATAGTGATAACGCGTGGATGCTCGACGAGCAGGAG
>JBBREX010000213.1:0-4441 GCA_038225245.1 Fimbriimonadales bacterium | reverse complement strand
TGTTGTTGGCGTCGGCTAAGTTACCAAGCGGGCTCAAGTAACCGGTGTTATAAGCGTAGCTGTTCTCGGCGCCGTAGTTGGTCCCCGCACAGCCTTGGGCCGTACAGGTCTGAACTGCACCCTCGTTGGGTGTAAACGGATTTGGATTCGCCGGCGATTTAAAAACTTGATAGTTTTTTGTATAGGGTTGGATGATGTAAACCCAGTAGTAGTACTTCAAAGCATCGCCTGAAAGGCGCGATGCGTCCGCCTTCACGTTGTTGTTGGCATCCAGATATTCTTTGCAAGTCGTGTTTCCACAAGACAAACGAATGGGATAATATGCGTCGTCATAGTCGCCCTGGTACATCATGGTCGCTTTTCCGATTTGATTGACGTTCGAAATCGAAGCGGTTTTTTTCGCGGCTTCTTTAGCCTGGGCAAAAACGGGGAAGAGAATGGCCGCCAAGATTGCGATAATCGCGATGACGACAAGTAACTCGATAAGGGTAAAAGCTTTACGGGTCAAGGTCTATGCCTCCTGATCTTTGGAGTGCGCGTAAGCGCATCCAGAGAGCCAGTATATCATGCTTTTCGGTTATTTTGTTGATATCCTCTTAACTTTCGCCTCGCTAAACCCTTGGCCCGTCTAAACTGGGAATTTCACTAGCCTCACCCGGTCGAGAAATCTCCGTCGGAGCGATGCTACAATTTCTAACGCGATGGCACAAGAGATTTTGCTGACCAAAGCAGGTTTCGAGAAACTCCAGAAAGAACTGGACGACTTGAAGGGACCGCTGCGCCGCTCGATCGCCGATAATATCCGCGAAGCGAAATCGCATGGCGATCTCAAAGAGAATGCCGCGTACCATGAAGCCAAGCTTAACCAATCGCGCCTTGAGGGCCGCATCGCCGATCTCGAAAAAGTGCTCCAGCTCGCCAAGGTCGTAGATCGGCCGGAATCTTCCGGTGGTCAAGCGCATTTAGGTTCCAAGGTAACTCTCGTCGATCTTAAATGGTCTGAGGAGATTGTGGTTACCCTGGTGGGTTCGTACGAAGCCGATGCTACGCAGGACTTGATTTCGATCACCTCGCCCCTCGGCGCGGCCCTGATCGAAAAGGTGGTTGGAGATGAATTTGAAGTCGATGCTCCCGCAGGAAAGCAAAGCTATCGGGTTATTGCTATTAGTTAGCTCCGCCGGGTGTGGGCCTCAGACGTCGGACGCAGGCACGAATGTGCCGAAGTCGAGAACGATCGTAGAGGTTCAAATACCGGCTCAAGCCGCGGAGGGCTCCTTAGCGCTGATCAACGGAGCTGGCAAGCTGAAGCTAGGAGATACGCAGCGAGTCGCCTTCGACGTCTTCCCAAGGCCGCGCGGTGCGTTTGAAGCGAATGAACTGCCCCCGAACATGGGCGACCCCTTTTCCGCCAAGGGTTGGGAGGCCGCCCGGGAGTCTTTTGGAATTATTGCCCAGGAAGGAAAGGTCGTTCTTGCCCAGTATACGCAGGAAGATTCGTCCAAGGAACATCTCGCCGAAATCGTCCAAAGCTATCGCGAGCTACTTTCCGAGATTAAGCCGACTGAGATGAGTGGCCAATATGCGAGCTACTGGTTTTGGGAGACTCCGAGCGCTCGTCTCATGATTTGCGCCGCCACCGATCCGAAGGGCAAGTTGTCGGTTACCACCGTGATCGGCTTCCAAGCGATGATGAATGTTTTGCGCATGGATCAAGCGGACGCAAATAACGATCAAGCCGAAGCAACCAACCTCCTACAAAAGTCCGGCTCTCCTCGATGAAACCAAAGTTGGGCGAATTACGTTTGTATTAGTGACGCGCTCCCTGCGCGTCAAAACTCTTATTTGAGGAGGTGGTGCCAAAAAATGAATCACGAACGTAAGCACCGGGGAGGTCGTGGGTTTTAGCAACCCATGACCGTTTAGACGGGGACCGCGATGGATCCGCGCCTCCCTGGAAATATAAGAAAGTCCCCGCTCCGGCGGGGGCTTTTTTTGAAGTAGGCTCTTTGTATGAGCTATCAGGGTTGGGCATTGCTTTCGGCGGTCTTTGCCGCGTTCACTGCTGTCTTGG
This sequence comes from Fimbriimonadales bacterium, assembly GCA_038225245.1. Lineage (GTDB taxonomy): Bacteria > Armatimonadota > Fimbriimonadia > Fimbriimonadales > Fimbriimonadaceae > JBBREX01. Next base: position 2,370 of record JBBREX010000213.1, on the reverse strand, counting down.
CTAAGAAAGGGATCGAAGACGTTCCAAGCAATTTGGCGGTCGCGATTCGAGTCGCTTTCGTACTGGTCTTTGCCGTCGGGATCGCGTGGGCAACTAAGCAGACGAAGGTATCCGCCCTTGGCCCTCGAGCCTGGATGTTTCTCGCCGCCTCCGCGGTAGCGACTGGTTCCTCATGGCTGTGTTATTTTAGGGCCCTTCAACTAGGCCCCGTGTCGCGAGTCGCTCCCATCGATAAGCTGAGCTTCGTGCTCGCGATGGTCCTCGGCATATTGTTCTTGCACGAACGCCCGTCTTGGACTTTGGCTGGAGGAGCTACCCTCATCGTGGCGGGCGTCTTACTGACTCTAAGGTAGCTGGTGGGCAAGGAGGGACTCGAACCCTCACCCCGTGAAGGACTGGAACCTAAATCCAGCGCGTCTACCAATTCCGCCACTCGCCCGGGAGAGCTAGAGAATACCAGTGCTCGTTCATACTGGTCTTCATGATTCTTGTGATTGGAGGGGCGGGCTATATTGGCTCCCACATGGCCAAGCGTCTGCGCGAATTGAACGCGCCCCACCTCGTTCTCGATAACCTAGAAAAAGGCCACCGTGCGGCCGTTCGCGATAGCCCCTTCGTGCAAGCCGATCTTCGGACCGCGGACCTCGCGGGCATCTTGCGAGAGCATAAGATCGATCTCGTCATGCATTTCGCCGCCTACATGATGGTGGGCGAGAGCGTCACTCGTCCCGACGCCTATTGGCACAATAATTTGACCGCCGTCCTGCGGCTTCTCGATGCGATGCGTGAGTCGAAGGTCGACAAAATCGTCTTCAGCTCGACGGCGGCGGTCTTTGGAGAGCCTCATTACGTTCCAATCGACGAAGAGCATCTCAAGAATCCGACAAGCCCATATGGCGATACCAAGCTGGCGGTGGAGATGGCATTAAGCGCTTATGACAGAGCGTATGGAATCCGGTCCGTCTGCCTGCGTTACTTCAATGCGGCAGGGGCCGATCCCGATGGGATTTTGGGGGAAGACCACGATCCGGAAAGCCATCTGATCCCTGCCATTATCCTTTCCGCGATGGGTAAGGCGCCCAAGTTGAAAGTCTTTGGAGCCGACTATGACACCCCCGACGGCACCTGCGTTCGCGATTATGTTCACGTGATGGACCTTGCGGAGGCTCATTTGCTTGCACTCAACCATCTTCGAGAAGCCGGCTCGTCTCGCAAATTCAATCTCGGCAACGGAGAAGGCTATTCGGTTCGGCAGGTGATCGATACGGTCGGAGAAGTTCTCGGAATGTCCGTGCCCTATGATGAGGCCCCGCGACGAGAGGGTGACCCCGCTCGATTGATTGCCAGCTCGAAGCGCATTACCGACGAGCTTGGGTGGCAGCCCCAATTTCCCCAGCTGCGTACCATTGTCGAGCACGCTTGGCAGTGGCGACGCGCTCACCCCGATGGCTACCACGACTAGCGGCCTGGATCGATGGTAACTGCGATCGCCTTGACCGTGGGAATAGGATCGGTCCTCAACGCCAAAAGATGAGAGCGAAACTCTTGGGGGCAGCGTCCATTGAGACCGAGAAGGCATTGGATTCGCACCCCCGCCCGAGGATCGAGCAACTTTTGGCCGACTTCGGATAGCGCCTCAGGAGTTCCGAGTGCGCTCAATAGCTCGATTCCAACCCGTGCCTTGCGCTCGTCGTCGTCGAGAGCCATGATCTTAGCCCCTGGGAAAGCTTGGGCTGGGAATTTCGCCGCCAACGACAAAGCCGCCTTTCTAACCGGCAGGATCGGGGACAAGAGCAGAGCTTGAGCGGTTCCTAAACTCGATTCGTCGGCAATTTGCTCGAGGGCAACGATCGCCTCGGTTGCAAGCATTCTATCGGAGCTCAGGCAAAGTGGCAAAAGCTCGGGAACCGCCTCTCTGGCTTTGACGCTCCCCGCCGCCCGAACGGCTAACCGCCTCAAGGGTTCTCGCTGTAGAGCGTGAGAGAGGAAAGGCCCTGCTTCGGTCGATTGAGCGTCGATGGCAACGGATAGGGCGTTCCTCGCTCGCGAAGTGTCCTCAGAGTCGATTTGTCGAGCGGCTAGGCTTTTTGCGGGCGCCCCAATGACCTGAGCTAGACGAACGAAGGCACGAAGCTCTAGATGCGATGCCGCAGCCAGCTTACGTTGAATCATCCACTCAAAAGCGGGCATGCCGATCTCGATTAAATCGCTGATCGCTCGATTGACGTCGGCTTGTGCGGTGCCGACGGCCCACTGGGTAGCGATGCGATATAGATGCTCGAGTTGCGAGTCGGCGGGCTTCGGTTTGGTCCCAGGCTTTACATCTGGTGTCGGTTGGTGGTTGGCGGTTTGCGATTCGGGAGGCGATTC
>JBBREX010000212.1:0-4463 GCA_038225245.1 Fimbriimonadales bacterium | reverse complement strand
CTCGTCAAAGCTTAGAAAGGGACGCTTTTGAATCCGTTTACGATCGGAATCGTCGGCTGCGGCAATATTAGCTCGATCTACTTGCGAAATTTACAAGCTTTCGGACGCACTCGTGTCAAAGCGGTTTCGGACCTAAACATGGAGAGCGCCCAGCAAAGGGCATCCGAGTTCGCTATTCCCATTGCCTGCTCGGTGGACGAGCTTCTCGACGATTCGGAAATTGGCATTGTATTGAATCTGACGGTCCCTCTCGTTCACTTCGAAATTGCCAAGCGCGCGATCGAGGCGGGCAAGCATGTGTATAACGAGAAGCCCTTGGCGCTGGAGACGAGAGAGGGCGAGCAGCTACTCTCAATTGCATTGGGAAGCGGAGTCCGGGTGGGATGCGCGCCCGATACGTTCCTGGGAGCCGGTCTGCAGACGTGTCGAGAGCTAATCGACCGGGGCGACATCGGCGAACCAATAGGAGCGCAAGCTTTTATGATGTGTCACGGCCACGAAAGCTGGCATCCATCGCCCGAATTTTATTATCAGCGAGGTGGAGGGCCCCTATTCGACATGGGGCCGTATTATCTGACCGCTCTCGTTTCGCTGCTCGGACCGATTGGGCGAGTTTCTGGAGCGGCGAGGATCACGAGCACCCAGAGAACCATCACCAGCGAGCCGAAACGGGGGCAGAAAATCGCGGTGGAAACGCCCACCCACATCTCCGCGCTTTTGGATTTCAACGCTGGGGCGATCGGGCAGATCACCACCAGCTTCGATGTATGGCATCACAAATGCCCGTGCCTGGAGGTGTACGGAACCGAGGGCAGCTTGTCGGTGCCCGATCCCAATGGTTTTGATGGTCCGGTGCAACTGAGGAAATCCACCGACGATGAGTGGCATGATGTTCCGGTGACCCGTCCTTTCGCTGGCAACAGCCGAGGGCTGGGGGTCTTGGAAATGGCGGACGCGATCGAGGCCAATCGGCCCCATCGAGCTAGCGGCGATCTAGCGTGCCACGTGCTCGAGGCGATGGAGGCTGTCTTGCAGTCATCCGCGGGAGAACGAAGCATCAAGATGAAGTCAGTTCCGATACAGCCGCTTCCACTCGAATCAACCATGTTTGCCTATGAAGCGGCTAGTGCAAATTTATGAACAAGTCTTTGAGAATCGTGGGCGCAATCGTTGCCGGGATGGCCATTATCGCGGTGGTTCTGTATGGTCTTGGTTCGAAGGCAGTCGACAAATCGAAGCGCAACGCGGAAATTTATGCCGACCAAGCGCTGGGCGCCATATTGCCCACTTGGAACGCAAAAGCGCTGCTTGCGCGGGGAGCGAGCGAATTCCTGCAGAAGAACCTCGATACGGAAATCCAGCGAAATCTGCGCGAGCTGCAGGGAAAGCTTGGTAAGTTGAAGAAGGCGGAGCCTTCCCATTGCACAACGATTACTACAATTCAAGATCGAGGAAGGGCAGAGATCGTGGGGATGACGATTACCCAAGCGACCTTTGAAAAGGGACGAGCGGAGATCGACCTCATGCTGGTACGCGACCCGGTCGACTGGAAGATAGCGCGGTTCTATGTCAACGCGAGCGGAAAGAGAGAAACGTTTTAGAGCGCAGGATCGGCGCTAGGATAGCTGCCCAACACGGTTGTCTCCAATGCGTTCGCCTGCAAAGACTCGATCGCTCGACGAAGCGGCTCGTCGACCCGATGGCCGGTGCAATCGCAATAAAAGATGTACTCGAATCCGCTTCTTTGGGCAGGCCGAGATTCGATCATCATAAGGTTGACTCCGTGGGCGACGAACGCCCCGAGGGCCTTATGGAGCTCGCCCGGACGGTTTCTGAGGTTGAACATGAGGCTCGTCTTATCACGGCCCGTTTTTTGAGGCTCGTTGTGCCCGATGACCAAAAACCTCGTGCGATTTTGGGGATTGTCGTGGATATTATCGGCGAGAATCGGAATGCCGATCGTTTCGGCGGTAAACCGGTTGGCGATCGCTCCCGAGATGGGGTCGGAGAGCGCTCGCTCCGCCGCTTTGGCGGTGGGGACGGTTTCCACAATCTCCGCTTTCGGCAGGTTTTCCTTGAGCCACGTACGGCATTGAGTTGCAGGCTGAGGCCCGGCAAAAACTCGCTCGATCTCGCCTAACGAATTTGCAACCGAGACCAGGTGGTGATGGATGGGCACGAACGTCTCCGCGCAGATTTTGACGTTGGTTTGGGGAAACATATCGAGGGTCTCGGGGACGACCCCCGCCGTCGAATTTTCAACTGGCACGACTCCATAGTCGGCTTTCCCATGCTCCACTTCGATAAAAATATCGCGAATCGTCTCCGTCGCGATCAGATCGGTACTGGTACCAAAGGTTTGGATGGCAGCAAGATGGGTAAAGGTGGTAGGCGGTCCCCAATAAGCGACCTGGAGCCTGCGCTCGGCGGCTCGGGCGGCGCTGATGATTTCCCGAAAAATGGCGACGAGCTGGCGTTTCCCCAACGGTCCCGGGTTGATTTCGGCGAGCTTCTCGTGGATCTCCCTCTCTCGCTCGGGCGTGAAAAAGGGCTTTTGATCTTGGCCCTTGATACGTCCGATCTCCTGGGCGAGCGACGCGCGCTCGTTGAGCAGCTTGACGAGCTGCCCATCGAGGGTGTCGATCTTGGCGCGGATGGCGTCGAGAGGCAAGTCGTTATCCGGCATGGATGCCGTTGCTTATACCCTGCATGGGCGATGAGCATTCGTTTAGCGTCCAAATCCCGGTGAAATAACGACTTCTTTATATCCCTCAATCCGTGTCGGGTTGAGGGTCCTTTTTCCAGGACCAACAGGGCGATGAAATCGTCTTCCAAAGCCCAGAAGCCGCGTTCGATGGGTTTGCCGTCATCTAAAGGAAAACCTTCAACCCGATACGGGTTGAGGATACACATACATGCCTCGAAGTTTGGCTGCCGTCATCTAAAGGAAAACCCTCAACCCGGTACGGGTTGAGGGATACAATACACGCCTAAACTCGATTTTATCCCTCAACCCTTGTGGGGTTGAGGGTTCTGTCGGGCGTGGGTGAGATCATCAGTATAACAATTCGCCGGCCGCTTTCTCGGCGATCTTTAGTTCGAATTACTACTGGTCTTTGCTTCTTTAGTGATAGTCATTTCCCGCCGCGTCTTAACCAACCGCGAGCGTATCATGAGAGGATGCAGGATAGAACTCTTTTGCCCCGCCCGTATAAGGCGCCCAAGCGTTCTGGGTTTGGTTTCGTCACCGCTCTCGCCACCCTAGTTACTTTGGCTTCGTGGGCATGCTCGGCTCGTCCGACGTCGACACCGCTCGTCGTTCAGTCCGCGCAGTCAGCCAATCCTTCGGGGTTCTGGGTTCGGCCCGGTTACCGATTGACCTTAGTCGCGGAAGGCATCTCCAATGCCCGCTTCCTTGAGTTCGATGACAAGGGAACCTTGTTTGTGAGCCGCCCAAACAGAGGGGACATCCTCGCCTTCAAGAAGCAAGGCGACAAATATGTCCAACTCGGCACGTTCATCGATGGCAGGCGCTCGGTTCACGGCATGTGCTGGTCGAATGGCTGGCTTTACTTCACCCAGACCGGTTCCATCCATCGGGCAAAGGATACCAACGGCGATGGAACGGCCGATCAGATCGAAGTCGTCATCCCCGAGGGAAGTCTTCCGCGCGGTGGAGGCCATTGGTGGCGTTCCATCTTGGTAACCGGGGACGCCATTTATACGAGCATCGGAGACAACGGCAATATCACCGAGGACGAGGCGGGTCTACGCGAACGGGTCTGGCGATTCGATCTTCAAGGACAAAACAAGACCCTTTGGTCGTCTGGGTTGCGCAATACGGAAAAGCTTCGATTGCGTCCGGGTACGTCGGAAGTATGGGGAGTCGATCACGGCAGCGATTGGTTTGGGGGGCCCCTCGGAGATAAGCCAGGCCGCCAACCGATCACCGATTTGAACCCTCCCGACGAATTTAATCACTATATATCTGGAGGCTTTTACGGCCATCCGTTCATCGTGGGAAACCGAGTTCCACGGATCGAGTTTCAGGATCGCAAGGACATTATCGATTTGGCCGACAAGACTATCCCCCCTGCTTGGTGTTTTGGCGCTCACTGGGCGGCGAATTCGTTCTGCTTTCTAACCAAGAACGCCTTCCCCAACCATCAGGGCGATGCGTTCGTCGCTTGCCACGGGTCTTGGAACAGCAAAGCCCGCGTCGGATACCGAGTCGAGCGAGTGCTTTTCGACAAAGTGACGGGCAAGCCTTATGGGTCGCTCATGATCGTTAACTGCCTAACTCCGAGCGCGCAGATCCTGGCGAGGCCGGTCGATTGCGTGGAAGCGCCCGACGGCAGCGTGCTTTTCTCATGCGACCAGACGGGCAAGCTTTACTCGATCTCGCCGGAGGGCAAATAAGATGAAGGCGACGTTCCTCCTGTGCATCGTTACAGGGCTTGTTT
>JBBREX010000211.1:0-4477 GCA_038225245.1 Fimbriimonadales bacterium | reverse complement strand
GGAGGCTTGTTCCGGCGACCCTTCAAGTTCCGCCTGACCCTGTCGACGATTTCGTCGCTCTCATCCTCGCCGAGCGGGTCCTAGGCGATTAAGGTCGGCAAGTCCAATAGCACTGGTCTAGGAAAATCTCCCACCGGCCATCGAAAATCGGACCGGACGGCCTAAATTTCAAGAGCATATCGAAACGGCCGTTTTTCGGATCGATGTAGTTGGACGGAGTCTCCGGCGTGACCTGAATGAGCTGATCGGATGTCGTAGCAGGACGCGAATCCGCCATTTCATGCTGGCCGCTGTTGACGTTTCGAAATTCAGTTCGCTGTGTAATGCCGGCAATGCTTGACCGCGATGCAATGAAAGCATCCAGGCGTCGCACACTCTTTGCCGTTGAGACGCCGGCAACCTCGATCGAGATGCCGGCATCAGCCTGATCCGATGAGAATTGCGCGTATGAGTGGTCCGATCGAACGAGCTCGGCCAACCCCCCGGCGATCATCTGGCCGCTCAGCGCATTGATGCCGCTAGGTAGAACTCCATATCGCTCGAGGACCGAAGTCTTATAGAGCTTTAGCTCATCGATCAACCCGTGGAAGGGCATTCGATAAATGGAGTTTGGGAAGCCAGGATGGGCCCCAATAGCAAGACCTGGCCTGGAGTTGGGATCCAGTTTCGGCATGGGCCGTCTTTCCGTCAACGTTTGGCCGACCAATCGGCCCTCGACAAAGAGCTGCATCTGGCCGGTTGCGTCGTCGAGCGATGCCTCCACGAACACGAGCTGCCCTGATGGGATGGCGGCATCGATCCCCGTTCGTACATTGTCGGCGCTATCGACGGTGAAAACCAACTTACCGGAATGATCGATTGCAAGAGTGTATGGATCGTTCCCGGGACGGTCATCACCTCTAAACAGGATCTCTCGCCACAAGAATTCGCCGGGGCACGGGCTGTCAGAGCGAATCCATGCGCTAATGCCGAGCGAGCCAGTGATTTCGAAGGCCGGGCAGTCTGCCACATTGATGCCGCAATTTGCAGTGCCATCGAAATAAAATCCATCGTGAACGGCGGCACGTCCGAATTTTCCGCGAAAATCCAGGCCGTTATGATTCCCGGCGACGTCGGCCACACTTCCGTTGGCTGGCCAATAGGCGACGAGGCCCTTATCTTGGGCGGTTGAACAAACGCATAGCCCAATCATCAAGGCAGCAGCAGCGGCGATTCTCATTTTTCCCCTCCAACCAGAAGTGGCGCGAGCATCCTGTCGGCATGCCCATTCAATGCACTATGACGGTCGAACAGACCTTCTGGTTACCGCGCTTTCTAACCTGAGAGGGACGATTCCAGCCTAAAAAGGTAAAATTGCACTTATGCCCAGCCTACTTCGCAACATCGGCATCATTGCGCATGTCGATCATGGCAAGACCACCTTGGTGGACGCCATCTTCAAGCAAGCGGGCATTTTCCGCGAAAACCAACATATGCAGGAAAGGGTCATGGACTCCAATGACCTCGAGCGCGAGAAGGGAATTACCATCCTTTCAAAGGTGGCGAGCGTTCGCTACAAGGAATATAAGATAAATATCGTGGATACGCCCGGGCACGCGGATTTCGGGGGCGAGGTGGAACGTGTGCTCAGCATGGTCGACGGAGTGCTACTCGTAGTGGATGCGAACGAAGGCCCTATGCCCCAAACCCGGTTCGTGCTTAAAAAGGCCTTCGAAAACAAGCTCAAGCCCATTGTTTGCATCAATAAAGTCGACCGCGAAGGGGCCCGGCCGCAAGACGCCTACGATAAGACCATCGATCTCTTTATCGACCTGGGGGCGGGGGCAGACGATCTGTTCTTCCCTCACCTTTACACGAGCGGAGTCGCCGGATTCGCGCGCGTCTCGCCCGACGGTAGTGAGCAAACCATGCGTGAGCTCTTGGAAACGATCGTAAATGCAGTTCCTCCTCCCGCGGTGGAAGCGGACGGTCCATTCTTGTTGCAGGTGAATAACCTCGATTACAACGATTACGTGGGTCGAATGTTCGGCGGCAAGGTTTTGCGCGGAACGCTCAAGGTCGGTGATCGCCTCGTGCAGATGCGCGATGGTGAGGAACGCAAGACGGGATTCAACGTGACCAAGCTATGGATATATGAGGGCATACATATGACGGAGGTGGAATCAGTACCCCCGGGCGAAATTGCGATGATGTCGGGCCTCGATGGAGTACTGATCTCCGACACCATCGCTCAACCCGACTCCACGGAGCCTTTGCCTGCAATTCTCGTCGAGCCAAGCACGCTGAGCATGAATTTCTTTGCCAATAATTCTCCCTTGGCGGGCAAGGACGGGGGGAAATACTTGACGATCCACAAAATCCGAGAGCGAATTGAGAAAGAGGAGGCGGTGAGCGTTTCCCTTAAGATCGATCCCGAGTCATCGTCCGAAACGGTCAAGGTGGCGGCGAGGGGCGAGCTTCAATTGGCCATCCTGATCGAGACCATGCGCAGAGAAGGGTACGAAATGCAAATCGCCCGGCCCCAGGTCATTTTCAGAAGTGAGCCGGGCAGCTCGGAGCGCCTGGAACCCTTTGAAATAGTTACTTTGGAGCTACCGGAAGAGGCGGTTGGCTCGGTCATGGAAGAGCTCAGCCGCCGCAAAGGCGAAATGCGCGACATGGTGAAAAACGAGAACGGAACGGTGAGGCTGGAATACCAAATTCCTACCCGGGGTCTCATCGGCTTTCGCTCTGCCTACCTCACGCTGACGCGCGGGCTCGGAATCTTGTCGACGCTTTTCGACGGCTACCGACCTTACCGGGGGGATGTGGTGGCACGAACCCAAGGATCGCTCATCTGCAAAGATTCCGGGAAATTGACTCGCTATGCCTACGAGGATGTGCAGGAGCGAGGCGCCCTTTTCTATCCCGTTGGCACGGAGCTATACGGCGGCATGATCGTTGGCGCGTGTTCCCGCGACGAAGACATGGTCGTGAATGCGACGAAGTCGAAGGCCGCCAACAATATCCGCTCCGCAACGTCGGAGGCGACCACCGTTTTGGACCCCCACAAAGATTTCTCTTTGGAGCAGGCCCTGAGCTGGCTGCGCGACGACGAGTTGCTGGAAGCCACTCCCAAATCGTTAAGATTTCGGAAGAAAATTTTGGATCATAGCGAGCGGCGCGTGGCCGAGCGGCGGTCCGAAGTCGGCGTATCGTAGTGCCACCACTCTACTGATCATCGGCGAAACGGGTGATGGAAACCATGGCCGGGACGGACCATGCCACGGGCGGTATGCTCGATATCTCATGCACCTTGGTTTGCTTCTAAGCCTCATTGGCGCTGCCCAGGATCCACCTAGAGAGCTGGCGCATTTTCTAAAGCAACGCGATCGCTCCTACTCATATCGCGAAGTTTTGGCGCCGGCGGGTTTACGCCAAGTTCACCTTATAAGCCAAAAATGGAAGGGCCAACCTTGGGCGCATGAGCTTGTATTTGCGGAACCCCTGAAACCGAAGGCAAGGAACGTCGCCATCCTTTATATCACGGGAGGAAAGCCCGACAAGGGCGATCTATCGTTGGTTAGAATGGCATCCGCCCGGTCTGGTCTACCGGTCGTTGTGCTTTTTGGGATTCCGAATCAACCTCTCTATGGACGAAGCGAGGACGACCTGATCGCCCATACGTTCGAGAAGTATCTCGAAACCGGCGATCCAAGCTGGCCATTGTTATTTCCCATGACGAAAAGCGCGCTTCGAGCGATGGACGCCATAGAATCTGTCACGAGGCGGAGCGAGAATCCGATCCGTAAATTCGTGGTCACCGGCGCAAGCAAAAGAGGTTGGACAACCTGGTTGGTTGGGGCGGCCCACGATCGGCGAGTTATCGGGATCGCTCCGATGGCCATCGACATGCTGAATATGGAAGCTCAGCTCAAGCATCAATTCGAGTCTTGGGGAAGCTACAGCGAGCAAATTGAGGAGTACACCAGGCGCGGCTTGCAGCAAAAGATTTCCACGACGCCTCGTGGCCGGGAGCTGGTTCGGATGGTCGATCCATTTAGTTATCGGAGCGTTATCGACGTACCGATCCTCGTTGCGAGAGGGGCCAACGATCCATATTGGACGGCCGATGCCACGAATCTCTATTGGGACCAACTGACGCAGCAGAAATGGCTACTCGTGGTTCCTAACGCCGGGCATGAACTAGGGGACGGTACGGCGGCGATCGGGACGATCTCGGCGTTCGCCCTTGCGTGCGCCGGGCAGTTCGAAATGCCCCGCTTTACGACTGCGATAACGGCAATCGAGGACTGTATCGATGCTTCGGCATCCTTCCGACCTGCTCCCCTAAAAACTCTGGTATGGGCGGCGGAGGCCCCCGACTTACACTTCGAAAAATCGAAGTGGCTCAAAATGGCCGAGGTCAGCAGCGGAAGCGGCCCCGCTTCCAAGCCTCATATCAGGATAGCGCGGTCGGCCCAGAACGAGGCCGTAT
>JBBREX010000210.1:0-4520 GCA_038225245.1 Fimbriimonadales bacterium | reverse complement strand
GCACATCATTGACCACCAAACTTTGCGCCGGCTTTGTAGAAAAAATCCCAGATTTCCATGCCGCAACCCCGCCGGCTCCGGCTGCCGCACCAGCAGTCCCGACGATAAACTCGCGTCTGGTCATACTACAACCAACAGGAGATTTCGGACATGCGTTGCATTAAACAGCCGGAGCGTGTTAGCTGGTCCTTCGAGCAATTTGTTGAATTTCCCGAAGGCGGCCCATAAAACCACCAAAATCAACCAGCTGCCCATGTCCGAAGGCCTGGTGTAACGATAGATACATATCGTATAGAGTTTGATATATACCAGTGGAAGTTGGGTCAGGTGGAAAAGTTTTTCCAGTCTTGGCCGCCATCGCGTCTTGAGCGAGAGGGATCGTCCGATGAGCTTTCCCCACCATCGCGCCGCAGATTGCCGCCCCCAAGGCGCAAGCCTGGTCGGAGGACACCAATTGAAGCGGACGGCGACAAATGTCCGCGTAGACCTGCATGATCAGCGGACTTTTCTGTGCGATACCGCCGCAAACCGAGATCGAATCGATTTCAATACCACATGCTTCGATCCGGGAGACGATTGTGAGAGCACCAAACGCAGTGGATTCGATCAAGGCGCGATAAACCTCTGCTGAAGTCGTTTGCAACGTCTGGCCGACCAAGAGCCCACTAAGCAACGGGTTTGCGAGCACGCTCCGGTTCCCGTTATTCCAGTCCAAGGCGATTAGACCGCATTCGCCTGGACGAAGCTTAGCCGCTTCGCGTTCTAGATCCCGCAAAGAAAGCCGTGCGATATCGCGGGAGAACCACCCGAACAAATCCCCGACCGCAGGCTGGCCGGCTTCCAATCCAAGCATGCCTGGAATGACGCTCCCGGGAACTATTCCACTAAGTCCCTCGATTTCGGGCACATGCTCGAGGTGAGGAATGACTGCGATATCGCACGTACTGGTTCCAAGTATTTTTACCAGTCTCCCTGGCCTCACCCCGGAACCCAGCGCGCCCGCATGGGCGTCGATTATCCCAACAGCAACCGGAATTCCTTCTGGCAGACCTGTCAGTCTTGACACGTCCCGGGTCACATCGCCTGCCGCTTGATCCGAGGTGCGATGAGGTTCGGTTAGCCGTCTTCGCAGGGGGACGAGGGCGGGATCGATCGATCCCAGGAAGTCCTCATCGGGATAACCGCCCCAAGACACTTCCGCCATCGCTTTGTGCCCCGATGCGCACACACTTCGGACAAACGTTCCAGGGATTTGGTTTCCGGTAACCCATGCGGGAATAAAGTCTGCTTGCTCGAGCCAGCTTTCGGCCGCCTCAAAAACATCGGGAGCGACACGTTTGCAGCGAAGAATCTTGGACCAGAACCATTCGGAGGAATAGCTCCCTCCGCAGCGATTCAAGTAAGGTCGCTCGGCCGATTTAGCCTTATCGGTTATTTCCTCTGACTCTTGATGAGCAGAGTGGTCCTTCCACAGCCAAGCGCACGCATCGAGCCGACCTTGAAATCGTTCGCACATGGCGAGGGGCGTTCCCGTTTTATCGACCGGAATCGGGGTTGATGCGGTGGTGTCGATTCCCACCCCGACGATTTCCAGAGGGTCGATTTGTCTGACTACCTCAGAAACCGATTCGATGAAACCTTGGATGTAATCCGCCGGATTCTGCCTGGCGACATTTGGATCACTCGGATCGGAAATAATTCCCCCTCTGCCGGATCGATAATCGGCAACCGAGGTTGCGATTTCTTCCCCCGACTGGCAGTCGACGGCAAGAGCGCGCACGTTATTGGTGCCAAAATCCACGCCGAGGGAGATTTGGCGAAGCATGCTAGCGAATCGGACCTCGCACGAACAAGACCGATTGTTGGACTTTGGCAAGCACCGAGCTCACCAGCTTGAGGGCCTGGTCGTGAGATTGGCCGCTGTTGCATGGCAGAGCAACCAGCACTTGGGACACCATGTACTCTTCCAAAGCCCCATGAATAGCCGAAGCCACGTCTCGACCCCGTTCGAGTCTGATCTCAGTCTTGATCTCCGCGTTCTGGAGTGAACGTCTTCCCGCTTCCAGTGCTTTGGCTGCTATTTCTTCTTGCTCGAGAAGAGGGGATTGCAAAGGCAAGTCTCTGGGAACCAGAATTGGGTAAATAAGGACGGCCTCGGCAGAGGTCGTCTGCGCAAGCTCCTGAACGACCATGAGAAGTTGTTCGTCACTTTCCTCGCCGGAGAGGCAAACCAGAAAGCGACGATCGGTACGGCTTGTAAGGTGCTTCTTACGTCCCTTGGTTTCTCCTTGAGCCAGCATGTCTAGCGACCTGCGAGCCTCCTCGACCGATCCCACGACCGGCAGCTGCGAGCGTACTTCGGGCACGCTTCGTAAAACCTCCATGACGGCGTGAGGAACGGCCGCGACGATCGTACGCGCTCGATTCCTTTCGATAAAGTCCATGGCGTCACGGAAAGTTTCGGCTCCTTCCGCTGTGCATTCGGTCAGTCCACTACAATCGATAATTACTCCCGTCGGGTGCCGCTTGAGCAGAAGGGAGATGGCGGTGTGGATGGTTTCCCAGAAGTTGGACCGCAACGCCCCCGACAGAACAATCACATCCTCATACGACTCAACGATCATTTCAAGAAGTACCTCACGTTCGTGATCACAACGTTCTTACGTGCCTTGAGCGCCAACTTCAGGCCGACGGCGGCGTTGGTGTGAAGAATTCCTTGCCACCAGTATTTAGGCACGGCCTGGGGGACGATGACGGTGATCATGCACTGAGGATCCTCCTCGACGGCCTGATCCACATATTCCGTCACCGGCGAAATGAGCGACCGATAGGGCGATTCCAGGATCACCAGCGGAATATCTGCTCCGAATTTCGCCCAGTCCTCCTTAACCGAGCTGGCTCCCTTGGAATCGAGCGTGACGTGAAGAGCGCGCACATCTTTCGTGATCGACTTGGCATAGGCGATGGCATGCAAGATGCCCTTGTGGACCCTCGGCACGAGCAACAATACAATGGTCCGCATGGGCTTTACGGTATCGTCGGGAGCCAAGCTTAGCTCCCTCGCTAGATAATCATAGTGTCGCCGAATGACTTTGAACACGGCAAGCATCACTAGAAGGGCAATGAGGACGATCCAAGCTCCTTCCGTAAACTTGGTGACAAGAATGACGATCGCGACAATGCCCGTCGCGACTCCGCCTACAACGCTTATGGCAATGGTTCCCCGCTTGCCTGCTCGAAGCTGATGCACGACCATTCCGAATTGGCTAAGCGTAAATGCGGTGAATACCCCAACCGCATACAGAGGAATGAGCTTATCGGTGTGGCCTTTGAATACGACGATGAGCACAGACGCAAGCAAAGCTAGAACGATAATGCCGTTCTGAAAAACCAGTCGGTCGCCTACACTCGCAAGCTGGCGAGGCAGAAAGCCATCTCGGGCGACAAAGCTGCACAGCCGAGGAAAATCGGCAAATGCGGTGTTGGCGGCAAGAACCAAGATTAGCGCGGTTGCTATCTGCAAGGCATAGAAGTAGGGCCCGATCCCAAATATCCGCTCGCAGATGAGGGCGATAACGGTCTTGTACCCGGTGGCATCTTGAAACATCGGTACGACGTGCAGATGTTGGGCGAGCCAGCTAGTGCCAAGAAACATCGCCGCCAACATAACGGCCATCATCGATAAGGTGGCCGACGCGTTGCGCGACTCTGGCTTTTGAAATGCCTGAACACCATCCGAGATGGCCTCGATCCCGGTCAAAGCGGTACAACCGTTGGCAAACGCTCTCAGGACCATGAACAGCCCGAAGGATTCCAGGTGGCCTTCAAAATGATTGGGTCCGGTAGGAGGTAAATTAATCAGGCTAGGTAATCTTACTAGCCCATAAGCGACTAGAAAGAGAAGCAGAAGGACAAAAGAATATGTTGGAATGGCAAACACGAAGCCGCTTTCTTTTGCGCCGCGGAGATTAACGACCGCTACCACGGCAACACACAAGATATCAATTTCGATGACATACGGCTGGATTCCCGGAGCCATTGAGACCAACGCCAAAACGCCTGCTGTCACCGAAACCGAAACGGTGAGCACGTAATCGATCAAAAGAGATGCAGCGGCGACCCTCCCCGCCACGCTGCCGAGGTTCGAAGAGGCGACGATATAGGAGCCGCCGCCCTGAGGATAGGCGTGGATGGTTTGATAGTAACTTGTCGAAACCAACCCGATCAGAACAACGATGGCAATCGAGATCGTGAATGTGTATCCGAAAAAGACAGTGCCTGCCATGGCCAATACCCACATAGTTTGCTCCGTTGCATAAGCCACCGAAGAAAGGGCATCCGATGCGAACACGGGCAAGGCGAATATCTTTGGAAGACGCTGATGGTGGGCGTGCTTCGATGCTATCGGTGCGCCGACGAGCAGCCTTTTGATGCGGTTAAGAATCGCCATAAACGCCTTGCGGCAATCTCGAATTATGCACCGATAACGTGACGGCGCACCAATTCAAGGTTCTTATCGA
>JBBREX010000209.1:0-4542 GCA_038225245.1 Fimbriimonadales bacterium | reverse complement strand
AGTTTTCCTTGTCCACCGCCCGCATGAGGCATTCCTCGTAGCTGCAAGCGCCGTTCCGAAAAAGATCGGATAAGGATCGATCCATCGTTTGCATTCCGATTTGGGCCGACGTCTCGATGACCGAGTACATCTGGTGGGTCTTGCCTTCCCGAATGAGATTGCGAATCGCCGGAACCCCCAACATCACTTCGATCGACGCCGATCGTCCCCCTCCAAGCCGCGGCAGCAGTTGCTGGGAAACTACGCCTTCGATTGTGTTGCCGAGCAAAACTCGAATTTGATCTTGCTGGTCACTGGGGAAGACATCGATGATTCGATCAACGGTAGCCGGAGCGTTTCTCGTATGAAGCGTGCCAAACACCAGGTGGCCAGTTTCCGCCAAAGTCAGGGCCGCCTCGATGGTCTCCAGATCGCGGAGCTCGCCAACAAGAATGATGTCGGGATCTTCTCGCAATACAGCGCGAAGCGAAGCGTGAAAACTATACGTATCGCTATGAAGCTCCCGCTGATTCACCATACACTTCTTGTGCGAATGCAGATATTCGATGGGGTCCTCAATGGTGAGGATATGAGCCTGGCGAGAGTTGTTGATATCGTCGATGATGGACGCGATGGTGGTCGATTTTCCTGAGCCGGTCGGCCCTGTCACGAGCACCAACCCCGAAGTTCTTTTCGACATCTCGCGAATAGTCGACGGGAGGCCGAGCGACTCGAAGCTGGGAATCTTGGTGGGAATAGCTCGCAAAGCTCCCGCCACGCTTCCTCGCTGCATGTATACGTTGAAACGAAATCGAGCCAGAGCTTTAACCCCATAGCCAAAGTCGAGCTCATGCTTTTCTTCAAACTTCTGCAGTTGCTCGTTAGTTAAGGTTTCATAGAGCAAACGGCGCGTGTCCTGGGGCAGGAGAGGCTCGAACGGCAATGGCAAGATCTCACCATCCAACCGAATCATGGGCGGTAAACCCACCGTTAGGTGGATGTCACTCGCCTTTCGCTCGATCGCCATGCGAAGAATTTCATCTATGTGAATATCTTTGACCGACTTCGCGCCTTCCACTGCGTTGACCGAGTGCTTAATGTGCTCGGTAGAATCGATATCGTACTTATCCTCGTTGACTTCAGGGATCAGCACGGAGAGCGGCACCGACGCCGGTATGTTGCCCTTCATTCCCGTCTGCTGGATCGCCTCGGGCTCGACCACCTTCAGGATGGGCTGACCGTTGCGAGGGTCGATCGCCAGCCCTTCCGATTCCGCCGGATTGTCTACCATTGCTTCAGGCTCCAGTACTTTGTTCCAAGAAAATGCTTCAGACATAGTGTTAACCGTCCTCTTTCCTACATCGAGAGCTTAGCCGCTTCCGATATCTTCACAATTCCGTTTTCCACGATGGTGACCGAATCTTGCTCGCTTACCTTCAGCCGCTGCATGGCCCAGGCGGGAAGCATCGAGGTCCCCATATTTTCATAGGCGGCACGGCCCTCGATGGCGATTTGGGCGATTCGACTTCCCACTGCCACGCAGGCCCGAAGATTGCCATTCGTATCATCCGGTTCCGGGCAATCCGCGTAGTTCAATCCATCGCACAAAACGTCTGGAAATCCCCAGTGCTTTGCCACTGCTTGGCCGACTTCGATATGGTCGCAACCGTAAACCAATCTCTCTGCCTCGCGATCCGATACCCCTTCTTCCAGCGCTTCCACCACCCTTTGGTATTCGCCGGGAGCGAAACGGTCCAGCACCGTCTTGCCTATATAGTGCAGCAGCCCGCATGTATAAGCTTCTTCTACCTGCACATCCGTATGTTTTTCGGCTACCCAGCGGCTGCCCACGGCAGAATCGATACAGTGTCGCCACCAAGCGCGGCGACGTAACGATTCGGAGTCGTTCTTTCCTACGAAGAGATCGAAAACGCCGACCGTCATGGCAAGCTGGCGGACTGACCGGGCGCCGATGAACGTAATCGCCTCGCGAATGGAAGTCACCTTTCGGGGCAAACCATAGAACACCGAGTTAGCTTGTGTAAGGATCTTTGCCGAAAAACCGGGATCCACGATAATTACCCCTTCCATTTGCCGAGATGAGGTGTCGTCCGATCCGGTCATTTCCACGATCTTGAATACAACTTGAGGCAAAACCGCAATTTCTCCAACCTTTTCGACCACCCGTTTGATAGCGTGGCCTGAATCGCTGGGGACGGGTGGCCCGGTTACTGATTCCGTCGGGAGGCGAGTTTGGGCTTCGGAGCTAAGCATAAATCACTCTGAGCACTTCGTCGACTGAAGTCATTCCCATAAGAATTTTTTGGACGGCGTCCATTTGCAGAGTCTTCATTCCGTTTGCAATCGCGAGGCGCCGCAGGATATGGCTTGGTGATTTCTTTAGGATTTCATCCCGAATCTCGTCATTCATAGCCATGAGCTCATGAACGCCGGTGCGTCCTCGGTAGCCGCTGCCGCGGCAATGGTCACATCCCATGCCTCTGAACAGGGTGATTTCGCCGTGGGTATCCGCCGCTAGCTCATCGGGAAGCGGGAAGCCGTAGCGAAGTAAGCTTTCGCGGCTGCCCACGTAGGATTCCTTGCAGTTTGCGCAAATTTGGCGCACCAATCGTTGTGCCATGATGCCGACGATCGATGACGAAATGAGAAAAGGTTCGACTTCCATATCGATGAGGCGAGTTGGGGCTGAGGGAGCGTCATTGGTGTGAAGCGTGCTCAAGACAAGGTGACCGGTCAAAGCCGCTTCCATGGCGATAGTGGCCGTCTCGTTGTCTCGCATTTCGCCGACCATAATGATGTCGGGGTCTTGTCTAAGCATGGCCCGTAAGCCAGCCGCAAACGTCATGCCGGCCCGATTGTTCACGCCACATTGATTGATGCCATTCAGCTCGTACTCGACCGGGTCCTCAATCGTAATGATATTAGATTCCCCGGTATTGATCTTATTAAGAATCGAATAAAGGGTTGTCGATTTACCGGAACCCGTCGGCCCTGTAACCAAGATGATTCCGTAGCTCTTTCCCGACATGTCCTCGATCAGCTTCAGGTTGTGAGGCAGAAAGCCAAGCTTGGAAAGGCCTACGTTGATGCCACCCTTATCGAGGACGCGAAGAACTATCTTTTCGCCATAAACCACGGGAAGCGTCGAGACTCGGAAATCGAACTCCTTTCCTCCGATCGTCGCGCTCACTCGGTTGTCTTGTGGACTACGCTTTTCCGCGATGTCCATGTTCGACATGATCTTGAACCGCGACGTCAGGGGGGCGATAATCTTCTTAGGAAGCTGCATCGAGTCGCGCATGACTCCGTCCACACGATAACGGATGCAAACACCATCTTTGCGAGGCTCAACGTGGATGTCGCTCGCCTTGTCGGCCACCGCCTGGCCGATAATGAGATTGGCTAGTCGTATGACCGGAGCATCTTCGCCCAACTCACGTAGTTCAGCTTCGCTGAGCTCTTCTTCAACCTTAGAATTAAGCTGAAGGTCACCATCAAAATCGCTGATCACGCTGGCGAGCGCATCGGTTACATTAACGTCGTGCTTATAGTGTGCGTTAATCGCGGCATCGACGTCGTCTTCGACCGCGATGAGGGGCTCAATTTCCATCCCAGTCGTGAGGCGTAGCTCGTCGATAATAAAAATATCGAGAGGGTTCGCCATTGCCACCACCAACCGGCTGTCGAGGATCTCCAGTGGTACCGTCTTGAATCGCCTGGCCACTTGAAGCGAAAGGACTTGAAGCGCTTCCGGCTGGGGAACGCGATCGGAGACGTCCACGAACGGAATGCCCCAAACCTTGCCAAGGCACTTGACTCGATCTCGTTCATGGATCAAACCCAG
This sequence comes from Fimbriimonadales bacterium, assembly GCA_038225245.1. Lineage (GTDB taxonomy): Bacteria > Armatimonadota > Fimbriimonadia > Fimbriimonadales > Fimbriimonadaceae > JBBREX01. Next base: position 698 of record JBBREX010000209.1, on the reverse strand, counting down.
GCTTACGAGCACGCGGGCGATAGGCTCGTTACCGCCCAGCTCGCGTTGTTTATCTTCCGCAAGCTTGAGCTGATCGTCATCGATCAAACCCTCAGTAATAAATACATCGCCCGTTAGCATCGCCTGAAGTCTTGTTCCACAACCAGCGAGTTCGAGACGCTGGTACTAATCGGAGGAACCGGCAGCTTCACGGCCTGCCATAATTGCGGAATGGCCTCCTCGCAGCCCAATGTACGAATCATTACGCTTGGTTGCGCGAAAAATGAGGTCGATAGTGAAGAAATAGCGGGAGTGTTAGGGGAAGCCGGCTACGATATTGACGGCTCCAACCGGCAACCAGACATAACGATCATCAACACCTGCGGATTCTTAGAGTCCAGCAAGCGGGAGAGCATCGAGGCTATCCGCAAGGCGGTTCGGTCCAAGGGTAAAGGCAAAGTAATCGTGGCGGGATGCTTGGCACAAAGACTGGGATCCGAGCTTGGTCGCCTTGCACCGGGAGCTGATTCCTATGTTGGAGTTGGCCAAATGGGCCGCTTCGACGAGATCGTAAGTAAAGCGAGGGGCCTGAATCCTCTTCAAATGGCAGCTCCCAGGATCGAAGCGATCGAACCGCCCCATCACCGCTGGGCAAGTGTCGAATCGAGGGCAAGGACGGGCATGGCGCATTCCGCATACCTGAAGATCAGTGAAGGTTG
>JBBREX010000208.1:0-4571 GCA_038225245.1 Fimbriimonadales bacterium | reverse complement strand
AGGGAAGCAGGTTGCCGTTCTTTGTCCGACGACAATTCTGAGCGAGCAGCATTTCCGAAACTTTGAAGAGCGGCTTTCGCCGTTTCCGGTCAGGCTGGATAACTTGAATCGGTTTCGGAGCAGCGTCGATCGAAAGCGAATCCTCGCCGATCTCGAACAGGGCGATCTCGATATCGTCATTGGAACCCACGCATTGTTGAGCAAGGAAATCAAGTTCAAGCAACTGGGCCTGGTGGTGATCGATGAGGAGCAGAAGTTTGGAGTCAAGCAAAAAGAAGCGTTGAAAGCTCTGCGCGTGAACGTGGATGTGCTCACCCTTTCCGCAACACCAATTCCCCGCACGTTGAGTATGGCCTTGATGGATATCCGTCAGATGTCGTTGATCAACGACCCGCCGCCTGGCCGATTGCCGATCCGCACCTATCTGCGCCCCTTCTCCCAAGAAATAGCGAAAGAAGCGATTTTGCGCGAGCTTTCGAGAGGTGGCCAAGTGTATTACGTGTACAACCGCGTGCAGGGGATCTATCACATCCTGGAGAAGCTCAGAAAGCTGGTGCCCACGGCACGGATTGGAGTTGGGCATGGACAAATGGCGGAAAGCGATCTCGAGCCGGTGATGATCGGGTTCATCAAGGGTGAGATCGACATCTTGCTGAGCACCACGATCATTGAGAACGGCCTCGACATTCCCAACGCGAACACTTTGATCGTGGAAAACGCGGATCGGCTCGGTTTGGCGCAGCTCTATCAGCTTCGAGGCAGAGTGGGAAGAAGCGACCGGCAAGCCTACGCTTACTTGCTTTACGAAGGGGGAAGGGAACTGACGGAGGGGGCTTTGCATCGGCTCCAGTCGCTTCAGGAATTTTCAAGCCTGGGATCGGGATACTCGCTGGCCTTTCGAGACCTTCAGATCCGGGGGGCGGGAGAGCTGTTGGGAGCGAAGCAGCACGGCGCCATGGCGGCCGTGGGTTACGAGCTGTACACCCAGCTCATCAACGAGGAAGTGCAATTCCTCAAGTCGCACGCGGACGGGGAGAAGCCCTCGTACCGCGATCCGCTCGAAGGGCTGGAGTCTTTGCCCACTCTCGATTTGCCCGTATCGGCGCTCATTCCGCAAGGGTATATCGAAGATCAGGCGCAGCGGCTCTTCTATTACAAAAGCATGATGTCCTCCCGTTCCCCGGTCGAGCTCGACCAGGTGCAGGAGGAAATCGCGGATCGCTATGGGCACCTTCCGGAAGAAGTGGAGCGGGCGTTTAGCGTGATGCGGTTGCGCATGCTCGCTCAAACGCTCATGAGCCATAAGATCGATGGCCACGGCGGGCGGCTGGCGGTCACCTTTTCCGAAAACGCGGACTATTCGCCCCGGCTTTGGTCGTTATTGGGGAAGAAGAATCGGGAGTGCTATCTGTCCCGCGGGCAGTTCATCTGGCCCTTTACCGGGGATTCGTTGGCGGCTGCGGAGCGGATGCTGGTTACTATGCGGGAGACGCTGGAGGAGATCGAAGTCCAGCGGGCAGCGTTGGAGGTCTAAAACGTGGCATGGTGCGTCCCTCGACTCTCGGAGCTTGAAGTCTTATCAGACCTCGGCAATCGCTCCTGGCCCCGCAGACGCCAAGAACCCCGTTATGTCTTCCAGCCTGGTCAGGACCTCTTCGATCGTGTTGTTCTTCACCCGAAGTACCAAGATGATCAGCCGGTGGCCGCGATGATCGTGCTGATGGGGGATTCCGCGATCCAGCGTGATCAGCGCGTTACAGTGCCGCCGCGCATGACCTAAAGTCATTCAAGGTTTATTGTTACCAGCGGCAACGAGCACCTTTCCAAAGATCTCGACCTGCCGACGGGCGCGCGCAGAACCACCCGAGCCCATCAAGACAAGCAGCCAAAACACAAGCCGCAGAAGCGCGCCGAGCCTATTCAGGACCCAGCAAAGCACGGAAGCCACGAGGCCGTGGTGGATTCGGAAATAAAGCTCCTTTCCCCGGTTGTAGCGAGCGATGGACAGCCACCGGCCATCCGTGCTGCTTGCTCCAAGTGCGTGGACGAAACGCGCTTCGGGAATATAAAGTATCTTTCCGTGCGCGCGCAGCCTCTTGCAGAGATCGGTGTCTTCACAATACAAGAAAAAACGTTCGTCGAAACGCTCGACCGGGCGAAACATGAGGCAAGCCCCCATGACCTGCTCGATCTCCATTGGTCCGTTCGCCCGCGAGCTCTGCAAGTACGAGTTGAAGATACGGGATCGGGGGAAAGCCTTCTGGAGATAAAGCTGCTCGCAAAACACCGCCCATAGCGTCAGCGCGCCCGCGCAAGATTCCTGAAGGCGCCCGTCGGGATGCTCCAGACGACCGCCCGCCGCCACTACGCCCGGATCATCAAACGACCGCGCCAAGGATTGCACCGCTCCCGGAAACGCTTCCGCGTCGCTGTTCAGCAAGAGAATCAGCTCGCCGTTGGCGACATCCAAACCTTGGTTGTTGGCCCTGCTAAACCCTAGATTGCGATCATTGCGAATCAAGCCAACCCCAGGAAATTCCGCCGCGACCATGTCCGCAGAGCCGTCTCGAGACGCGTTATCGACCACGATCACTTCGGATACATCGGTGAGGCTTGGCAAGCAGCGAGCAAGCAGCTCGCGCGTGTTGAAGCTGACTACGATGGCGGTTATCTTGGCGGTTTCGCTTATTTGCCTATTCCGTAGTCCATCGGAAGCGGTTTGCCGACTCGCTTTAGGTTTCTCAAATGTAACGTTGCTGAAACCGTGGGCCACTGTTCATGGGAGATCGTCTTAGCATGCCCGTCCGCGAAGGCCACCACTCGCGAACCATCCGGCCATTCGTATTCTTCGTAAAACAGCACTGTTTCCGCAGGTCGGTCGATGCTGGACTGCTTCGCTCCCCCAATGCTGATGTTGTACTTGAACTCGCCGCCATTTGGGTTTAAGCTCTTCCAAAGACCGTCGTTTTTCAGATAGGGTCGTATGGCGAACTTAACCGCCGCAGTACTTTGCGCGTAAGGAGCGACGTCGTCAAAATCTCCCACGTACATCAGCATTCCTAGGGAGAGCTGCTTGGCGTTGGACACGCTGGCGGCTTGCCTCGCCGCGATGTCACCTGTCGCGAGAGGGGCCGTCGTTGTCATTGCCCCTTCCGCCGGTTGCTTGTCCAAGGTTGCTATCATTTTCAATAGCCCCGCTTTATCCAGCGCCAAAGGTGTCATGGAATTAACCGCCGACGTTTTGAGGAGGGTCAATTTTAAGATCAGGTCATCCGCTTTGGGCGCGCTTTTTCGCATCATATCGGCGGAGGTAAGGTCCATTTTGTAAGTGATCAGGTAGTCCTGGCCGGAAATCTTGACCGTCTCACCTTTCGTCCAACTCGTATCGAAGACTTGCATGACCGGGGCCATGCTGTCCGACGAATTTCCGCCTCCCATCATCGCGATACCCATAAACGGCATGAGCATATCCATAATGCCGCCTTCGCCTTGAACCTTCAATCGGACCGCCTTAAGGTCGGGCGGTAGATCGGATATCTTCAGCGTTATCGGATATTTATCGCCCTTGAGCACGTCGGCAAAGGTTAAGTCTTGGGCGAAAGCGCAGAGATGAGAAGTAAGAAGCGTCGAAGCCAGCGAAACTCGGAGAAAGCAAGATGTTTTCATAAATGACCTCCAGAATCCTTATTTAGTATAGCGAAGAGCTTGGCCCAAGTCGCTATTTGAGGCGGCAGTGTTTAATTTACTGCGCTAGAATATGACCTTACGTCAATTAAGCGGTATGATCGATTCCAGGCATTTCGAAATTAGCGCTCCTCAAATGCTTCGGTGATCCTTGGGCACCTGGTGGTGTTCGCGCGCTGGAGTTGGAATGAACGCTACATCGAACAAGTGCCTACGACGTGGGTTGGAAGCACACATTTTCCTCTTTCTTTCTTGCCTGCCTAGTATTGCCGCACAGAACTCTTCTGCGGACAAATCGAACCTTGCCATTCCGGACGGCCAAGCGGTGCTTTGTACGGTCCGGGCCCGAGGAGTACAAATTTATGAGTGTATTGCCAAAGACGGTGAGCCAACAAGACTCGGGTGGAGCCTTAAGGAGCCTTCCGCTGATCTGTACGACTTAGCCGGAAAGAAGGTCGGCAAGCACTACAAAGGACCAACTTGGGAGTCAATCGACGGCAGCAAATTAATCGGCAAGCGAATCGCCAGTGTGGCAGCGCCAGGAACCGGTGACATCCCCTGGTTGCTCCTGAAAACCGACTCCGCTAGCGGATCGGGTTGGATAAGCGTCGTGACTTACGTCATGCGGGTTGATACCGTTGGAGGCGTCGCGCCGGCATCCGAGCCGCAAAAGTTGGGCCAACTGGCTCGCATGAAGTACCAGGCCACTTATATCTTTCTCACTGAGGCGAAGTCCCCTCATAACCTCGAGCTATTTCCGGCACGCGAACTAGAACCATTTGTCTATTCCGATATGAGTTTAGAACATGGTCCCTTCGCTAGTCAGACTGATGTTAAAAGTCAAGAGCAAGACCATCCTAAACCAGGAGACTTCATCTCAGATATTC
>JBBREX010000207.1:0-4589 GCA_038225245.1 Fimbriimonadales bacterium | reverse complement strand
CACATTTGAACTTCCCCACCTTTATTTCCACCGCTGTTGCTGCTTTTTGCTCACCGGTCGAGGCTTCCCGATAAGATTGGACCGCTCTTGCCGGCATGTTTTGCTCTAGCCTCAGCCGCGAGCTAAGTACGTAACCGAGCTAGACCTAGATCGTCGTAGCGGTAACATAGAGGAAAGATGAATTTACGAATCAACATGAAATGGATTGGATTCTTAGCAGTAGCAGCAGTTTTCAGTGGGGCATCGGCTCAACCGACGGCGATCGGCAAGCTCACCCTGTACCAGCGTTTGGGAAAGATTCACGCGATCGCGGCGGTGGTTGACGATTTTGTCGATCGAATGGGCCAAGACCGTGAGCTAAAGAACTTGCCGGCGATGAAAGAGGCCGTGCGAAACAACCACATCGCAGGCTTGAAGTATCTCATCACCGAGCAACTTTGCGAGGCATCCGGCGGTCCCCAAGTCTATACGGGCCGCTCGATGTTCGAAGTTCACAAAGACATGATCATTAGCGAGAAGCAATGGAAAGCGGCAGGCGAGGACCTGAGGGCGTCGCTCGACAAATTCAAAGTGCCGGCCGAGGAGCAGCAGGAGGTTTTTGCGATCATCCAATCGACGAAGCGGGACATCGTGATCAAAGGTAATCGGCCCCACCTGGTGCGGGCGACGAAGATGAAGGCGGTCGGCTCATCGGAATCCCCATCGCTTTATGTCAGGCTCGGCCAGCTTCACCCGATCGCCGCCCTGATCGATGATTTCGTCAATACTCTGCTCAAAGACCCGGTCATTTTGTCGAACCCAAAGACGATTGAAGGCGCTTCCCACATTACCGTCCCTGGTCTTAAATTCTTAATCATCGAGCAAGTTTGCGAGGCGGCGGGGGGACCGCAACGATATACCGGACGGACGATGGTCGAGGCTCACAAAGACTTGGGTATCTCGGATAAGGAGTGGAGCGCAGGCGGCGCAGACCTCATCAAGACGATGAACAAGTTCAAGATCGCAAAACAGGAGCAAGATGAACTGCTGGTCATCGTGGGTTCGCTAAAGCCCCAGATTGTGAAAGGCGGCTAGCTTCGAGAAGCTCAGCAAACTAAGGACTTTTTGGCTTGACGATCTGCGCGATATGCTTGTTGATATCAACTTCCCTCGGCAGAGGAGCGAGCCTTACCATTGAAATTCCGGCCACTCGAGTATCGGAGGCAATCAAGGTTCTCGCCAAAAGTACTTGCAAGGCAATGCGTTGCGCAGCGGAATTGCGGAACGAAGTCGTCATGCTTTCCTCCAAAGATGAGACGGAAGAGCAAATTCTCGCGAAATTCGCCACCGTCCTTGGCGCAAAATGGAATAACCATGGCGATGTCTTGGTTCTCGAAATCGATAAAGCAATTCGGGAGGAAGACGTTAAGCGAGAACAGTTGGCAAGGATCAAAGCCTTGGACCTTAGTATCGGCGAAGCCATATCCCGACTTCCGTCGCGCGAGAAGACGGTCGAAGCAAGCCTAGGTTCCTTGCGATCCATCCTTATGGACCTTGCCGGCACCCGGGCGGCAATGATAGCTCACAAGAACAATGACTTTTATGCGGTCGTCCCCTCGCTCCCTGTTAATTATTTGATCACCCGTGCCGCCGCGGCAATTGGCTCTAAAGAGCTTGCCGCGATACCGAGGCGAAGGGTTGTAATATTTAGTAATCTGGCAAGGGGCATCGAGCGCCAAGCTAAAGGTTCCCTTCGGGTTGCGATTTCTGAGTATTCCGATACTCAGGCCGATCTGTACCGCCGACTTAAGAAAAGTCCGGATAGCGAGGCTCTCCTGAGAATTGCAAATATTACATCGGGACTGGCCGCGAATGAGACGCCAAAAATCGTCGTTATTTGCTCAAATATGGGTCCTTCAGTGTGGATCAGCGGAGGAGTTTTCAGTTCGTCCGGCGAGTTGCTGGGATTCTACACCTTCACCCTTAAGGCTGAGATTCCTTCCCAAGCGCCCCTCTGCAAGCCGCTACTTCGCAAGGACATTCCCATCGCTGTCAATCCCATTTGCAAACCATATCTTCAATTTCTTGAAATGAACAAGCAGGTCGTTGAGGATGACATTGCGACCGACGAATGCCTGAGCGGCGAGCTCACCGGCCTCCTTTCTCATCCAGAGGAAAACGATCCACTACTACCTCTTGGAGGTCCCTTACATTCCTTGTCGGAAATTGACGGCCCCAAGAGCACTTGCGCGTTGCTAGACGACTCTCTATTACCTCGACTTAGCATCTACTTAAACTCGGGCATACCTCAGAATTCCGATACGTTCACTAGGTTTCTTTCTGAGGCGGGAACCTCCTGCTCGTTCGATGGCTCGTGGTTATTGGTACGGCCGGATGACAGAAACCGAATACTTCGCGAACGATTAGATCGAGCTTCATTAGGCAGCCTTCTGCGGTCGACGATCGAAACCAAGGGCGTTTCGCTTGAGAAAATAGCTGACTATGTGTTTTCTACGGGACCAGAAGCCACTGGCCAACCGCTTGATTTATATTGCCGCCGCTTGTTGCCATTTATCGGAGCAAATCCCGGCTATCGGCCAAACATTAGCGATTCGTTCCTGAGATTCTATGGTTCGCTTGCTCCAACCATGAGGCAGCGACTCCGGGGTGATGGCCTCCGCGGCTCCGATCTCTTGCCGAACCAATGGTTTTGGCTTGAGCAGTGGCTAACTCGCTCGCTACTCTCTGGTCAAAGACAGGAAGGAGCCATTGAGCCATCTGATTTATCGCTTTTGGCTGCGGAATACGAAAGGCCCGCCTTAATCGCACAGACAAAAATGATCCTAAGTGAATCTGCCGAAGAAGCGATCCTCAGCCGTAAACGAGGCGACGCCGTAGGCTCTTGGGAGGCATATCCTAACTCCGCCGAGCGGATTTCCGCGATGTTAAGTGACGCCGATATGCTCGCAGCCCCGGAAAGATACTTTCCTGCCAAATATGAGATGGGGCTTCTACCCCATTACGATTTTGAAGTGCTTGTTAATGGCAGAGTGAAGCATCGGGCAGGTTTTCGGGAAAGCTTCCGGCCCCTAAGAACAGCCTTGGTCAAGTGGTCAGAACTGCCAAAAAGCTTTCGGGACCGAGCTACTAAGCGAACGGAAACCGGCAACGATACGCGCGGCGAGCCACCGCGTTGAATCTCGAGGAGGGCTCTCCGCCTGAGTCCGACTCTCTTGCTAAAGCTGAACACGCAACTCATGGCCGTGTCCGAATGTGAAAACGGGCTTATAAGCCATTAAAGGCTGTGAGAAACATTGAACCATCACCGCTCTTGCTGCTAGTACAATATAAGAATGGCGCGACGAGACCTCGATGAATGGCTCTTCCAGGTCGGAGCCGAATTGCAGCGGCTGAGCGAAGAAGTTTCGCCCACCGCGCCCCGAGTTGCCAGATGGCGAGCCTGGAAGCCGCAAATCGATCTGATGGAAGCGGAGAATCACTTCATCCTGAAAGCAGAAGTGGCAGGCCTTCGAGGAGAAGATTTCCGCATCGCCTATAACCCCGAGCGCCACTCGATCTCCCTGCGAGGCTGCCGTCACGAGGAAGAATTCATTGAAGAAGGACGCGGCGGCTGCCATCAACTGGAAATCTATTACGGCGAATTCGAGCGGGAGGTCCAATTGCCGGAAACGCCAGTGAACTCTCAAGAGATTCGAGCTCAATATCGCAACGGCTTTCTCATTGTGCTGATTCCAAAATCAAAACGGGAGTCTGATTCCGTCACCGTCCGTAGAACCATTACGGTTCGCAAGGTATAAGGCGCCCGCCCCCAATATGGCCGAAGTCAAGTTGCCCGTCGAAGAGCTTCCCTTAGAAGTTGAAATCGCTCACCGCAACCTCGAAGAGGAGGTCGAAGAGCGTCGGCCGGATATCCCCGGCGAGCTCAATATTCTTCCCCTCCGCGATAGCGTGATTTACCCCATGCTCATTGCCCCCTTAAGCGTAGCCAGAGAATCAGGCGTTCAGCTCATCGATGAGAGTGTGACCACCAATAGCCGCGTGATCGGGGTCGTAGCGCAGCTCAAGCCTCATACTGAGCAACCCGGTTTCGACGATGTTCATCAGATCGGGTGCGCGGTGATCATTCGCACCTTAGTCAAGATGCCAGATGCGGTTCGGCTCATCGTACAGGGCGTTTCGCGATTCAAAATCGTCGAGCGGCTGCAAGAAGAGCCGTATTTGCGCGCGAGGATCGAGGTGATCGAAGAGAAAGACATCCCTCCCGAACGGTCGGAGGAGATAGAGGCGCTGCGTAGATCGGTGGCGGCTTTGTTCCAGCAAGCCGTGCGTCTTTCGCCACAACTGCCCGACGAGCTGCGATCTTTGACGCAAGCGGTTCAAGAAACCAACGTGATGGCCGACCTGGTGGCGGCCCACATGACGTTGTCTCTGGGGGATAAGCAGGTCATCTTGGAAACCGTCGATCTGAGCCAGCGGTTTCGGCTGTTGCTCGAAATGCTCAGCCGCGAGGTTCGGGTTTTAGAGCTCACGAGCAAGGTGAACAGCGAGGTAAGCGCGGAGCTCAGCAAGACCCAACGCGAATACTACTT
>JBBREX010000206.1:0-4608 GCA_038225245.1 Fimbriimonadales bacterium | reverse complement strand
CGGGTCAGATTGTCCTGCAGTCGGGCTGCTCCATCTTCCCCAATCGCTGCGATCAAACGCGTCTTCACACGGCCCGGAGTGGGGTAACGCGCGAAGACAATTAACAGGGGATGCATTGCAATAACGTCGTTCACGTCAATGCGCCCCCGCACGACGAGCCACAGCCCGCCGTGCACGCGAAGCAGTGCTTGCCGGTGGCGATGGCGCGGCGCAGATAGGTCACCGGATCGAAGTCGCGGACGTGTGATAGATCGGAGCAGCCAGCCGGCAAACCGATGGCAAAATTGAAATCGCAGTCGTACATCGTCCCATCCCACCCGACGTGAAGCTGATGGCGGCACATCAGCCCCGGCAGCGTGGCTGGGTTGAAGCTCCGCTCCAGCAATTCGGCATAAGGCTGATCCCGGCCCTGCCGCGCCAGGTCGTGCTGGAAGCGGCCGATAGGCACATTGGTGATCGTCAGCAGTCGAGTGAACCGGAGCCCAAACCGCGCGGCCAATTCGCGCTGGTAATCAGCTTCCAGTTGGTGTTGGGAGGGTGGAAGTGTCGGACCACCCGGGTTGTACACCAAATCCAACGCAAGCTCCGGTTCGATTCCATACCCGACCGTGTTGAGCCGTTGGATCGCGTCGATGCTCTCACGGTACACACCGCTTCCGCGCTGGTTATCGACATTCGATTCCAGATAACAGGGGAGCGAAGCGACCAGGCGAACTGCGTGGTCCTGAAAGAACATCGGGAGATCTTCATATCCGGGCTCGAGCAGGATCGTTAGGTTAGTCCGCACGATCACATTGAGTCTCGCTTTTCGTGCTGCGGAAACGAGGCGGCGAAAATATGGGTGCATCTCCGGTGCGCCGCCGGTCACGTCGAGCGTCGCGGCCCGCGCCTTCCCGGCGGCAGCAAGCACGGCAGACATGGTCTCCCAAGTCATCTCCTCCTTACGGCTTGGCCCGGACTCAACATGGCAGTGGTGACATGCCAGGTTGCACCGCAGGCCAATATTCGCTTGTATCGTTTCAATCGTTAGGCCCCGCAGCAAACGACCTTCTGCCTCGAGGACCCTACGGTCAAAGTCGTTGGACAGGCCCACCGTGATTTGCGTTAATGTTTCTATCATTGCTTCACAATACGAATCGCCGTGGCACTGCCGATCACGCGGCCAAAGTCACGAGCATCCGTCGGGACCGCAGCAGGAGCTGCTTTCGGCTGTCACCTCATAGGCCGTGCCTTTCGTCTGCCGCGGGTGCCGGATCGAGCTGCGATGGCAATCGAAAGATTTGGCCTCCTCGGGCTGGATCTGCTTGAGGGGTTCGACAAAATAGAAGTGGTCGCGATACGGCTCGCGCTGGTAGAGCCTAAACGTCTTGTCGCACACTGCCATTCGCTGGCCGCGTTCCAGCGTGTGCTCGTCGTCATCGACGACCTTTCGCCACGGACCTCGATAGATCACGGCTTGGTTGCGCTCCAGGCACGGTCCCTGTTTGCCCTTATAAGCGGCAACCGTGACAGACCGAAATTCAATTCCACGAACCGTGCGCCAGGGTACGTCCGCGCGCTCCAGAATGTCCATCCCGTAGAATCCAGCCAATTCGAATGCTTCGAGGAAGAGGTCTTCACGGAGCGCTCCGCTGATGCAGCCGCTCCACAGGTCCGGGTCGGCCTGCAATTCCGCCGGCACGCCTTCGTCGGCGACAATGTCGCTGATGACACACCGCCCACCTGGCTTCAGCACGCGGAACATCTCCTCGAAGAGCTGCCGCTTCTCGCCTGACCTGACGAGGTTCAGCACACAATTGCTCACGACCACGTCAACGCTGTTGTCCGGAATCATCGGTGACGAGCGCCGGAGCGACTCAGCTTCGCCTTGCGCCCGCATGAATTCGTCAACATCTCGCACCGGGTTGCGCACCAAGTGATCGTCGAACTCCTCCAGATCGAGGCGCAGGTCCTGGATCTTGCCTTTGCGAAACGTGACGTTGTGGTAGCCGAGAGCGTCCCCGATCTGCTGTTGATACTTGCGCGCCAAGTCGAGCATCGGCTGGTTAAAGTCAACGCCAATGACTCGCCCCTTGGGCCCGACCTTCTGCGCGCAGATGTAACAGACCTTGCCTCCGCCGCTGCCCAGGTCCAGCACCGTTTCGCCTTCTGCGACGTACCGGCTTGGGTCGCCGCATCCGTAGTCTTTCTCGATGATCTCTGCCGGGATCAGGCGCAGGTATCGGGGGTCGTATCCGTTTGTCGGAACGCACAGGCATGACTCATGCTCGTTTGATGCCTGGGCATACCGGGCGCGAACCGCCTCCTCGATGTCTGTTCCGTTCGCCTCGACCTCGGACGAGGGGGATCTCATTTCGTTGCCATTGCGCGTTGACATACCAGTCCTTCTCTGTCTGATTCGATCGGCTAAAGCATTCTGTTACGGCGCTACGGGAAGGCCGACGAGTGCGTCTACCACGGCAACGAGTGTTTCGCCCTTCACGTCCGGCGCCTGCATTACGGGTGTAAAGTGTTTGTCGGTCCTGCCTACCCAGCCAGTCGTTAATCCGGCCCTGGCCGCTCCCTGGATGTCCCAGGCATGGGCGGCCACTAAGGCCAGCTCCTCTGGTCGCGTTCCAGTCACCTTGCTCGCGTGCAGGTAGACCTCACGCGCCGGCTTCCAGTGCTTGACCTCGTCGATGGAGATTGCCTTCTCGACAAACCCGTCCAATCCAGCGGCCTTGAGTAATTTGGTCGTCGCCTCCGTACTACCGTTGGTGAGAGTAACGATGCGAACGCGGGCAGCCCGCAGCGCTTGGAACGCCGGACGAACGTCGGCGTGGGCGGGTAACTCGCCAAAGGCACTCATGACCTGTTGCACTCGATCAACCGCGGGCTTCACGCCGTCTCTGGCAAACGCCGTTTCAAGCGTGGCAGTAGCCACTTCCTTGAATGATTTGTAGACGCCGGAAATTTCCAGCGCCATCGCATCTCGGAGGAATGCGGCGAACCACGCTCGCATCGCCGTGTCCGGTAGCCCGACGGCTTTGAAAAGTTCTTGCACCGGATCAAGGGAAAAGAGCGTTTCCACCACATCGAAAGCGACGACCTTCGGGCGGTGTCTCACGAGTTGCTCCTTGAAACGAGGTTCCATTGCGCAAGCGGGATGCAGGCTCAGGTCATAGAAACTGGCTAGGACCGCCGCGGAAAGTCCGCCGCCAACGACTGATAGGGCACGCCGTCGGGATAAGCTTAGGGGTCTCTGACGTGACATAAATAGGCCTCATGCGAACTATAGGAGAGCAAAAGTGCGGGGCGCGGCGACAGTGGCTGCCAAACGTTGCCTTCCCAACGCTTATCGTCGCCAATCCAGTAGTTTCGTAGAGAGCTTCTTCACCAGCGGCGTAAGCCGGCTCAACGTGTATTCGTCAGCGGCCTTGCGGATAACCTCGGCTTGGGTCGGGTACGGGTGGATTGTCTCGGCTATTGTCTTCAATCCGACACCGGCCACCATGGCGAGCGTGATTTCGGAGATCATCTCTCCAGCATGGCGGGCGACGAGCGTTGCGCCGAGAATCTTGTCGGTCCCTCGCTTCAAATGGACCTTGAGAAATCCGCCATCTTCGCCATCCACGAGCGCCCGGTCCACGTCGGACAGCGGCACTTCGATCGTCTGAATCTTGATGCCTCGTTCCTTCGCATCTCGCTCGTACATTCCCACATGGGCAACCTCAGGGTCGGTATAGGTACACCATGGGATTGTCAACGCGCTGGCCTTTGCCCGGCCAAAGAACAGGGCGTTTTGCACCGCAATTCGGGCCGTGGCATCGGAGACGTGGGTAAACTTGTATCGGAAGCAAACATCGCCCACGGCATAGATGTTGGGGTTGCTCGTCCGCAGCCGGTCGTCGACCGTCACGCCGTTCTTCGTGTCGTACGCCACACCCGCCAACTCCAAGCCCAGTTGCTCGACGTTGGGGGAGCGGCCGACGCCCACGAGTAGCTGATCAACGCGCAGTTCCTTTTTCTCACCCGCCCGATCGAAAGTAATGATCTTCTGCGCGCCGTCCTGTCGTACCGCCAAAATCTTGCAGCCACACGCGAGTTGGACACCGTCGTGGACGAGTGCGCGTGTAACGAGTTCGGCGGCGTCGCGATCCTCGCGGCCGAGGATTTGATGTTCTTCCTCCAGCAGATGGACCTGCGATCCGAATCGCGCAAAGGCTTGCGCCAATTCGCATCCGACCGGCCCGGCCCCAATCACCGCCAAGCGGGGGGGGCAGTTCGGTCAGCCAGAAGATGTTCTCATTCGTCAGGTATCCCGCCTCGGCCAGACCGGGAATCGACGGCGCTGCAGGGCGTGCTCCCGTGGCGATGATGGCGCGGCTGAAGCGGAGCGTCTGACCGTTCGCGACGACGGAATCCGGTCCAGTAAATAATCCCTCGCACAGAAACACGTCGACGCCAGCAGACCGCAGGCGACCAACTCCGTCGTTCGGGCTGATCTTGGCCCGCAGCCGTCGCATGCGCTCCATGACGGCCGGGAAATCGACGGTCACCGGCCCGTTTATACGCACGCCGAACTCGCCTGCATCGCGCACGTCCCCATATGCCCGCGCCGAGCGGATG
>JBBREX010000205.1:0-4657 GCA_038225245.1 Fimbriimonadales bacterium | reverse complement strand
TTGGATTGCGGCTAGATATATCGAGTTTTTGCCGAATTTGGCGTTCACTCTATCCACCGCCTTGTTGAGCAAGGCCCGGTCGAGCTTGAAATCAAAGAGGCTTGGAGTCACCTGTTCGGCGGTAGAAAGCTCATCGAAAGTGATTCCCACCGCTTTTGGACCGACAAAGTTTCGATCTTCCCAAAGCGAGAGCAAGGTTTCCGTGATGCTGACGCTATCTTGAGTGGGGACCACGCGACGGCGGGCGGTCCAACTGCGAGCACCCTTGACTTGCAGCGTGACGGCCCGCGTCCAGAGGTCGTTGGCCCTAAGGCGAGCGCTCGCTTTCACAGCGAGACGAAGCAAGACTTCTTTGCAGCCTTGATCGGTGCGCAATTCAGGGGCCAGGACATGAGAATGGCCGAGTGATTTCCGGTGAGTCTCCGGCTGCTCGATATCGTATCCCCGCAGGAGATACCACCACCTCTCTCCAATGATGGAGCCGAACGCACGGCGCAAGAGTGCTTGATCGGCCGCCACCATATCGTCGGAGGTGAAGATACCGGCCGCTTGAAGCCTCGCTTGCATGCGCTTATTGATCCCCGCAAACTCGGTCACGCTCAGGCCGCGCAGACGATTCGGAAGCTCTCTGGACTCGATGACCACCAACCCGTCGGGCTTTTCGAGATCGGTGCCGAGCTTGGCGAGAAACGCGTTAGGGGCGATGCCGATACTGCACCGCATCGACTCGCCCACCCGATCGCGAATCACCTCTTTCATCCGGATAGCGATGGCGCGAGCATTCTCGGGCCTGCGTTCCGCCCCCATGAGACAAAATCTCATCTCGTCGATACTGCAGACCTTGTCGATCGGAAGCACGGTTTCCGCTGCTTCGACGACTTTTCGGTGATAGTGCGCATACAGGGAGTGTCGGCCGTCCACCAGCACGATGTCCGGGCACAGATTTTTCGCCTCTCCGATCTGGGTTCCCGTCTTGACGCCAAAGTGTTTAGCTTCGTAAGAAGCGGCAATAATGAATGAACTGTCCGCCATCACCGGAACCACACCTATCGGAACTCCGCGCAGCTCGGGCCGCTCTTGCTGTTCAACGGACGCGAAATAGGCGTTAAGGTCGAGGAACAACGAGCGCAGTGGTCTTTCGTCGTGCAGATCGAAAGGTAGATTGCCGTCTACCATATCTCATTATACGCTTACTTTCGAGGCGGCACGGGGGCAACGTTCACGGGTTTTTCAAGAGCGCCGGGCACGCTGAAATGTTCCGGCTCTTGGGGATCGGATTGATAGGGCAAGAGAACACAGACGCGACGATTGCTGAAGTGGTACGGGTCTTCAGGCCGCTTTAGCTTCCGCGAGGCATTGCCCCGAATCTGGAGAAATCTGTTCTGAAGGATGCCGTCGGCCGTCAATTCGCGCCGCATGCTGTTCGCTCTGTCCGCGCTGAGATCCCAATTATCATAACCCGCCGGACCACCAAGATAAGGGCGGGCGTCCGTATGACCGTCAATCGACAGGGGGTGCTTGGACTTCGCCAAAACCGCCGCTATTCTCGCGATCACGGGCTTCGCTTGAGGCCGAATCTTCGCGCTTCCCAACTCGAAGAACACGTTGCCCTTTTCAATGAATTCGATCTGGAGCCCTTCGCCGGTCAAGCTGATTTCGATACCCTCGATCTGAGCACGAAGCTCCGGGCTCTTCTTGGCTTCCGCCTCCACCGCCTTTTGCACTTCGGATTCCAAATGGCGAGCCGCCACTTGCTCCGTCTTGACTTGAGTGTTTCCGGCTACGTTGCTATTGCCTGGCCGCGAATTCGGCGACCCGGGGATCCTGATCACCTGGGTCGATTTAGGTTGATTTTTGGTGAAACCAAGGGGATCGTTGAAATACCCTTGAATTTGAGCTCGGGTCTGGTCGGAAAGGCCCATGATCCACATCACCATGAAGAAAGCCATCATAGCGGTAACGAAATCGGCGTAGGCCACCTTCCAAGAGCCGCCGTGGTGAGCGGCGTGGCCATGCACCTTTTTCTTCTTGATAATGACGGGAGTGCCTTCGTTCATGCCGCCTCCTTCTCCTTAACTACTCTTTCCATTTCGATGAATCCGGGACGAACACCAGGCTCGATGTTGCGGCGGGCGAACTCCACGCAGGTGATCGGCGATTCTCCTCTGGCGAAGCTGAAGAGAGCGAATCGGAGGCAGTTCATGTATTGGCCTTCCGACTTGAGGCGTAGCTCCATGGCCCTCGCCATCGGCCCAAAAACGCCATAGGCGAGGAGGATTCCGAGGAAGGTGCCAACGAGGGCAGCGGCCACCGAGTGTCCGATTTCGGCGGCTTCTCCCCCAATTTTCCCCATTGTGATGATCACTCCGAGGACGGCGGCGACGATCCCAAAACCGGGCATGGCGTCGCCCACGGTCTGGATCGCTTCTTGAGGAATTTTTGCCTCCTCATGAGCGATTTCTAAATCGAGCTCCATCATCTCGGCAAGATCGTGAGGTCCTACCGCTCCCGTGAGGATGACCTTCATGGTGTCGCAAAAAAACGCGCTCGCATGATGGTTGGCGAGAAAAGAAGGAAATCTCTTGATGATTTCGCTTTCCTCCGGTTTCTCGATGTGCTTCTCGAGTCCGAGCAGGCCCTCCTTGCGGGCCACATTGAAGAGCTGATACATCATCTTCAAAAGCTCGATGTAGGCGGGCCGACTATAGGGATCGGGTTTCAAGAGTCCCATGGTGGCAGTGATAGTGGCCTTCACGTTGACCATGCCATTGGCGGCGAGAAATGACCCCAGTCCCGCGCCTCCGAGCACGATGAACTCGTTGATCTGCATCAGGACGCCGATTTGGCCCCCGTGCATGGTATAGCCGATGACGACCGCCACGAGCACGAGGACAATGCCGATAATGACGAACATAGCGTATGCCGGCGAGACAGGTAGGCCACGCCCATATTTATGTCGGCTTTTACGACCCTAAACCTGAGGCTTCAGCAGCTCGGAGGGTCCGAGTTATGAAATTCGATTGAAGAGGGGAATTTTCAACTGTAATGCAACCGATATATTTATAGCGTAAAATAAAATGAGGCAGACGGCGAGAGAAACCCGTCTTCTAAGATGACTTATGGCGGTTGCTCATGCTCTACCATCGGAGACTTGCTCAGGCCCAAAAATACGCCTGCTGGACTCGAACACAATCAATCAAATCGCGGCGGGAGAGGTGGTGGAACGACCCGCATCGGTGGTAAAAGAGCTTATCGAGAACGCGCTGGACGCGGGAGCCTCGCGAGTCAAGATTACATTGGAAGATTGTGGCCGAAAGCTCATCCAAGCGTCCGACGACGGAGGCGGGATGGAGGTGGCGGACATCGAAGCATGCTTACTACGGCATGCGACCTCCAAGATACGATCCCTGGACGACCTTGCCCAAACGCCGACGTTAGGTTTTCGGGGAGAGGCCCTGCCCTCGATCGCTTCCGTCAGCAAGCTGCGAATCGAGTCCGCCATCAGTGATGGATTGCGCTGCGTGATCGCAGTGGAGGGGGGACTAACGAAGGAGCTTAGCCATGCCACTGGTCCCAAGGGGACGCTCATCAGCGTGGAAGACTTGTTTTTCAATACACCCGCTCGTCTGAAGTTTTTGAAGAGTGATGCCACTGAGCTGTCGGCGTGCGTGGAGACGGTGTCGCGTTACGCTCTGGCATATCCTCAGGTTTCCTTCGAACTCACCCATGGCAATTCTCAGCTTCTCTCCACCAACGGCTCGGGAGACCTCCATGACGCGATTGCCGAGGTCTGGGGCCGGCATGTGGCGCATGCGTTGGCAGAAGTGGACAGCTACGCAGCCGGAATAAGAGTCCGAGGCTTCGTGTCACCGCCTCATTTTACAAAACCCACTCGGAGCATGCAGTGGATCAATGTGAATGGACGTCCGATTCGGTCTCGGAGCTTGAGCGTGGCCCTCGATCAAGCTTATCGCTCCTTGACCCCCGACCGGCGCTACTGCGTGGCCTTACTCATGTTGGACATCGATCCCTGTCGCGTCGATGTGAATGTTTCGCCGACCAAGACCGAGGTGAAATTCATCCATGAAGGGCAGGCCTTCGACGCCATCCGCCAAGCGGTCAAAGGAGCTCTGTATCGCCATGGGATGGTTCCTTCGGCGGCGGGGATAGCCGCCGCCAACGAAGCACTAGAGGCACCTGCGGTACCTTCTTTGGGGTCTGAGCTTACGTTAGGGTTGCCGGGGATACTCGACGGCTTCGGCTTGGGGAGGGAGCATCAGCCCTTCGGGTCGGGGTCTTCGCTCCGCGGGCGCTCACCCTGCTTCGAACGTGGATCGAATTCTTCGGTTTTTTGGCCCGGGCCGGATGATAGTCGACAGGTCGACGGCTCGTCCCCCTATATCGAGGCCGAACCCGATATCGTTGCCCGGCAATTTTTGGAGGGCATGCGAATTCTGGGCCAAATGGACGATACTTTTATCCTCGCCGAAAACCAAAGGGGCTTGCTCATTATCGATCAGCATGTGGCTCATGAGCGAATTCTTTATGAGTATTTGAAGAACGCACGTGGATCGGCGACCCTCGAGAAGCAGCGCTTGCTCCAGCCGGAGCCGCTTCACTTGGACCAGCGTTCGGCGAAGCTTCTGAAGGATCGATT
>JBBREX010000204.1:0-4662 GCA_038225245.1 Fimbriimonadales bacterium | reverse complement strand
AAGAATGTGCACCTCTTGATCACGGAGAGCGCTCGAGACCGAGTGCTAGGACCTTTTTATACAGGGTCCACGATCGAGGCTTATGTGCGAGGCGGCAACGTTTTCCGGCTTGTGCAAAGCTCGATGTGGGGCGATGGGTCGATGGTCGTTTCCGATGGAAAGACCATGCTGCATGATCCGCTCGATCTTTCGAGCCCGATTACGCTCGAAAATGCGCCTAAAGGAATGCCCTTGGCCGATGAGACATTTTCCCTTTCCGGGAGTGCTCATGGCATTTTTCTATATTTGCTCACCGGACCGACCGCATTTGACAAGTTAATCAGCGCAGAGAGCTTTATCCGCAGCGTCAAGCGGTCTTCCATCTACTCGGGGGTCGAATTCTCCAATAAAGAGCTGGGCACGGTAAGTCTTTATTACGATCCAAAAGACCCTAGGCTCCTTGTCCGATGGATCGAATTCGACAACAAAGCCTGGCTTGAAAAACAGGCGCAAACCGATCCGGAATGGGACAATCCAAATCAGCCATTGACCAGGCAAGATATTCGGTACTTGAGCGTCGATGCGCCTTTGCCTAACTCGTTGTTTGTCGCAAAGCCTAGCAAAGGTCTGGCAGTGACCGATAAGCGCAAAAAAATGGGGCAGGTATCCTAGCTCGTCTGGGGGCCTGTAGCTCAGTGGTTAGAGCGAGCGGCTCATAACCGCTTGGTCGTGGGTTCGATCCCCACCGGGCCCACCCTCACCCGCAGGCGGGCTGGTCAAGGGCTCATCGAAGTCTTGGTGTCTGCGGCACAGAACCGTAAAGTCACAATCTCCGCAGATCGGCTTCCACCTTGGCGCGGCTTCGAAAAAATCCCGATGGAGGATTTCCGTACCTAAAACGATGAGATCACACCTGAACTCCTCCAATTCCACATCGCTCATCGAATAGCTGGCCTTGTTGCCCGTTTTGAGAGCAAGGATCGTGGCTTTGACTGTGCATTCCGGATGTAAATGCTTCAGGAGCAGCTGGTAACAAGACATCGCCAGATCGCCCGCCACTTCATCGTCCGAAACCGCTAGTCTCCCAGATTTATAGTCCACGATCTCCAGACTTCCGTCGTCACATTCATCAACGCGGTCCAGACGGCCGACAAGGATATATGGCCCAAGATCGATCTTCAGAAGTTTTTCGACATATTTGGTCTTTGCGGTAGTGGGGAGAGCCAGTTCTCGGTCGACGTAGGCGCTGATAATTTCCTTGCCATCGCCGAGTGCCTCCTGCATCTCTTGGGCGCTACTGTAGCCCGCATCCAGCCAATTCTCTTCCAGCGCGCCAAGAGCCTGATACGTAGTGGCTACCCCGACATCCGCTCTGTCGTGAAATCTCTGAAGCACTTTGTGCAACGTCGCGCCGAAACTGAAGTACCTTTTCGATTTGAGAAACCAGCGTGCTCGCTCGTCCACATAGGTCCAGCGATACTTGAGGGGACAAGCAAGGTATGTCGAAATCTTGGTCGGACTCAGGGTGGGTTTTGACGCCAATAGACTATTAAACCACGTGATGGACTCAGCGAGGCTTCTTCGCGTAGAATTGGGCAATGAACTCGATTTCGACAAGGAAAATTCGGTTGGGACATTCACCCGATTCCGATGATGCCTTTATGTTCTGGGGCCTCGCGAGCGGTGAGGTGAAATCTGACTACGAATTCGAGCATATCTTGCGCGATATCCAGACCTTGAATGACTGGGCGATGGAGGGCAAACTTGAGTCGTCGGCAGTCTCGGTGCACACATTCGCATATGTCGCCGACCGCTACGCCTTACTTAGACACGGAGGATCTTTTGGAGAGGGTTACGGCCCCATGGTGGTGGCTTCTCGAGGAATGAATCCTCAAGAGCTTCGCGATTGCAGCATCGCTGTACCGGGCAAGCTGACATCGGCTTTTCTGCAGCTTAACTTGTACTTCGAAGATATGTTTGGGCCGGGCGTAAAGCCAAATTTTAAGGTCATCCCTTTCGACCAGATCATCTCCGCCGTCAAGTCCGGCCAAGTCGATGCGGGCTTGATCATTCACGAGGGGCAATTAACCTATGGCGAAGAGGGGCTGCTTCTGGTCGCCGATATGGGGGTGTGGTGGAAGGATAAGACTGGTCTCCCCCTGCCTCTCGGAGTTAATGTGGTGAGGAAAGATTTAGGAGAGGCGGTTGTTCGGGAAGTAAGCCGTTGCATGAAGGAGTCGATTTCGGCAGGCCTCGATCATCGCAAAGAAGCTCTCGATTACGCCCTCCAATTCGCCCGTGGCATGGACGAGTCTACGAGCGATGAATTTGTCGGGATGTACGTTAACTCGCGAACCCTCGACATGGGGGAGGAAGGAATCCGCGCTATTAAGCTGATGCTCGACATGGGGGCGAAAGCGGGGATTGTCCCTCAAGTTCAAACCGAGGTAGTCGACTAGGGGGCAAGGTCAAGAGGTATTCTGCGTTTCCTCATGCAGCTCACCTTCAGTGCCGAAGAACAGAAGTTTCTCCGAGATGCGGAAACTTTTGTCGATGAATGCGTCTTGCCTTTCACCAGAGAATGGGAATCTGACACGTTTCCCGCCGACATTTGGAAGCGAACCGCCAAACTAGGTATTACGAATTGCGTCCTGCCAAAGACGCTCGGGGGTCGGGGTTACTCGTGTGCCACTTACGCCGAGCTTTGCCGTTTGCTCGCTAAGGGTGACCCCGCCCTGAGCATGAACGTAGCTGCTATCAACGCTCTTTGCGCGTCCCATTTCGAACATTTCGCGAATGACGAGCAGCGCTCTAAATACTTACCGGGAATCCTAAGCGGAGACATCGCCCTGGCCTGGGGCCTGACGGAACCGGATGCGGGTAGCGACGCTCGTAGGGTCAAGACACGCGCCACACCCATCGAAGGCAAGCCGGGTTTCTTTCACTTAAATGGCCAAAAAATGTTCATCACGAACGGAGGCTTTGCGCAGCTATTCATTATCATCGCCCGTTTGAGCGATACCGATCTCAGCGCCTTCTTAATGGAGAAGGATCAGCCTGGGTTTAAGAATGCCGAGCGGATCCCTACGACGGGCGTGCGGGCTTCCTATACGCTACGCTTCGACATGGAAAACTGCGAGGCTTGGCACACTCCAGGGTCCTTCGAGCAAGTAATCGGGCTGCTCTACCGCGGAAGGGTGGGTATCGGTGGCATGGCCCTTGGAATCGCGGAAAAGGCGCTCGAGCTTGGCATCGAATACAGCAAGCAGCGCGAGCAATTCGGACGCCGATTGTGCGACATGCAGTCCGTTCAAAATATGCTTGCCGATAGTGCGATGCAAGTCGAGGCCGCCAGGCTTTTGGTCCATCACGCGGCATGGATGTACGATCAGGGTCTTCCGATTGTGAAGGAAGCCTCGTTTGCCAAGCTTTTCGCGAGCGAAGCGGCTCGGGATGTCACCAACCGAATGTTGCAGATTCACGGCGGCCGAGGGATGACTTACGAATACCTAATCGAAAAACTTTGGCGGGACGCTAAGCTCACGGAGATCGGCGAAGGCGCGAGCGAGATCCAAAGGCTCGTAATCAGCAAGCAGATCCTGAAATAGCGGCGGTCGGCCAATTTCGGGCGTCTAAAACCTAGATGTTCCCAATTCTTCTTCTCATAACCGCATTTTCGACTCAGAGTACAGTGTCCCTCAGCCACGTCCACCACAAAGGCGAGAAGCTAAACTACGAAGTCAAATCTCATATCAGCGTCGAACATAGGCAAATGGGGTTGCGGACATTTATTCCCGAAGATCTGGACATCCAATATAAATTCTCAACCGAAGTCCTTGAACTAAAGCCCGAGGGGATTGTAGACCTTCGCTACGAAAGACCGACGATGACCGAGATCAGGGGCGAAACTTATGAATCACCTCCAAAAACGACGATCGACCAGATTAATCTCAAGTATTTGCTGACCGTCTCGCCTATTAACGAAATTCTGAAGTCGAAAAGTCTGGACAAGGCTACGGATGGCAAAAAAATCAAGCATCGAGCCTTGATTCAAGATCAGGTCCCGCAGGTCAAGGTTCCGAATATTGGCCGCTACGTTCAAGAGTTGTATCGATTGGCCCTGTTCATCGGCAGTCTCGATAGCAGCCTGGACTTCAATCCCAAGCTGCCCTACGATCCGGTAAAAGTGGGCGATACTTGGAAACGCACGGTCGGATATTCGCCCCAAAAAGTGGGCAACACAGACCGCGCCGCGGTCCAAAAGGTCGATTACATTTACACGTTCAAGGGTCTAATCGAGAACCAGGGCAAAAAGTATTATCGGATTAATGCCTCCATCAACCTCGATACCGATATGGCCCCGTTTATCAATCAGCTATTCGAAAAACCCGAAGAGTCTGGTATTAAATCGATCAAGTTGAAGATGATCGGCTCGATTGATTTCGACTTGGATATGGCCACGAATAGAACGGTTCGGGCAAGTGCAGATTCAGAAGGAGCATTTAGCATCGAGGCAACCGATTCACCAAACGAGGCGATGTTCGAGGAAAAGCTGAAGGGCCACACCGACTTAGCTTTAGTGAACTCGAAATAATCTCGAAGGCCGTGGTTTTAGAACAAAACTATTTCTTGCTATTTTTGACGCAAAAATAAGTTTTCCACACTTTTTACCCAAACCTTTTG
>JBBREX010000203.1:0-4688 GCA_038225245.1 Fimbriimonadales bacterium | reverse complement strand
TTGCAATCTTTTCTTTGGCTCGATTCATTCCGTATAGCACCCGCCGCTTGCTATACAAGGGCGTGTCGCTGCTGTTGATGTACTTTGGCTGCCCATCGGATAAGATTCGCCCGCCGAAAGCCACGAGACCGCCGCGTTCGTCGCGAATCGGGAACATTAGCCGGCCCCGGAACTTATCGTAAAAACCTCCCGAATCATCTTCATCTACCAGGAAAAGCTCTTTACATTCGGCTAGGCTAAAGCCTGCCTTCTTGAGGTGGGTAGCCAGCGCGTGTCCGTGATCTGGTGCATAGCCTAGTTCCCACGAAGTTAAAATCGACTGATCCAAAGTGCGCATCTGGCAATACGCCTGCGCGCTGGAGTCGCCTGAGAGCGAGGTTCTGAAGAATGTGTGCGCCGATGCCATCGCTTCTTCTTGCCTTTCGCGGCCTCCTCGATCACGATGAGATTGCGCGCTCAGCTCGATGCCCGCTTGTCGGGCAAGCACGCGCAAAGCCTCTGGAAAAGCAAGGCGCTGGGTTTCCATCACCCAATTGAAGATATCGCCGCTCGCCCCACACGACCAACACCGATAACGTCCGGTTTCTGGCGAAACGTCGAACGAGGGCCGCTTGTCGTCATGAAAAGGGCAAAGCCCCTTCCAGTTCTTACCGGCCCGTTTGAGGGATACCCGTTCCCCAACCAGTTGGACGATATCGATCCGTGACCGAATGCGATCGATATCGTCCGACAAATCGAACGCTCTCCTACGCTTTGCCCGCCGCCACGACGATGCCCGTGACCTGATGCGGCTTGTTCGGAGCAAGGCGATTCATGCGGAAGGCCACTTTGGCCCTCTGAAGGTAACGAACCATCAGATTGTCTCCGCCGATCTCATACCCATCGGGAGCATTGTATTTCTTAATGATTTGAGCGAAAGTAGCTCCAAAGCCGATTCCACGTCGAGTTCGCGCTCGAGGGTCGTTCAGGCCGATCGCTTCGATTTGCACGACTCTCATGTGGTTATCCATCACAAAGCCGTATTTAGAGGGGCCACGCCGATACACCCAGCGAGTAAACGCGACATTATTCGTAGCTTGGCCGCCGCCCCCGCCACCACCGCCTAATCGGCCTCCTCCTCCGCCTCCTCCGGCGCTAGGGGCAGGACCGCCGCCTCCGCCTTCAGGAGCAACGCCAAACCCCCCGCCTTTGCTTTGGTTGATATTCGTCGGGCCCATGTCGAAGGGATCGCCGATTAAGCCTTGCTCGGGGCCTGTCCAGCCTGCCGGTGCTAATGCGCCTCCGCCTCCTCCCAGCTTGCCTCCGCCTCCCCCGCCCCTACCTGCGGGTCCGCCCGGTCCGGGTGCTCCTCCCCCTCCAGTGGGACCTACCGAGCTGCCGCCCACCGAGATCGCTTGGATCTCGTCCGGAGTCCCGTAAAGGGTTACCACCCGAGTACCGGAATCATAGAGCTTGATGCCGACCAGGGAGTTTTCAGAGCTGCTTGCTCGAACTCCCGTTGCAACACGTCGGACGACCGTCTTTCGATGGTGAACCACCCTCTTGTGATGTCGTCGATGCCGTCGATTTTGGGCCTCTCCACCCGCCACGAGCGAAAACAGGCAGACCGCCACCGTGATCGCCTTTAAACTGTTGTTGAAGTTCAAACTGCCTCCTATTATTCCTACCATTCCGTACGTATTAGGACGGCAAGAAAGCGCTCGACGGTTACATTCCCGTGCGCATCCAATCGTAGGGTATACCAAATTGTTAGCGCGGTATTGCAATCGCAAGGTCCTCGCCCCAGCAACATTTTCAGAGTAAATGCGGGGGCGCTGCGAAACGTAGAACCAGATAGAAAGGCGGTTAAGCTTAACTTTCGAGATAGGAGATCAAGAATTATGGGTGCTGAATTAGCGGTTTCGACGTCCGAGTTCGAGCAGAAAGTATTGGGTTCGGAAGTTCCGGTATTAGTGGATTTTTGGGCGGAATGGTGCGGCCCATGCAAGGCCATCGGCCCTTCGATCGAGCAATTGGCCTCTGAATACGCGGGAAAAGCGGGCGTCTATAAGGTCGATGTGGATCGTGAGGGTGACATCGCGACTCGTTATGGGGTGATGAGCATCCCCGCCCTGCTCGTTTTCAAAGGCGGAAAAGAGGTCGACCGGATGGTGGGCGCGGTCCCAAAGGCGACTATTGCCAATCTTCTCGATCGGCACCTATAAGGTTTACCCAGCCGCCGCCTAAACACGATTCTTCTATCCCTCAATCCGTGCCGGTTGAGGGTTCCCTTTGCTTCATCCCTCGATCCGTTCCGGGGATAAGGGTCTAACAGAAAGGAATAGGACCGAAAAACAGCGAACGAGAGTTGCATGGCCAGATATCGCCATCGCCTTAACTTCGGCGAGAACAACCAACTGGTGTTCCTGACCACGAGCGTCCTCAGCTTCGCGCTGGTTTTCGCCCGAGATGAGATGCGAAACCTCATGGCGGCTAGCTTGTTGAATGATATAGCCTACTACAGGGCAGGATTGCATGCATTTGTAGTCATGCCTCATCATATCCACTTGCTCGCTCGCATGCCGATGGGGAAGGACTCGAGCTGGCTAATGAACCGATTGAAATCCAACTCGCCAAAGCGCCTTTTGCCGAGGCTCACCTTAGAAGAGAGAACTCAGTTCGCAGACCAAGCAGGCCTCAACGACCGAGCCCTCTGGCAAGTCAGTTTCCGCGCGTTCACGATCGATAGTGAGTATGGATTCATGCAAAAAGTAGAATATATACATAATAATCCTGTGAGAAAGGGACTCTGCGAAAAGGCGACGAATTGGTTTTGCTGCAGCGCCTGGATGTTTGACGAAGGATTGTGGAACGAGGAAGATGGTTTGCGGATCACGCCTGGGCTTGTGCAGAGATTTGCTGGTCCTAGCGGACTTTTGCTGGACCAGATTGGACCTTGGGAAGCGCCGGAATATGATCTAAAATAACCTTAAGCCGGCACGGGGTTGAGGGATACAAATCCCAGCAGTCATATCCCTCAATCCGTTCCGGGTTGAGGGTCCTGTTATTTAGGCCCACGGCGGCCGAAGCAATCTTGCTCCAAAGCGCAGAACACGCGTTCGAAGTGTGGCAGCCGTCATCGATAAAAGGAAGACCCTCAACCCGGCACGGGTTGAGGGATACAAGTTTGGCAGCCGACACCGATAAAAGAAAAACCCTCAACCCGAACGGATTGAGGGACTCACATAAGCAGCGGAGGCATGAAGCCTTAGGCTTATTTTTTTCCGCCGCCCATAGAAATCGTATCTTTGTCTGGAGGCAAGTCGGGGATAGCATCCTGACCTGCTTTTTTCGAAGCATCCTTTAGCTCGGTGGCGATCTCAGAGCGATCTTTGACCGAATCGCCGTTTGCGTTTCCTAAGAATTTCCAACCGAGAATTCCGAGACCGACGACGACGATCGCGATGAGCGCGATAACTACTCCCTGGGGCAATTTTTGTTGCATATGGGATCTCCTTGAAAATAAATGACGTGGGTGGGACGTTTTGTCGTCCCACCCACGAAGTTTAGCAGTTAGTCTAGGTCCCAAAGATACTTGGAAGTATCATAAATGCGACCAGCCCATCCGTTTCGAACGTCGCAGCCTTGGGCCAGCGCCGACATTCTTTTCGCAGTGACGTGGCCATCGGCCCAGCCGACGACGGCGATGCCGCTACCCGTGTGCCAAGGCCAAGCGTAACCGTAAAGATTACCGGCCAAAGGCGTGGTCGGATTCCAACCACCCCACCACCAGCGCGACGTGCAGTCGCCGGCGGGCGGGAAGGTATCGTTGTTATTACTGTCGCGTCGGCAAGGAGGATCGACTCCCCAGTTTCCGCCGCCGAATGGGGTTCCGCTGCTCGTTCGATCCCAAACGCTATTAATGACATAGATCGTCTGAGCGACGTCGGAGATGCGGGACGCGCCGATGGGAATCGGCTTGAAGTTGTCAACCGAGCCAGTCGCACAGTTTGCGCCCATTACGCAGAAGTACTGGGTGTTGTAGCCATAGTCCATCAACAGACCAAGGTTGAATTGGAGCTGAGCCTGCCTGAACGCAACTGCCACTCGGCCCGAAGGTATTGGCGCGTTCGAATCACGCTCGGAGACGCCTGCAGGATCGGCTGGTGAAGAAAGGATCTGCACATTCTTCATGTAAGGCTGAAGAAGCACGCCGATATTGCTGTCAGGGGGAGTCGTGTCGACCCGATAGTTGTTTCGATACTGAATCAAGACGTACGTATCGTCGTAGTCGCCGAGATACATCTCTTTGGCAAGAGCGTCTTGCTTACAGTTCGAGATACACGAAGTCTTCTTTGCCGCAGCTTTCGCTTGGGCGAAGACAGGGAATAGAATCGCCGCCAAAATTGCGATGATCGCGATGACGACAAGTAGTTCGATGAGGGTAAATGCTTTACGCATTAGAATAATTGACCTCCATTGGTATTAGGACACCCTTATGATAAGCCATTTTTTCGCAAAACACAAGCATGTTCACGAAAAAGACTCCAAAAATTGGAGTTTTGTTCCAAACCTAGTTCAATTCTAGGGTGAGCCCGGTGGCCCACCCTAGAAACAGTGGAGACGACTACTTACCGCCCGCTCTGGGGGCGCCCGCATTGCCATTCTTGCCGATGACGAACTTATCATCGATGGGCGGCAATTCGGGT
>JBBREX010000202.1:0-4727 GCA_038225245.1 Fimbriimonadales bacterium | reverse complement strand
GATCGGAATCGACATCGAGCTCGCTTCCTTCGCGGAATGGACGAGAGCACGTCTGGGTGGAGCGGGGCGGTTCAACGAGGCTCTCATCACAACGAGCGTGCTGTTTTGCGTGGGTCCCATGACGCTGCTTGGATGTATGCGAGATGCCTTGGAAAACAATATCGAGTTGCTCGCTCTCAAGTCGATCATGGATGGAATTGCGGCGGTGTTTTTCGCGGCGACTCTCGGACCGGGAGTGCTGGTAACGGCGGCCGTAGTGCTTGTCGTGCAAGGACTCCTTACCCTCTTTGCGCGCAGTTTTAGATCGATTGCCGAAAATCCCGCATTGCTCGCCGAGGCCAGCGCGGCGGGAGGGCTGATCTTATTGGCGATAGGCTTGGGCCTTGCTGAAATCAAGAAGTTGCCTTCGGAAAATTTTCTGCCTGCTATTGTGTTTGCGCCATTGCTTGCGGTTGCCTTGCGGAAAATCGCCGGACGAGATGCCCAGTAGTCGCCAAACCGTGCTTAAATGGTTTGTGCTGAGATCGAATCGTGCCCGTGCGGTAGCTGCCCTATTGCTCGCCGGCATCGCCTCATTGGCACAAGATATCAATCCCTTGACGACGAGTGAGCCTTCGCCCGCCGTTCGGTTTCGGGATCTTTTTCCCCCTGCCATGCGCGACACCGGATTTCTGCTCATGACTTGGCAGTGGCTTGGATTGATTGGAATCGCCGTTGCATGCTGGTTAGCCTCCCGGCTGGGAAGAATTCTCATGTCCCTCGTATTGCGGGCGCGGTCGCGAGTCATGGGGCAACCCACGGCACTTGCGACGGCCAAGCAGCTGAAACGCGCGAGCGGTTGGCTGACCGCCGCCGGAGTTGCTCTTGAATCGCTTCCCTATGTGGCGTTACCAACTTGGCTCGAGGGTCCGATGGTCGGCGTTTTGCGAATCTTCGGCATATTGTCTTTGATCATGCTCGCGTGGGCTATATGGGAGGCGGCGAGCGAGCATTTAGCCCAAAAAGTAAGTGGCGAAAAGAGGGCCGAAAACTTATTCTTGCCGTTCTTCGGAAAGGTCGTCCGTTCGCTCATCGTGATTGCCGGAGTTCTCGCCATCGTCGCGTCTTTTGGCTACAACGTGGGTGCGCTGTTGGCAGGGCTGGGCTTGGGTGGCTTGGTTATCGCGCTAGCGGCCAAGGATAGCGTGGAGAACGTGTTCGGTTCCCTAACCATCATCTTCGATATGCCCTTTGCAATTGGCGATTGGATAAAAATCGGTACGGTCGAAGGCATGGTGCAAGAGATTAATCTCAGAAGCACGCGAATCCGTACGGGGGGCGATTCTCTCATCACATTGCCCAACAGCACTCTCATCAAAGCAAGCGTGGAGAACATGGGGGCAAGACGTTTCCTGGGAATAAAGATCACCGCCAAGGTGGCTCTCGACACTCCCAAAGAGCGCATCTTGAGTTTTTGCGAGGTCGTCCGAAAAAGTCTTGAAAGCAACGAGGCGATTCGTCCGGACGGTCAGTTCGTGCGGGCCACCGGGTTGAGCGACACCGGGATCGAGGTGACGGTTCAATTCAATCTAGCGGGAACGGGCTATTCGGATGAACTTCGAGAGCGCGAGAATGTGACCCTCATCATTCTAGAAGCGGCCGAAGAAACGCAGATTCATTTGGCCGGTTCGCTGCCTGTCACATCGATGCCTGGGCGCCCGGTCGAAGCGCCTGGCTCAGCACTGCCTCAGGTATCTTAGGATTTCGCGCCGGGGTGGCGGAATGGTAGACGCGGTGGTCTCAAACACCACTTGGGGCGACTCAGTGCGGGTTCGAGTCCCGCCCCCGGCACCACGTTAATCGTTTTTCTCGATCTTTCCACCGAGCGATCCGATGGCATCTTCTAAGTCTTGGACGCAAACGTCGAACATGCTCGTTAGGCTTGTGACCTGCGTCTTCAGCGGGCCTTTCGCGTCCTCGGAGATGCTTTCGACTATTCCGCGCGCCTCATCGAGGTCGTGTAGCCCATCGTTGGCGGCTTGCACTGCTTTAAGCCTTTTTTCGTCTTGAGCTACTATCGATTTTTGAAACTGTTCGAACGAGGGAGGCTCGGTGACGAAGTCGGCGATGCCTGCTCCCGCGCTGTCGATCATCGTTTCCGCATCGCCGAGAGCTTCTTTCATCGCCTTCGGTGCGGTGCGAGCAATTTTCTTAGCCAACGCGAGAGCCTCTTCGATCGTCTCCGAGGCTCCCGCCAAATGCACGGCCCCAGATCGACACTGCTCGTAGAGGGCGCGCGGAGAATCGACGGTTATCGGCGTCCTAGTTGGTGTTGTAGGAAGGCTCGACTCGCTTACCTCCGAATGAGGGTGGGAGCATGCGCCGATTGCGAGTGAACAGGCCAAGAGCAAGAATCTCATCGCATGGATGCTACCTTCGACTCCGTGTGGCATCATCAAGGCATGGTTGTCATTGCCGCGCTTCTTTTGGTCACCGCCAAGATTCAGGAGCGGGATCCTTACACTCTGCCCATCAATCGCGCTTCGTTAACCGATATCAACCCTGGCTTGACTGATTTGAAAACAGGCAAATCGGCAACCGCGGGCGACGTTGCGTTGGCGGCTCACGACGTTCGGTACGTTTTGATCGGGGAATCCCACACCAACCCCGAACATCACCTGTTTCAAGCGGAGGTGATCGAAGCGTTAGTCAAAAAGGGTCGTCGGGTGATCGTCGGTTTCGAAATGTTTACTCGCGAAGTTGCGGACGAGCTAGACCCTTGGACTTCGGGTCTTTGGACGGAGGAGCGGTTTATCGAGCAAAGTCGCTGGAAGAGCCAATGGGGATTCGACTACGCCCTTTACCGTCCAATTTTTGAAGCCATTCGCCAGAATAAACTGCCA
Organism: Fimbriimonadales bacterium; assembly: GCA_038225245.1. Classification (GTDB taxonomy): domain Bacteria; phylum Armatimonadota; class Fimbriimonadia; order Fimbriimonadales; family Fimbriimonadaceae; genus JBBREX01. The sequence goes on along the minus strand of JBBREX010000202.1, from coordinate 1,845 downwards.
ATGGCGGCTCTAAATATTTCGCGTGACCTGGTTCGGACCGTTGGCAAAGCCGGGGTCGAGGGCTTGAGTATGGCCCAAATGAAACAAATCCCCAACCTCTATCTCGGAAATCAGGATCATCGCATGATTTTCGACGCACTCATGGGAGGGCATCCTCCAATGGGTTATCAGGGCGAGCATATTTATGCCGCTCAAGTGCTCTGGGACGAAGCGATGGCGGATTCCGCGATCCAGGCGATGGAGAAGCGGGGACAGAGCCCCAAGGCAATCTTGGTGGTCATCGCCGGCTCCGGTCACGTCATGTACGGACAAGGGATCGGCTGGCGTGTGGCACGCAGGACCGGAGCGCGCGCCCTAACCGTCGTCTGCATCGATGGCGAAACGCCGCGCAAAGTGTCGAAGAGCCTCGGTGACTTTGTTTACTTGAAAGGTAAAGACTAATCGCAGGCTCCCGCGGTAGATAAAGGAAATGCAATACAAGAATTTGGGCCGAACGGCCTTAAAGGTTAGCCGGCTTTGCCTGGGCACGATGAATTTCGGACCTCAAACAACGGAGGACGATAGCCATGCGATCATGGACCGGGCCCACGAGATTGGGATCAACTTTTTCGACACGGCAGATGTTTATGGATGGAAAAAGGGCGAGGGCGTAACGGAGGCGATCATCGGACGATGGTTTGCCAAGGGTGGCGAGCGTCGCGAGAAAACCGTTCTTGCCACCAAGGTTTATGCTGACATGGGCGATTGGCCTAATACGAGCCGTCTTTCCGCCCTGCACATTCGACGGGCTTGCGAGGGTTCCTTGCGACGGCTTCAAACCGATTACATCGACCTCTATCAAATGCACCACGTTTGGCGGGAAGCGCCTTGGGACGAGATTTGGCAGGCGATGGAATTACTCGTCCAACAGGGCAAAGTGCTTTACGTCGGCTCTTCGAACTTCGCGGGCTGGCACATCGCCCAGGCGAATGAGGCGGCAAGATCGAGGCACTTCTTGGGATTAGTCTGTGAGCAATGCCGATATAACTTGTTCGCTCGCTTGCCGGAGCTCGATTTACTTCCCGCCTGCGAGGGTTATGGGCTTGGAGTCATCCCCTGGAGTCCGCTCGACGGAGGTCTGTTGGGTGGCGTTCTCCAAAAGGCGGCGGAAGGCAGGCGAGCGTCGGAGCAAATGCAGGAAAAGATAACCAGCAATCGCAAGAAGCTGGAAGCCTGGGAAAGCCTGTGCTCGGAAGCTAAAGAGAAACCTGCCGACATGGCTTTGGCCTGGCTGCTCCATCAGAAAGCGGTGACCGCGCCCATTATTGGTCCACGAACTCTGGAACAGCTGGACGGGTCGTTGAGAGCGCTCGAGATCAGCCTCGACAAGCAAACTCTGGCGAAAATCGAGGAGATTTTCCCGGGCCACCAACCTTCGCCGGAAGGGATGTCTTGGTAGAACCGAGCCCCTGGTCATCCTGAACCGGAGTGAGGGATCTCTGACACAGGCGCATGATAAGAGCAGAGATTCTTCGAGGGCTCAGAATGACGACGCGGGCGTCCGAATGTCGGATAGGCTCAAAATTGCGGGAGGACCGAGAATCACGCTGTGCCGTGTCATTCCTAAACGGAATGAAGGATCTCGGACATAGGCGCACGATAAGAGCAGAGATTCTTCGCGGGCTCAGAATGACGACGCGGGCGTCAGAATGACGCAGAATTGCCTGACCGAATCATGGTACCGATGCCGCTGTCGGTGAATACTTCGATCAAAAGCGAATTCGGGGTGCTGCCATTGAGGAGATGCACTTCGGGCACGGAGCCGCTGATCGCATCGATTGCCGCGTTCAGCTTGGGAATCATTCC
>JBBREX010000201.1:0-4765 GCA_038225245.1 Fimbriimonadales bacterium | reverse complement strand
CGGTGGAAAAGTGGAAATCCAAAGGCAGGATTCCCACTTTTCCACCGCACGAATATCTATAGGAAATCCAAACTAAAAAAGGAGACCAGCGGAACGGAGCCTTACGGCTCCTTCAGGCTCATTCTTCGATTAGAAAATGCTGGGAGTTGATCGAATGACCGAAGGCTCAGGCGCTCCGGACGGACTTGCGGATACCGGTCTCTGTCCGAGCTGCCGGCTTTTTCGGTGGATCACCCAAACGCCGGGCTTGATCGCTCACGCAGACCACGAACATGGGCTGCCGAGCATTTTTGAGAATATCGATGATGCGTTCGTGCTGGTCTTCGAGAAAGATCGCCTTACCGTCGGTGACCAGGTGAAGGTCGGATTGCTTTTCCAGAACGTCGCTGAGTCGTTTTCCCATTTCGCGCTGGAGGAAACGAAGCACACGACGGATCTTTTGCAGCGAGAAACCCTTGCGACGAAGCTCGGCGATAACTGTAATCTCGATCACTTCTTCGGGGTGATAAACCCGTTTGTGCCCCTCATGCCGGGGGGAAACGACCTTGCGCTCGTCCCACCACTGGAGCTGCCGCAAGCTGACTTCCGCGATACGGGATACGTCGCTGCTGCTGAAAGTCCGGCTCTGGATTTCTGTATCAGGACGTGATTTCTTTGTTTTGAACATGTTGCCCCGTTTGCGTTTAGGAAAAAATGTGCGGCCATAGAAATTGTACTTAACCTGTGGGGGAAGTCAATAGGCAAAGTTGAAGAAGATGACTACCCCTCAACCGCCTCCGACGAACTGCACAATCTCCAGCTTGGCTCCAGCACCGATCAAGGTAGCGGCCCAGTCCTGCTTTTTCACGATCATGCCGTTCAGTTCCACGGCTACCCGGTCCGGCAAAATATCTAAAAACGCCAGCAACCCGGCCATTGTGATTTCACCCGGGGCTGAACGCGCGATCCCGTTCACGACAATTTGAATCTCTTTTGTTTTAACGGTTTGCATCGATAATTGTCTCAAGCTGTTTGACAGCTTGTTTCGACCCTTATTATAGTCAAATTGTAAGGCTTCTCCTTTAACGTACTCAGTCACCGCACACATGCCCACTTCCTACGCCGAGACCTACTTCCCTGTTTTGGTTCAGCTTGTCATCGCCATTGCGATCGCGGCCGGGCTGATCGGAATCTCGTTCTTACTAGGGAAGAAGGTGAAAGACAAGGTGAAGGAGTCCCCCTATGAGTGCGGCATCGCTCCCACAGGTTCGGCGCGCGACCGGTTCAGCGTAAAATTCTATCTGGTCGCGATTGTCTTCATCCTTTTCGATATCGAAGCGGTGTTCTTGTATCCGTGGGCGGTGGTATATCGCCAACTGAAGATATTTGGCTTTTTCGAGATGCTGCTGTTTATCGGTCTGGTGCTCGTTGGATTTTTCTACGTCTGGAAGAAGGGCGCTCTGGACTGGTCGAGCGAAGAGCTTCCGCGGTCCATAAAGATAGTCCCCAGCGCAGTCCCTAAATAGATGATTCCTGAAACTCTGAAAAACGACGCGATCGCCTTGGCACTCCACACACATGAGCCCGAGGCAATCACGGGTGGCCACAACGATCACAATGAGCCAACGCTCTTTATCGCTCGGGACCGGATTGTGCCAGTGTGCTCTTTTTTGAAGACCAGCCAGGAATTTAATAGGCTGAGCGGCATCACGGCGGTCGATTGGACACCAGCCGATCCGCGCTTTGAAGTCGTGTACCTGCTGCATTCGCTTCAGAGGAACCAACGGATACGTCTGAAGTGCTGGGTGTCGGAAGCCGACCTGGAAATCGAGTCCATGACGGGCGTGTGGCGCTCGGCGAACTGGTACGAGCGTGAGATCTTCGATATGTTCGGCATCGGGTTTCGCAACCACCCCGATCTTCGGCGGATCCTTTTGCCCGCCGACTGGGAAGGCCACCCGCTCAGGAAAGATTATCCGGTCCACGGACACAAGTACAGCTATCAAAACGAATAGATTTGGACACATGGATACGGACACCTAAGAAACGATCATGCAAGAACTGCTCGCACATACGGACACGATCGACATCGTGCCATCGCAGGAGGACACACGGCGCCATCGCATGACGCTGAACATGGGTCCGCAGCACCCGTCCACACATGGCGTGTTGCGCATCGTGCTCGAGTTGGATGGGGAAAATATTGTAAGCGCCACTCCCGATATTGGCTACCTTCACACCGGAATTGAGAAAGAGTGTGAGGTGAAAACGTGGTCGCAGGTTGTTACTCTGACGGACCGCGTCGATTACCTGTCCAACCTCGCCAACAATCTGGTATATGCCTTGGCCGTCGAGAAGCTGATCGGCGACATTGAGATCCCACCAAAAGCGCAATGGATGCGTGTGATGATGGCGGAATTCTCCCGCCTCAATAGCCATCTGGTGTGGCTTGGAACGCATGCCATCGACATCGGGGCGATGACCGTATTCTTCTACTGTTTCCGCGAGCGCGAAGATATCCTGCGAATCTTCGAGATGTTCTCGGGTCAGCGCATGATGACCAGTTACATCCGCCCGGGTGGCTTGGCCCTCGAACCACCGCGAGGCTGGCAGCAGGCGGTCGGCAAGTTCATTAACAATTTTCCCAGCAAGGTCGACGAGTATGACGAACTGCTCGAGAACAATCCTATCTGGCTGGATCGTACGAAGGGCGTCGGCATGGTGCCGCTCGAAGACCTGCTGGACCTGGGAGTGACGGGACCTTTGATTCGCGCCGCTGGTTTGAAATGGGACATCCGCAAATCGGAACCGTACTCGAGCTACGAGAAGTTCGACTTCGAGATCCCGGTCCACACCGAGAACGACGTGTACGCGCGTTATCGTATTCGTCTGGAGGAGATGCGCCAGAGCACGCGCATCATTAAGCAGGCTTTGGAGGGCATGCCGGACGGACCGTTTGTGGCCGATTCACCGAAAATCGTGCTGCCCGAGCGCGAGAAGATGAAGACGCAAATGGAGGCGCTGATCTATCATTTCAAGATCATCACCGAAGGGTATCGAGTGCCTGCCGGGGAAGCTTATCAGGTGATTGAATCGCCGCGCGGCGAGATCGGCTACTACATCGTAAGCAACGGCACTTCGCGACCGTATCGCGTATTCATGCGCACTCCGAGTTTCGGGAACTTGCAGGCGCTTCCCGATCTGCTCGAAGGCCGGCTGATTGCGGATTCTATCGCCGCTCTGGGTAGCCTGGATTTCGTTTTAGGGGACGTGGACCGCTGATGACGTTCACGCCCGAGCTCGAAGCCAGATTCGAGAAGATGCTCGCTAGTTATCCGCAGGGCCGCACGCGCTCAGCGGTGGTTCCTATGCTTCTGTACGCGCAGGATGAACTAGGGCACATCTCGCATGAGCTGGTCGAAGAAATCGCCCGGCGATGTAAATGTACGCCGTTGCAAGTCGACGAAGTGGTCGGCTATTACTCGATGCTGCGTCGCAAACAGATGGGCAAGTACCACGTCCAGGTTTGCACCAACATCAGTTGTCTGCTGCTAGGCGGTGAGGAATTGCTGCACCATGCCGAGCAAACCCTGGGAGTCGGACATAAGGAAGTGACGGCGGATGGTGTCTTTTCGCTCGAAGAGGTGGAGTGCATCGGCGCCTGCTCGTGGGCTCCGGCGATTCAGGTGAACTATGATTTTCATCATTTTGTGACTCCGGAGAAACTGGATCAGTTGGTGGGCGCATTGAGGAAGGGAGGATCGCACAATGGACAATGAATCACCGGCAACAAAACAGGATATTGCACAGCTTAGGGAGGCTACAAAACAGGATATAGCGCAACTCGGGGAGCAGCTCAGGGGCGAGATGGGCGAAAGGGAGACTCGAATCACGGACCATATGACCGAACTTGCCCGCGACATTGAGACAAGGCTGCTCACTGCTTTTCATGGCTACGGCAAGGGTGTGAGTAACCGGCTGCACGACTACGAAATCAGCAAATGCACTCTGGAAGATCGGGTCGCGATCCTGGAAGATCGCATTCTTAACATTGAAACGGGGCCCGGTCCAGGGCAACACTAGCCAGAATGCTCTACAACGAACCCAATCCGCTCGAAGTTAAAGTCCTGAGCAAGCGTTTCACCCTGCCCAACCCGGCCGCGCTCGATACCTATCTCGCGAACGACGGCTACAAGGCTTTTCACAAAGCGATGGGCATGAGCCCTGAGGAGATCGTCGCCGAGCTCAAGACTTCAGCCCTGCGCGGACGTGGCGGCGCTGGCTTTCCGACCGGCATGAAGTGGAGCTTTGTACCCCGCAATTCGCCCAAACCGAAGTACATCATCGTGAACGCGGACGAGAGCGAGCCGGGAACCTGCAAGGATCGACTGTTGATGGAGAACGATCCGCAGTCGCTGATCGAAGGCATGCTGATCGCAGCTCGCGTGATTGACGCGCGCAAAGGTTTTATTTACATCCGCGGAGAATATCGATACCTGATCGAAATGATGGATCGGGCCATTGAGGAAGCGTATGCACGAAATTACCTCGGGAAAAACATCCAAGGCACGGGGTTCGATTTCGATGTCTACACACATTCCGGAGCGGGCGCTTACGAGTGCGGTGAAGAGACGGCGCTGCTCGATTCGATTGAAGGCAAGCGTGGGATCCCACGACTGAAGCCCCCTTTTCCCGCGGTCTCAGGAGCATGGCAGAGTCCGACCATTCTCAATAACGTTGAGACTTTCTGCGCCGTCCCCCCTATCATTCGCGATGGCGGCGCGGC
>JBBREX010000200.1:0-4773 GCA_038225245.1 Fimbriimonadales bacterium | reverse complement strand
CTGCGGCTGATCGTCGATCGTGAACGCGAGATCCGCGCTTTTGAGAAGCGCGAATACTGGACCATAGACGTTCAATTGAACGCGAAGAAGCCGCCGGTCTTGACCGCCCACTTCACCAAGAAGAATGATGAGGCGCTCGAGATCGCCGACCAGTCCTCTTCGCAGGCCATTGTCGATCAGGTCGATGGTGCCAAGTACATTGTGCAGTCCGTTGGCACCAAAGAGAAGCGTCGCAATCCGGCGCCGCCGTTCATTACATCCACTCTGCAACAGGAAGCTTCGCGCAAATTGCGATTCAGCGTGAAACGCACTATGGGCTTGGCCCAGCGCTTGTATGAGGGCATCGAAGTTGGAAAAGAAGGATCGGTCGGATTGATCTCGTACATGCGTACGGATTCCACCCGGGTCTCGAACGACGCGCTCGATGAAGTCCGAAAGATGATTGGGGAGCGCTACGGAGCACCCTTCGTTCCGGCCAAGCCGAATATCTACAAGAGTAAAAAGGACGCTCAGGATGCGCACGAGGCCATCCGTCCCACCTCCGCCCTGCGAGTTCCGGACGAGATTGCGCAATATCTTCAAGAAGACGAGCTGAAGCTGTACCGGCTGATCTGGATGCGCTTCGTGGCCTCGCAGATGGCCCCGGCCGTTTTCGATCAAACTACCATCGACGTGTCAGCGCAAGGCAAAGATGGCGCGACCTATATCTTCCGCGCCACCGGCAGCGTTCCGAAATTTAAGGGCTTCCTCGAGGTCTACGAAGAAGGCAAGGACCAGAAGGACGAGGAAGACGAGGAGCTGAAGAACCGGTTGCCCGCAGTAACCCAAGGCGAGGAGCTTCGCTTCAAGGCCATCGAACCCGAACAGCATTTCACCGAGCCGCCTCCCCGTTTTAATGAGGCTACGCTAGTCAAGGAACTGGAGGCCGATGGAGTTGGCCGGCCTTCCACCTACGCGTCCATCCTGTCGACCATTCAGGAACGCGAATACGTCAAGAAAGAAGGCGGCCGGTTCACGCCCACTGAGCTGGGCATGGTCGTGACCGATCTGCTGCTGGAGAGCTTCGAAGAACTGTTCAACGTCAAGTACACGGCCAAGATGGAGCAGGAGTTGGACGAAATCGAGGAAGGTAAGATCGATTGGCGCGCCTCCATGGCGGAGTTTTACGAGCGTTTCGAGAAGACACTCGCCCATGCCGCCCGGCACATGACGGACATCAAACGGATGGAGAAGCCCACCGACTTGATTTGCGACAAGTGCGGCAAGCCGATGGTGATCAAATGGGGCAAGCACGGCAGCTTTATAGCCTGCACAGGTTATCCCGACTGCACCAATACGCGCGAGCTGACCGTCGATCTACCGGACGTCGACAAGGCGGATCTCACGGAGCAGGACGCCGAGGAATATTGCGAAAACTGCGGCCGTCCGATGGTGCTGAAGAAGGGGCGCTTTGGTCAGTTCTATGCGTGTTCCGGCTATCCGGATTGCAAGACAACTAAGCAGATCGGTGGAGCGCAGAAGAAACCCGATGTGCCGCTGGACGAGAAATGCCCTAAGTGCGACAGCAACCTGGTCAAGAAGTTCGGCCGGTTCGGCGAGTTTACCGCCTGCGGGAATTATCCGGCGTGCAAGTACGTCAAGCAAAATACGATTGGCGTGCCGTGCCCCAACTGTTCGGAAGGCGAGATCGTGGAGCGACGCTCCAAGAAGGGCAAGACGTTCTTCGGCTGCAATCGCTACCCCGAGTGCGATTTCGTGGCCTGGGGTAAGCCCCTGAGCGAGAAGTGTCCGGAGTGCGGCAGCAGTTACTTGATCGAGAAGTGGCTCAAGGCCGGAGCCGTAGCTCAGTGTCCCAACGGCGAGTGCAAGTACAAGCGTCCCCTGGAGCGCGTGGAAGCGATCGCTTGAAAGCCGGCCAGCCCGATTACGGCTTGGACGCTCCGGGCGATGTCCGGAAATTATTGGTCCGCGGCGGCACTCTGACCGCGCTCGCCATAGTTCTCTACATCGCGAACGGACCTAATCCCGTTACCGCCATCTTCCTTTCAATCGGCATCACATTTCTAATCGTCGGAGCGGTGATGGTTTGGAGCAGCCGCGTAGCCAAGCCTCGCATGCGCGATCGCTTGCTGGATCTCCTTCCCTGGCGAGGTGACGAAAAGGTACTCGACGTCGGCTGCGGACGCGGCCTCCTCTTGATCGGAGCTGCCAAACGACTGTCCAAAACCGGCAAGGCCATCGGCGTAGACATCTGGCGTAGCGAAGATCTGTCCGGCAACGGCCCGGAGGCGACTCTCGCCAACGCGAAAGCTGAGGGGGTCGCCGACCGCATCAAGATCGAGAGTGCCGATGCCCGTAAGCTCCCCCTGGCAGACGCAAGTATCGACACCATCGTTTCGAGCCTGGTAATCCACAACATCCCGAGCCGCGGGGATCGTGAGCAAGCGCTCGCCGAAATGGTCCGTGTCCTGAAGCCCGGCGGGCGGATAGCAATCCTCGACATCCTGCACACCGCCGTGTATGCCAAGGAGCTAACCAAGCGGGGCCTTACGGAAGTCAATCTGTCGGGTTTGAATCTGCTTTGGTGCCTGCCAACTAGGTACGTGACCGCCCGGAAGCAGAATTAAGTATCATTTGACCCCCCTTCCCTGTTATATTGATACCAGGAGTATCCAATGGTCGAGACTTCCCGGGTAGCTGACGTAATGGGCGGGCCTGAGATATTAGGCCGCCACTTGTCCTCTTTGATGGATCTGGCTAGCGCAATCGCGGCAGGCCTCCCAAAGCAAGCCTTACGGAAAACCGCTCAGCATGTTTATGAAAAGCCGGCTGAGGCAAGTCTGCTCATGTATAAAGTCGTACCTGAGGCCACTTACAAGCGCCGGACGCTTCTCAGTCCAGCGGAGAGCGAACGTACTGAGCGTCTGGCCCGAGTGATCGCCATGGCCGACTACGTATGGGACAGTGTCGAGGATGCCCAGGAATGGTTGAAAAAGCCTCATCCCGAATTGGGCGGGCAAGCCCCTATTGAGTGCGCTATGACCGAGTTAGGTGCCCGGCGGGTGGAGGAAGTACTCGGCATGCTGTTTTATGGCATCCCTCCTTAAAGGCCCCCTCCGATTCTTTCGCCTATCCGACCGACGGCACGTTGTGTTTGATGGGACTGGAGCGGCCATTATGGGTGCCCGTTGGACCTCAACGGGCCGGCGCGTCATCTATGCAGCGGAGACCTATGCTGGTGCTTTACTTGAAATTCTGGTTCACGCAACCATTGGACGCCTGACTCGATCAGATTCCTGGATCGAAATAACCGTGCCCTCCTCGGTCCTGATCGAGGAAATCCGGTCGGAAGACGTGCCCGGATGGGATGCGGCGGATCGGCTAGCCAGCCGTAAGTTCGGCGACCGCTGGTACCGGGAGCGACGAACCGCGGTTCTCCTGGTCCCATCGTTGGTTACGGGCGGCATCGAACGCAACATCTTGCTCAACCAGGATCATCCTGAGTTTCCTGCGATCTCCGCGACCACTCCGCGTGATGTCACCTGGGATTCCCGCCTCTTCAATATCAGGTAGCGCAGCGTTGTCACAAGCTCCCCAAATCTAGTATTTTTGCGATCATGCTTTATCTGGCAGTTACTTACGCCGATTCAGTCCAATCATGCCAAACGAATTCGCAAGGGTAATGAGTCACAATGGTCACATGAGTATCCCGGCGCATCTTTCGTCAGAACCGCATCCAACTCCGGAGATCCGCCGCAAACCAGTCCACTATTCAATCGATTCAACGACTTCCAACTTTACTGTCCTAAAAACGACACACCCTACAAGATGCGCCCATGCGCGTCGTCCAGGTAGATGCGCCCATGCGCTCGTGCCGCTGATGCTACTTTGCCTCGTGCTCGCCCTCCCCGCCTGGGCCGACGACTGGAGCATGTACTTGCACGATCTGGCGCATTCGAGTGTCAACACCTCGGAGTCCAAACTCGGTCTGGGAAACGCTGCAGCCTTGGTGCAGCAATGGCAACTGTCGCTTGGCACTCCGCTCGCTGCCGCCCCCACCATCGTGAACGGGGTCATGTACTTCGGTGACTGGGCCGGTTATTTTTATGCAGTCAACGCAGCCGACGGAAGGATCTTGTGGAAACAGTACGTCGGCAAGTCGGCGGATCCTGAGCAACCTTTCTGCATGCCCGCCACAGGCGTCAGTTCGCAGGCGGTTGTAGCGGACAAAACCGTGTACGTCGGTGGAGGCGATTCGGCTGTGTACGCTCTCGACATCAACTCTGGCAATGTCAACTGGCGAGTCCCTTTGGCCGATCCCGCCACGGGCGCTTACCTCTGGTCCTCCCTGATGCTCTCCGGCAATTCGCTTTTCCTCGGCGTCTCATCGCTGGGCGATTGCCCGCTTGCTCGAGGAGCCTTGGTCAAAATAGACCTGCGCAGTCCGATTCAGCCGGTCATCCGTTATCTCTCGACCGACGACGATCGAGGCGCGGGCGTGTGGTCCACTCCAGCCATCGATACCGTTACGGACACCGTGTTTATCACTACGGGCACAGGGACGCAGGATCCTGGGGCCGGTGCTTGGGGATCGGCCTTTATCGCGCTCGATGCCACCACTCTCAACATCAAGTCTTATTTCCTGCTCCCGACCTATTTGCCTGACTTGGACATTGAGTGGGGCTCATCGCCTACTCTCTTCAAATCGTCGGATGGAACGCCGCTGGTGGGAGCCACTGGAAAGGACGGCGTATTGTACGCCCTCCATCGTGA
>JBBREX010000199.1:0-4791 GCA_038225245.1 Fimbriimonadales bacterium | reverse complement strand
ACCGCCTTTTTGCGCTGAACGGTATAGCGCTTCGGGCCTTTGCCTTCGACGCCCGAAGGGGCGCCTGCGCCTGCTTTGGGGGTGCGCTCCGGCGCCCCTTCGGGCTTAAGCGCTTCATCATTCGTCATGTGTAATACTCCGGTTGAGGTTCAATTTACCTCAGCCGGGTGTCTCAATTATCCGTGCCGCACCCCAATCTGACGCAAACTTTATGGCAGCAACGTTAGCCAAGTAAGCATTGACGCTAGCAATTAGTTGTTGGCCCATTCATCATAGCTCGAAGTTCGAGGCTTCCTCATATGTTTTGGAGGCCGCAGCGTCAGAACACCACCCTTCGCGATGATCTGCCATTCCTCTGAAACCAGCACACCTGGCGACTTAATGATGGTTTCCAGAAAGATCGTGCCGCCCGAAACGACCTCGAACGGGATCTGCACGGCGACCTGAGCACTGTGCTGTTCAACGTCCCCTTCTTGAAACACCGGGGTCATAGGAGGCGAGTTAATAACCCGACGAAATATTCGCATTTTTGGCCGTGGTGCCTGATCGCGCTCTCCCACTTGAGTAAATGGCAGTAGCGGAAAGGGGATCGCAAGATCGTAATCCACGAGAAGGTCCACAATTACATAGTGGGCAGGAGTGCTTGATCTGTTTCGTATCGTACAATGAAGAATAATTGTTTCGGAGAACTGTGCACCGTCAGCAATCCGAGGCGCAATCGAATCCTGGCGACCGTCGAACGAGAGCATTGCTTCAAGGTCCGGCGTCGAGGTACGCCGCAAGATGTCGCGGATTTCATAATCCTCCATCGCGACAGATTGGAAATTTTGCCGCTTATAGTATTTCTTGTCCGGCGCCTGGTGAGCACCGCGGCTGGTCGATTGCGGGACGGTGATCACATAGCCGTAGCCCTTTTCGAGCTGAATGGGAGAAATGACGAGGCCCAGCATTCGAGGCTGCACATTCGAATCAATGACTTGTTCAATCCACTCTCGGGTAATGATGCTATTGCCCTCGTCAACCCTGACCGGCTTTTGATCTTTCTCTTCGATTCCGTAGATGATCTGGCCCCCCGCAGAGTTAGCCAGGGCAGACACGTCCTTGCAAAGCTCATCGCGTGCCTTGCTGTCTTTGGACAGAGCCGGCGACGCTTTATAGTCCAGTGTTAGACTTTCGGGGATGCCTTCGGCCACAAGGCGCAGAAGATCCGTCTTCGTTTTCAAATCAAGCATGATTTACCTTGGGTGGCGTGTCAAAGTCCCTTCTACCATGCCTAGACCGGCGTCGCATCCAAGCGAAAATGATCGCCACGGCCGGCACATCTGCTTCTGCCTGGGCATTGGGGGTTGACGCTTCGCGCATCACCCCAACATTCTGCAACGGACTTTTGCAACGGCCAATGCACCGGCAATCGTTCAAGTTGAGGGATGTTGCAAAGGTGTGACTTACGCAACGCATCCAACGTTTGCTTCGAACAGGTCAAGCGATAAAATCCTAGCTCTTCGGAAATTCAGCTTTGAGCGCCTTTTCTACCAAGGCTTCAAATGACGGTTCGCGTAAGCTGACTCGCTTTCTCGTCGGTCGCCACAAATCTTGATTGCGCTGCTCGACGACCTCGAACGTCCGAAACGCGAGGCGCGCTTTGTGTGCCTTAACTTCATCCGCTCGACGTCCAAGAGCACGTTTGATCTGTTCGGGCGATATTTCCGAATTGGCCCCCACGATTATTTCGCTCAGCTTAAAATTCGGATTCTTGCCGAATTCGAAGAAGTACAGTCCCGACCTTTCATCTTTGTCCTTGAGCTCGACAAACAGGCGATGCTCTTGCTCGTAGTGCCAATGCTCAAACTTGAGCGTAAGCAGCTCCAGCATGTGCGCTACGGCGGCTGGACCATCTTTCCTCATCGCTTTAAGATTGGGCGGGATACGGTTCGCCACGTAGCGGACCTTGCTGGCACCCGTCGACGCCGCGACGTCGAAGCCAAGGCAGACGCCTCGATGACTTTGAGCATAGTGGCTCCACTGCACAGGGTTGCGCCAGCTCTCGCTGAAGCACAATAAGCCCATGTACTCCGAGAGTGCCCGCTTGACGTATTGATACCGGGCACGAGTTTTCGGATTGGCCGATGCAACCTGAAGAAATTCAAATGGATCGTTAAGCTCGGTGATCCGTGCGATCTTAAGTCGCTGCCTGCGGATCGCCTGCAATCCAAACTTCGCGTTCATGAAATGGTAGAGGCGCATTTCGGAGAGTCCTCCGTGGCGGTCAGGCTCGCGACGGCTGGGGTAGATAACCGTGCGGCGGCGCACGATGCCATTCGGGAGATTGTGGAGAAGGTCGTCATTCATCCACAAGGGCCATACAAACCCGTGGAGATCGAGATTTACGCCGAAATCGCCGCCCTGCTCAGGATTTCTGAGAGGGCGGCGGCCGATCCCCCAGAGTCTAGGGGTGTACTGGTTGCGGGGATAGGATTTGGACGCCGACCGCTTTTCCCTTCAGCGCCTCCTCAAGCATTGCCGCCTTTATAGCATCCATTGACGCACCTTGCCCGCAGTAGCGACCAAACGACCGGCGAGACCGGTAGAATAGCCAATCGTACAACAGATTCTGAATGATTCTGCAGCAGGAAACCTGGAGCTTGGCCGTCGCCAGATCGGCGAACTTGCTGATCGTAGAGGCTGTATGGTGCTCCACAGTGCTGCTACACAGGCCGAAACGTGGATCTGCAGAAAGCCCTATTTTGCTGGGTTCTTCGTCTCGTCGGGCAACTGGCCGAGAGTGAGGGATTGGAACCCATGATACGGAAGGGCGATTTAGCCCTTCAAGCAAATATTTTCCTCAGAAATGACTGGCTTTTGTCCTTGATCGGAGCGTTGCTATGCGGGCTTGGGCGGGCTCGAAACGCGCCCATGGGATCACGCCCTGCCGGGTGGTTTGCTCGGCGGGGCTGAGGTGGTGCGGCGGATAGCGTCGCAAGAACCTCAGAGGATTCCATGACCAAACCCAAATCGAAGCCTAAGGCCGCGGCCCGCTCAATTTCACGATCCACCAGTAAATCCGGGTCTCGCACTCGGCTGGCGAAGCGGCCTGATACCAAGCACGCCCGCATCCTGGCGATGCTGCGCATGCCGGCGGGAACGACGATCTCCGCGATCATGACCGCCACCGATTGGCAGCAGCATTCGGTACGCGGCTTTCTCGCTGCTGTGGTGCGCAAGAAGCTCGGTCTCAATTTAGTTTCCGAACAGACCGACAAAGGTCGAGTCTACCGCATCAAGGATGGAAAGGCTTCGTCCGCCACCGTCGATCGCGTGAAGCAGGCGGCCTGATGCGATGCTTGAGAAGCGCCGCAGCGGTCGCGTCTCGGCTAAAAATTCCATTGAGAGCGAGATTGCGCATCTGCGCGGTCTCGATCTCAAGGGTCTTCGTTCACGATGGCAAAGCGTGTTCCAGAGACTGCCGCCCGATCACCTGCCGCGGCATTTGCTTTTCGGTATCATCGCTTACCGGATTCAAGCCGATCGCCTAGGCGATTTAGATCACGAGACCAGGAAAGTTCTTGATCGGACGGACGCAAAGGACACCGGCATGACGATGTCCACGCGTCTCGTCAGTTTCGATCAGAAGCGGACCGAACTGACTCCGGGAACTGTGTTGGTGCGAGAGTGGGATCGACGTTCCCAGCGGGTGATGGTGATGGCCGATGGGTTTACCTGGAATGGCCAAACCTATGACAGCCTCTCCAAGGTCGCCTTTGCGATTACCGGCACAAAGTGGAACGGTCCTCGCTTCTTCGGCATGAGGGATAAAGAGGATCGACCTGTAGCAGAGGCTCGATCATGAAGACTCCTGTGATCAAAGCGGTCCGCTGCGCGATCTACACCCGGGTCTCCACCGACCACGGTTTGGATCAAGAGTTCAACTCGCTCGATGCCCAGTACGACGCAGGCTCAGCTTATATAAAGAGTCAGGCCCATGCCGGCTGGACCCTGATCCGGTCGCGATACGATGACGGCGGATATTCCGGTGGGTCCACCGATCGTCCCGACCTGCAGAGATTGCTGGACGACATCCGCGGTCGGAAGCTTGATGTCATCGTGGTATACAAGGTCGATCGCCTTACGCGATCGTTGGCCGATTTTGCAAAGCTGGTCGAATTGTTCGACGCGCATGGCGTGTCGTTCGTCTCGGTCACCCAGCAGTTCAACACCACGACTTCGATGGGCAGGCTGACGCTCAACGTGCTTTTGTCATTTGCCCAGTTCGAGAGAGAGGTCACCTCCGAACGCATCCGGGACAAGATTGCCGCCTCCAAGCGAAAGGGCCTTTGGGTCGGCGGTACCCTCCCTCTCGGTTATCACATGAAGAACGACAAGATCGCCGTCATCGAGGATGAGGCCGAACGGGTCCGACTGATCTACCGGCGCTATCTTGAACTCGGCGGCGTCAATGCTCTGGTGCGGGACCTCCGGGAGCGGAACATCCGAACCAAATCAAGACTGCTCGCAACGGGTACGACCCGGGGCGGCGTTCACTTCGGCCGGGGGTCCTTATTCTATCTGCTCCGCAATCGCTTCTATATCGGCGAGGTCAAATACAAAGACGAGATCCTACCCGGCGAACAGCCGGCGATCATGGATCGCGCGTTATTTGATGCGGTCCAGCAAAAGCTTACCGATCAATGGACTGGGGTGCGGCACGGATAATTGAGACACCCGGCTGAGGTAAATTGAACCTCAACCGGAGTATTACACATGACGAATGATGAAGGGCTTAAGCCCGAAGGG
>JBBREX010000198.1:0-4805 GCA_038225245.1 Fimbriimonadales bacterium | reverse complement strand
TGGATTACTGTATCCAACCTTGTTTTCTGGTCCCGTGGTGGACAGCATGAAGCTTAAGAAGTTCTCGGCATCCAGATAGTCGGCCGCCCAGCGCATATGAAAGAACGGAATTTGCTTCTTGTTGTTCTTTTCTAGGTACGCGCGCCACTCCATGGTGTGGGTCTTAACCTTGACTCCGAGGTTTTTATCAAGCTGACCGACCACCGCTTCCGCCACGATGCGGATGTCCGGCCGGTCTTCTCTGAAGCTGATTTCTACAACTGGCATTTTGCCGGCCTCGGCAAACCCTGCCTCAGCGAGGAGTTGCTTGGCTTTGGCAGGATCGTACGCGATCGCCTTCGCGTTATCCCGATGGCCGGGAACCCCCGGTGGCACGATACTGTTAGCGACCGTATTCACGTTCCCCAGAAGCTCATGCACGATCAAATCCTTGTTGATGGCCATAGCAAATGCTTGTCTAACGCGGCGGTCCTTGAACGGCGCGTATTGCAACTGGTTAAGGCCTATATAGAAGATGGAAGGCCGATCAAAGGGCTTTAAGTGGTCCTTGAATTTCGGATCTTTTTCCAATGCCGAAACATCCTGGCGCTCGAGCTGGACGAGATCGAGTTCTCCACCTTTATATTTATTGAGCCGAGTGGCGGGGTCCTTGATCACGGGCCGCTCGATACTACCGATCAATGGCGCTCCAAAGTGATAGTCTTTGTTGGCATCGAGCACGATAAGCTGGTTCGCCACGTATTGCTTCATCTTGAAGGGGCCGGTGCCGATCATTTGCTCGGGAGTGGTTATTTCTTTATCCGCAGGTACCGACTCTCTCGGCAAAGGCGCCGAGATGAGATAGGTCAGCTTTCCCAGAAAATAAGGCCTTGAGGCCGTGATCTGAATGATCAGCGTATAAGGGTCTTTAACCTGCAATCCCTCGATATGATCGGCTTTGCCGGCCGCTCGCTCCTTGACTCCAACGACATCGGTTAAGTATTGAACTGTGGCAGACCCGAGCTTTGGATTCGTGTTCCGCTCCATAGTCCATTTGAGATCGTCGGCCGTCACTTCCCTCCCATTGTGGAACTTGACTCCTTTGCGCAGATGGAAGGTGTAGGTCTTGCCGTCCGGCGAAACGTCCCAACTCTCTGCGAGCATCGGCTTTACGGCGTTATCCTCACCATACGCGACGAGGCCCTCGTAAATTTGTTGAAGCATGTCGATGGTGTCGCCGTCCTGCACTTTGCCGGGATCGAGGGTGGTTGGGTTGGTCACGATCGGATACCGGAACACGTTTTCCTTACCCGCTTGAGTTCGCTGAGAGAATCCGCCCTTGGTACATCCCGAAAGAGCCAAGGCGGCGAGGAAAAGGAGAAAAGTGTGCTTCATCGTTGCCGAGTTTAACATGAATTGCCTGTTTCCTCGCAAAGCGACTGCGCCAAGCTCTCATTCGCCGGAAGGGCGGCATGAGCGATCTGCCGGAAGAAAGGCAAAAGGGCCTGCGCGCATTCAACGCCATGTTTGAGGTTGGAAGGCGGCTCATCGAGCTCCGCGCAACGGTCGAGGCCGATCAGCATTTCCGCAGACCCCTTGAATCGGTCCCGAAAACCGCTCTCTGAACCCGCCGACACATACCCTCCCGCAGAAGCCGATATCCAAGCGGGATTATCGGACAGCGTCTTTCCCGTCACCGCGCAAGTGGTCCAGAGCGGAGTAGCCCCTTCGATGGCAAGTAGCTTGAGCTGGCCCCAAACGAGCGCCACCAGAGGCTTCGGATGAGTGTCCAATTGGCGTATCGTGCCGACCATAAGGTCGAATAGAGCCTCATCCAACTGGTCGGCAGTGGTTAGCGCGTTCACAAGCTCCGCGTAAGCAAGGCCCATGGTTAGACGCTTATAGTCGCCTCGGAGATTTGGAAAGGACGTGTGTGGTTGAGCCTGAGTCAGGAACAGGTTGAGCTTGCCTTTAGCGATCGACATCGTTACCAGATTCAACGGTTCGCTGCTGCCGGCCAGACGCGAATTGGCTTTCCGCGCTCCTTTGGCGATGACCTCGATCTTGCCCTGTTCCCGAGTGAACAACGTGAGTCGACGGTCCGATTCGCCGCTATTACGCCTTCGCAACACCAGCGCTAATACGGTTTCTTCAGGCACATCGTTAGGTCTTTTTTGAGCTACCTGTGAAGGATTCCTTGGGTCAGCCACTCGATCCAGATGAAATACATTCGGTCGATGACGAGCGAAAAGCGCATCATTACGGTAGATCCAAAGATCGCACCGAACCCGATCATCAGCAGCCAGCGGCCGGAGGTCGTCATGCCTCGGAGGAACCTGTTCTTCATCTCGAAACTATAGAAGAAATAGCTCATAACGCAAATTAGCGTTGTGATGAAAATCAAATTTGAAAGCGCTTGTGAAGGATAGAGCTGTGAATTAATTTCAGCTGCGGCGGCTTTGTCGAGCCCGATTGTTCCAGGGGCGAAAAGAGTACCCGTGGTCGGTACGACCGGCTTCATCGATGACCAGATTTGTGGCCCATATCGGTTAAACCAAACTTGGATCTGTTGACCCGACCAAAGGCCGAGAATAATTCCAATCGGGACACGGCTCATCCAGTTATGCTTGCGGCTGAAGACGAAATAGCCCATTAGCCCGATGGGGAGCAATAAGGCCCAGGCCCAATATCCTGGCTCACCGGGTGCCCCACCCTCACCTGCCTTCCCGACCATGACGTCCCACCACAGCCCCTTCAGCGTTTCCGTCCATAGCGCCGTCATGGTCCATCCGGCCGCCAAGCCAAGGAACAAGTGTTCGAAGAAGCGATAGAATTTATTCTCGCGGTACAGGACCGTGTACAGGCCTACTGTGGCTATAACACCGAGCGTCAACTTAATTTGTGTATAGCTCATGTTTTATTTTTCCGTGCTAGTATCATTCCGATATTTCCAATGACGACCACGAGGATCAGTAAAAATAAAGTCGCATGGAGAGTCGGGTAATACCGCTTGCCTTTCGCGAAATTGATCTGGCCCGGAAACCCCGGTATGGCCGGATGCGAATCTGATGGCACAACCACTTTTCCGTCGGGGCCTGGCGTGTTAAGTCCGTATTCCATCATCGTTTCAAGATCGAACACGCCCTTTAGACCGGCTGCGAGGCCTACTATTTGACCTGATGAATGATAAATTTGGGACTCGGGGCCCATGACGCCGGTCACCGTCGCCGCCAACGGAACTTTGCCCGATAGCCGCTCGACAATGACGTTGAACGTGCTCGATGCGGTGACAATGATAACGAGCGGAACATCCTTCACCGATCGCACCTTGGCCAGGACGGGGGAGGTAAATACATTCGCATACGAACCCTGTGGTGTGACGTCGCTCCTGCCTCCGAACGCCTTCGATAGGTCAGCCGCCATGGCGTTGTTGGTAGCCTCGGCATTCGGAAAGTAACCCAAATCCACCCAGTCGTTCCATCGTTCGTAAAGACGCTGCGGTGGAGTTGCCTTGGTTCTCTCCTCGTTAAGCTGCATGATTACGTTTCTGGCCACCTGAGGGGCCTGCGGATCGGCCGCCGAGTACATTGCGAATTTGATGTTACGTCTCATCAAAATCCGCAGAAGGGCCTCCATTTCTCCCGCGCTTTCACCCCTGGTGGAGACTGTCCAATCGGTCTGAATAATTACCGAGCTACCTTCTGGAAGGCTCATCAATTTGGCAAACAGATCGATCGTGGGTTCGAATGGCTTATTTGGAACGGACAGGGTAAAAAAAAGCGGAATGGTAGCGACGAGGATCAGAATTCCAAACAAAGTCGTGCGGTCGACAGATCCCAGTCGATCGGCGAGAGTTTTCTTCGGCATTGGATCGGGCATGCTCATCAGCTGGTAGTACCTCCGCGCTCGAGGCCCAGCCAAAGCCTCAGACCCATTGCGAGCGCACCTATTCCGATTCCGAAATCAATCGCCCGTATGCCGGGAGTTTGCAGCGTATCTCTCACCCACTTGGCGATGCTCGTGAGAGACAAGTTATGAATAAAGCTGTTTGGATTACTCGACATAGTATTGATCGCGGAATCCCAGAAATAAACGACGAGCCCCATAAGGCTCAGCATCATGAGAAGAGCGGTGGCGAGAAGAATCGTGGCTTCGATCGACCTGATGCGAAAGGCGCGATATGCGGCAGAAAGAATGAAGAAGGCGATTAGGGAAAACATCGCCGCATCCATCTGCTGGAGCAATCCATCGAATAGCAAATCTTGAAGGCGGTTGATTATTCCCCAGTTTTCGGGCAGCTCTAGCTTTGCCCCCGCTGGACCCTGACGGCTTAGCCAGTTTGCGTAGCCAAAAAAAGCCATCGTAAACATGCTCATCAACAAAACGATGCTATAGCCCCAATCTCGCTGCTGTTTGGCGACCCTACCAATATGGATGCGAAGAAGCGAATATATGCCCAGACCAAGCAGGAACGCGGTCAGAATGTTCGAGAAACTTCCGACCACCGGAATGGCGTCGTTCAGCCAAAATCCAACCGACTCCTTCGCATTTAGAGGCAGGTCGTTAGGCTTTCGATCGAATGGTTGGGGCCATACAAAATATAAAACATAAACTAAGCCCGAAACGAATGTGAATAAACCGATGATAATCTTTCGAGCCCGAATCGGAACAAATAGAAAAGCCGCTATCAAGCCAAGTCCGAGGGCAAGTGCTCCAAAGATCCCGAGCATCAAACCGGAGGAGGAATTCGGGGCGCTCCATAGAGCTCCGATAAGGAGATCAAGCCTCACTTCGGCTCCTCAGGAGATTTCTGCGGCCGTTCGACT
>JBBREX010000197.1:0-4814 GCA_038225245.1 Fimbriimonadales bacterium | reverse complement strand
ATGTTCATACTGATTCTCCTTCGATGGCCTCGTCGGTGTCGTCAAGTTGGATGCCGCGTTTTGCCCGCGCGGCACGGTCTGATGCAACCTGATGGTAGTAGCCCAAGGCGAACACGCCCTGGCGCCGAACGTCAAGCGTTCGCGGAAACTCCGCCCCGATCGCCGTGGCGATTTCTTCGAGCTTAAGTTCGTATCCGAAATCCTTGTCCTGCCCACGTAGCTTCGTGAGGTGCGGACGGCTCCCCTGAATCAGGGTGCCAAACACGGATGCCGGGCTTGAGGACGCGGAGCCATAGTAGCGGGCAGAGACAGTTGATCTGGGGCGGCTCCACTTTGCTCCCTTTGCTTTGTCAGCGTTGACGAAATGGACATAAATCCCGTCCAGGACGGCCAGAAGCCGTCCACAGTTGAATGCTTGCCGATCCTTGGGATCGATCTGGGTTTCCATGATATCTTCCTCCAATGGGTGGTTCAGGATCGCTTTGATCAATGCGAGACGTGGCAGGGAGATTGACCTTCTTGTCTCTCGCCCCACCATATATTCGTAGAATGGGCCCTGCATGGCCAAGTTGCGTTTGACTGCCTGTCCGAGCAGATAGGTCGGTATGGGAGTTCCCCTCATTGCCGAGGCGAGCAACGCCGTCGGTATGTGAGCGGGCATATGCTTCCGGGCGTCCTCTCTGTCGCGATACAGGGAGGCAGCTAGGTGGTCAAGCCCCACCGGGCGCGAATCAGGGCTGCCCGTATCCAAGGCGATTCGCCTGAACCACTTGGCGAGTGCTGCCTTCACGTTCGGCAATGTTGTCTCATGGTAGTCGCGGATTACCATTCGGGGACCGTTCGCGCTAAGTGACAGCACGAAGAAATTACTTTCCCCGCCCTCGATCGGCTTTCCTGTAAACGGAGTCTTCAGGATTGCGGCAACCTGCTCGGTCTGAGGCTGGTTGAGGAGCTTGAAGAAATCGAACTCCTGCTCCGTCCGGGTCCAGTAGACGTAGGCCGCCTTCCCAATCTTAAGGCGATGGCGTTCTGAGGCCAGAAGGTAGTTGAGGCCATTAGCGATGGACTCGGCCGTTCCTTCTCCGATCGGAGAGTTGTAGGCTTCAACTAGTCCATATGAATACCCGCTGACCATCTCGGATGGAGCTAAGGACAGTTCAGCCGGTGCGGCAGGGCTGGATTTTGGCACCCCCTTGATCTTCACGGGCATGCGTCTGGCAAGACGGTCTTCTCTTCCGGTCACGAGGCACCGGTGTAAGTTGCCCCCACCGTAGGTGGTGGAGGGGCCCGGTTTCGCCGTCAACTTTGCGACGTACGAGGGCCACCACGACCGAATGGTAGGGTCGTCGCATGGCGATATTCCATCTACCTCGAATGTGACTACGTCCTCTGGGGTGATCCCGTCAATCGAGTCAGCACCCTTGTCTAGCCAACCGCGGATGATTCGCGCGCCCCTAGAGCCAGCCTCTTCGGCACAAGCAGTCAGTGCTTTCATGTAAGCCGCGTGCTTTGCAACTTGGTCTCCGAGGCCAAAGGTGTAGCCAGCATCGTCCGCGAAAAGCCTTGGCCGTAGCGCACTCCCCGTTCGAGAAATGTGCGGCACCTTCAGTTTCATGCCTTCGCGGGTTCCCACCTTATCGCCGGATGGGGATAGGACATCGCGGAGCGTTCCGTTCGCGGTTAGGCGTATAACCTTTGACACCACGATCACCTGATAGCCGGAAGGCAAACCAGTGTCTCGTGACTCCCAGAACTCAACCAACCGCTGCAGGATCATGGCGCACCGCCTATCGGCTGAGCGGGCACCCTCATCACGCCGCCGGTGACCTTGGCGCTAAAGAATTTCGGCCAATAGGGCGGCTTGCCCGACTCGTAAGCCAGGTCCCAGAGCATGATGCCCAGGTCCTCTGTCCAGGCAACCGGTCGCTCGGTCCCTTCGGGCGGGCCGAACTCCGCTGCGAACTCGCGGGTACCAAGAGCCGGTCGGTGATAGCACTGCCCCCTGCTAACCCGGCGATCGAACTGCTCCCTGAACTTCTGGGGGTGCTCGCTCTCGCCCTGCTTCGGCTCGGGCTCGGCGTAGATCAGGTAGTCGACGTCCCTCAAACAGACGCTGTGGCGCTGGCTTCGGTCATCGTCGGCAAAGTAGGGTTCCTTGCGATCGAGCGACATCTTCGAGTTGACTTCGTTGCGCAAGATGCCAAACGTGCGCACCTCGGAGAGCGCATGGATCTCCCGTATCGCCCAAGTGAGCTGGGGATGCCAATAGATCGCCTCGAGGATTCCCCTCGCGGCAGATGGGGTCATGATCGGGTAGCTCACCCGTTCCACCTTGTTTTCGGGTCGAGTGAAGCAGGCGAAATCCCCGCTTACCCTCACGCCAACCCAGTTCCTATTCATGCGTAACCTCCTCACCCCACAAGGTCTGCGGGGTCATGCTCTGCTCCCGTGCCGATGCCCACAAGGTCATCGTAGGGGCCGGTGTAAACAAACACGCCCGCCTCGTGCTCGTGCACCAGGCCCTGGTCGTGAAATCGTTTGCACTCATTCTGGCGGATGCTCACGACGTAAGGCACGAGCCTCCGGATGGCTTCGTGGCCCGGCTCGTGTACGGCACGTTCCAGCAGCCCGCGGATGGTCTCAGCGTCGTATTCTTGCACCACCAGGCTTTCGGTGTCATCCTCAATCATCCGATACTTCTGGGCCGTCGTTTTGAAGTTGAGCGCAGCACGTTGAACCTGGATCTCTTTCGGGTCGAGGACGGTATGGCGGTAGAGGTCCTGGAAATACTCCGAGATCGCTTCTGGCATATCCACCGACTCTGATCGATCTCGCATCAGCGTTCGCGCCAAGCCGGTTCCCGTGCAATAGCTGCCGGTGGGTTGCCTTCCGTCGGCTAACTCGAAAACGACGCACTCGCCTCGCTCAAGTTTTCCTTCGCGGTTGCACCGTCCTACGACTTGTACTATGCGGTCGAGTGGACCCATCACGCGGTAGACGACGGGAAAGTCCACATCCACGCCCGCCTCGACCACCTGAGTGGAAACCAGAATGCAAGGGCGCTTCTCCTTTAGCCGGCCTTTGACTTCCTTCAGGACTCGCTTCCGATGATGCGAGCACATCAACGTGCTGAGATGCAGGGGTTGTAGATCCTTCGGTATTGCTCGAACCACCTCCACTGCGTCGCGACGTGAATTCAGCACGCATAGCACTTGCTTGTACTTTGCTAGTATCGCCGCGAGTTCAGCATGGCTAACCGTTCTATTATGTTTGCGGTACGTCACTCGCTTCAATTCCCGAAAGTGCTGTTGGGGATCAGGCACGATTTCTGCGGCATTTGCCAGGAGCGGGACGTTCAATTTCGAATAGTCTGGTTGCGTAGCCGTACAGAAGACGACACTGACTCCATAACGCGTTATTAATTCCTGCAGCACGTCTAGAGTCGTGGTCAGGAGGCCGGTCGGCAGAGTCTGGACCTCATCCAGCACAATGACCGATCTCGCGACATTGTGTAGCTTGCGGCACTTAGACGTGCGGTTGCCCAGCAGACTCTCGAAGAGCTGGACGGTCGTAGTTACTATGATCTGGGCGTCCCAGTTTTCCGAGGCTAAGCGACGTCGGACATTTCTGAATCTCATGTCCTCCGAATCGTCCTCTTGCTCGATTGCCGAATGGTGTTCCAGGACCACGCCTCCGCCGAATATCGCCTCGTAAACAGCCGCGGTTTGGTCAATGATGCTTGTGTAGGGGATTGCGACAATCACTCGATCTAGATCGTGTTGAACAGCATGGCCAAGCGCGAACGATAGGCTGGAGAGGGTCTTCCCCCCGCCTGTAGGGACAGTTAGCCGGAAGGCGCCTTGGGGCAGATGTGCCGCTTCTCGACAAATCATCAGAATCTCCCGTCTTACTTCATTGACCATGCCAGTTCTGTCGGACATCGCGTTCATGTTCGCGCGCAGCTTGGCCTCAAGCGCTGAGAATTCCGCCCTCCAAGCGCGAACGTGCTTTAGCCAGGGATTAAAATGAGCCTCCGTGTCAAGGAAGTCGGCGTCTACCAAGCAAGAAAAGACCATCCTCAAGAAGAACTCGCTCGCAAGTGGAGTGTTGAGGCTCTTCGAAAGTGCCTCGATCTCCGTCCGGTTTGGGAACTCGAACTGCTGCCCGAATGACATGGCGGCTTGCGTTGATGCCGAGTCAGCTTCCTCAAGGCGCTGCCGGACAGATTGTTTGTCCTGCAATCCTGTGTGGTGCCCAACAATGGGTATGGTAAGTGTTCCCAAGCTAGAGTACACTGCCGCAGCGCTTGGAGCTGCATGGGGCACAGATTTGGCCGTCAACCCTTGATAACAAGCCTTCAGATAATCCTGAAATCTTGGATCAGCTTTCGCGAGGTCATGAGCCAAACCCAGCGCGCGACAGAGAGAGGCAGCGCCAAACTTAGCGCCAAAGCATTGCGCCATGGTTGCTACGCTTAAGAGATGGTCCCGCAGATCGTGCCACTCGAAGGAACCATCGCGAGGAGTATGTGCAAATACCCCGCATATCCCTTCACCCATTTCTCATAATAGCATGGTGCTTCTCCGCGCAAAGGATCGGACGCTAACTCCCAACGCTAACTGAACGGTTAACTTGCCCGAGTGCTAGTCCTCGGCCACTAACAAACTGTTTTCGCAACAGGAAGCCGACTTGGAAGTCTCGGGGTTCGGATTCGGTTGACCCTACATTGTCATGGCCTGCGGCGTTCATAGAGAGGCCGTTCCAGTTACGCAACGCTGTACTTCAGACTGAAAGCGATCCGATAATAGGAGCAC
>JBBREX010000196.1:0-4905 GCA_038225245.1 Fimbriimonadales bacterium | reverse complement strand
TGTGGATATTGGCGAGTACTTGATGGTTCCCGAAAGTTTGGCCGCCATCGGTAGAAACCGACATCTTAAATCGGTCGATAGTGTCGTAATCCGCCGAGGTGGTCCACATCGCATAGATTTTCCCGTCGGTAGAAACCGCTAGATACGGATCGACCGGGTAATTCGGCTGGCCATCGTCGTCGCACCTTCCCCGCTGGACAAAGTTTCGTCCATCGTCGGTCGATGCGGCGCAAAACACGCCAACCGAATGTGGTCCCCCAATGTATCCATTGGAATAATCCATGTAAATCTCGCTGTTGATTGGATTCACCCCAAACCATTCTCGGTCCAATGGTCCACTAGGGGCGGTGCCTCGAGCAAACGTGGCACCAAAATCTGAGGAGTAGTAGGTTCCGATTCCATTGATCGAGGAGAAGAGGTAGGTTACGTTGACTTTGCCGTTGGGCCTTCCCAGCACCACCAAATCGCAACAGGAATCATTGAAATTCAATTGGGTAGCCCAAGCATTGCCCCAGTCGCGGCTTACCCATAGCTTGCTCGGTATATGGCATGTCGCATAAGCGTTGCCCTTTCCGTCCGACGAAATACACGGCTCGCCTCCAGCCCCGACGATGCGCCGGTCGGTCCATTGAGCGGAGGCTAAGATGGGAACGAGGAAGACTAAAGCCGAGACAAATCTCTTCATTGCTACAGGATAACCGAGATTTGGGAATTCGACAACAGATATCCACCGTCTAATAACCGGAACCGCCATGATTAACGCCGCTGTCGCAGCCTGTTTGCTCGTCTCTCAAAGCAAAGTCCTTACCTACGAAGACTTGAACCGCCACATGCATGAGGCATACCGAAAGCTGGAGGATTTTCGCCAGTTCGTGGTCCTCACAAATGCGGGCCGTCCAGGCACGACCACTATCGACAAAAGGATCGCGGGTGAAAGGAGCAGGCTGGCCGTGAAGATCGACGGTCAGCCAGTTATGGACATGGGCTACGACGGCGGCAACAAATGGCTCATCCTGCATGGAGCTCGCGTGTACGGGACCGAGCCAGGAAAAAACGAAGAATTCTCGATGTCGTTCGAACAGGCGGGCAAGAAGGCCATCGAGCCGGGAAGCTTCGAAATCTCCATGACCGATGCTTACAACTTCCGATTCGACGCCAATCCACCGCTGAAAATCCTTTCTCAAACCCCTGAAACACTCGATGGAAAGCGCGTCTTAAAGTTCGTTTCCCAATCGAACAAGGTCGATGGAACAGGCTCGATCACCCTTGCCCAGTGGATGGATCCAAATCGCTGGGTCCTAGTGCGCTTCGACCTGGACGTAAAGTCAAAGGCCGGGAGTCAGCACATTGTTGGGGTGTCCAAAGAGCTTGATTACGCGGCAAAACTGTCAGTCTCAGATTTCCAGCTTGATCTCAACAGCCTCCGAGGCTATAGGGCGATGAGCCTATCAGAGCTTCTTGGCCGGTTAAGAAGGAGATCGTAAGGAACGAGTGGTATCCTATCGCTCTATGTCGCTTGGCCGCCTTGGGCAAGGAGATGCCTTCCTTCAATGCTCGAGCTGCAAGAAGACTCTCTTCAAGCGCGAGTTCGAGCAAGCGTTCAGCGTCTGCTCGCATTGCGGGCACCATCACCGGCTCTCCGCTCATCAGCGCATCGAGATCACTTTCGACCCGGAAAGCTTTCAAGAAACGAACCAAGACCTGGAATCGGTGGATTCCCTTCATTTCCCCGAATATGCGGATAAGCTAACTCAAGCGGAAGCCAAGACTTGTGTCACAGATGGAGTCATGACCGGTACAGCTAAGATGGATGGCAGAGAGGTCGCAGTGGCAATTTCCGATTTCAGATTCATGGGTGGCTCGATGGGGAGCGTGGCGGGAGAAAAGATCACACGTACGTTCGAGCTTGCGGCGCAGACAAAGACCCCCGCGATCGTCTTTTGTGCGTCGGGAGGGGCTCGCATGCAGGAAGGCCTTACCAGTCTCATGCAGATGGCAAAAACGACGGCCGCCGTCGAGCGATGCCGAGAGGCTGGAATCCCTTATCTAGCGGTTTTTACGGATCCCACCATGGCGGGAGTACTCGCCAGTTATGCGAGCGTTGCCGACATCATCCTCGCCGAACCGAAGGCCCAAGTCGGATTTGCCGGCGCTCGAGTTAGCAAGCAGGCTCAAGTGGTTAAAGCTCCGGACGATTTTCAGACCAGTGAATTCTGCCTCGCTCATGGGATGATCGATAAAATCGTGCCAAGAAGGGAGATGCGCCAGACCTTGTCAACTTTGGTACGTATCCTCGGAGATCGTAGGTAGCTTACTGGCCTGGGATTCCCGGCTCGGTGAGCCGCGAAGGATCGAGGACTTTGGCCAAGGTATCTTCATCGAGCAATCCGCGTTCGCGCACCACTTGGGGAATCGTCTTCTTCTCCTTCAAAGCCTGTTTAACTACTTCACTGGCCTTCTCGTAACCGATGAAGACGTTGAGGGCAGTGGCTAGTGAAGGTGAAATCTCCGCATAATGGCGACACCGTTCTGCGTCCGCGAGTATGCCTAAAACGCAGTTCTCCGTAAAAGTGCGAATGGTATTGGTAAGGATTTGAAGGGCAAACTGAGCGCTAAACGCCATCCCCGGCATCATCACGTTGAGTTCGAGCTGGCCCGCTTGAACCGCATAGTCGATGGCTTGGCATTGGCCTAAGACCTGAAATAGCACGATGTTCAAGTTCTCGACCATGCTCGGGTTGACTTTGCCCGGCATAATGCTGCTTCCGGGCTGAACCGGGGGCAGCACAATCTCGGCAAGGCCAGTCAGGGGGCCCGAGCAAAGCAAGCGGAGGTCGTTGCTGATCCGCGTGAGCTCGAGGCAGAGGATCCGTAAACTGCTTGCAAGTGCCGCCATCGGGAAGTTGCTCTGCATCGCTTCCACCAGATTATCGGTCGCCCGGAATTGCAACCCGGTCGCCTCATTTATGAGCTCGACAGCACGGAACCGGTAGAGTGGATGCGTATTCAAGCCGGTGCCCGCTGCGCTGCCCCCGATACCGAGCTCCTCTAACTCGTGGGCCGAGTATTCCAACCATTTTCGTGCTCGCCTGATCGTCGCGGCGTATCCTTTGAACTCTTGGCCAAGACGAATGGGCACGGCATCCTGAAGGTGGGTGCGGCCGGACTTGAGGATTTGGTCGAACTCATCGCCTTTCCTTTCTAGCCCATCGCCAAGGCCATTTACCGCATATAGAAGGTCCTCGAGCAAGAGCCGAGACATTATCCGCATCGCCGTTGGAAACGTGTCGTTGGTCGATTGCCCAAAATTTGGATGGTCGTTGGGGTTAACGATTGCGTAACTGCCCTTCTGTCCGCCAAGAATTTCTTCCGCCCGGTTGGCCAGCACTTCGTTGACGTTCATGTTGAGGCTTGTGCCGGCGCCCATATGGAAAACGTCTATCGGAAACTGGTCGCGCATCTTGCCGCCGAGAATTTCATCTGCCGCTTGAACGATGGCTTTACCGATGCGCGAATCGAGAAGGCCCAGTTCGGTGTTAGCTTGCGTGCATGCCTTCTTAAGCATCACGTAAGCGTCGATCATCCGTGGATGCTCGGTGAGCCCGCTTATCTGGAATAGTTGGCGCGTGCGTTCCGCCTGGCTTCCCCAGTAGGCGTCGACAGGTACCTGCACTTCGCCCAAAGAGTCCTTCTCGATGCGGGTATCCATTAAGGCGAGTTTACACGGACGCAACGGTGCATTCCATACCCCTTGCTTTGGTAAACCTCATCCCGCGACTCGTAAAATAAGTATTGTGCGAGTTTCTCAATTTTTTTCCAAATCTCGCAATTTTTGATCTATACTTATAGCAACGGTCAAATTAAGGAATTAATTTTCCGACCGTGCTCGTCAATTTACTTGGAATAATATCTCCAAGAACTGTTTTGCGGGGTCGTCGAAAGGATGACTTCTTCGAGGGGTTAATAATAATGAATTACGCACGATCGGCTGGCAGTCGTCTCGCTCTGCTCGCTTTGATGTCCATGGGGGCGGCTCTAGTCTGCCAAGCCCAATTCGATCCGGGCGGCTTCGAGCCACCAAACTACAATGGTTCGGCGACGGGAATCGACCTGAACGGCCAACAGGGTTGGTATTTGCCAAGCGCGGGCGGCGTCAGTCAGCTCGTGTTGACCTACGCCGGCAACGCGCTCAACTTTCCTGCCAATCCAAATGGCGGCACCCAATTCGTCGGCATCGGGAACAACACCGCTTCGGCCCTCGGTCGATCTCAGCACGCGGTCGACTTTTCTGCGGGCGGCACGTGGAGCGTGGGTTTTGACTTCTGTTGTAACAGCGACGGAGGAGTTCCCACGTTCGACAATATTGCGAGCGTTTCCTTGCAGCCCTCGACGTCGGCTCAGTATTTCATCTGTCTTCAGCATTGGACCGATACAAATACCGGCACCAGCTGGGAAGCCGACTTTATCGGGTTCGATGCTACAGGAGCGCAGGTAACGTTTATGGCGCCTCCAGCTGGGTTCCACAACCTCACCCTGAGTCATTGGTACCATGAAGCCGCTAGTTTCGACTTCACATCGCATCGAATCGTCGATGTGAGAATCACCGACCTGACAACGAACGTCACGTCCAGCTACCAACCAACCGATTGGTATCTCAACGGCGGCGCAAACTCGACGGCGCCTCTGCCGACCGACATGAGGTTGTTCCGGGGAGCCGACACAAACCTTGCCGGATTCGACAACTTCGTAGTAGCTCCTGTTTCGTCCGAGGTTCGCGTCTCGCCAAGTAGCGTTAACGCTTTCCGCGGCACCATCGAATCGGGTGGACTCGCTCAGGTTCTGACCAGCGACGATACGTATCTTGTGGTCAAGAACGGCGTCACCGCTCTGCGAACCGAATCGCCG
>JBBREX010000195.1:0-4929 GCA_038225245.1 Fimbriimonadales bacterium | reverse complement strand
GCTCGTGATGGCCAGCCCCTGGGTCGTTATCAACAGAGCGGAGCCGAGGTCGTCGAGGCGGGCCAGACCCTTGGCCACGTGGTTTACAACGGCAACTTTACGAATGTGCGAGCATGGCTCGAGGCGGGGGGCCAGCAGGGTCCTCAGAGAGCGATCCTCCGCGAAGGAACCTACGCCATTAATTTGGCCCAGTTCGTTGTGATTTGCGGAACCAAAGAGATTTACTATCACCCCATCGGAGGTAAGGACGAAGCGGCGATCATCCAACGTATCGCCGACCAAATTGCAACCCAAGATGGCTTCTCACCGGTCGTCATCGATGGCGTGGCGGATCAGATCGGCATCGTAACCGTCCACGACGGTCCTTCGCTGCGTCAAGGAGACATCATTGCGCCGACGGTGGGGGACAGCAAGACGGATGAGAATTATCACAACAATTTCCAGGACCCTCAAGCTTTTCTAAGCGCAGGCGGCTTTCGTGGCCGCCAATACCAAGTCCTTTCGGAGGGCACGTACTGGATCAACCGTCTTTTTGCCACCGTCGAGCTTAAGGCCAAGACCCACGTTCAGGTCGGCGAAGTAGGAGTCGTTGTCTCTTATTATGGAGAGCGGGGCGAAGACGTTTCCGGAGAGGCATTCCGGCACGGCGAGCTATGCAAGAAGGGCGGCCGTGGCATCTGGGACGAGGCACTTTTACCGGGCAAATACGCCTTTAATCCATACGCGGGCGAAGTCATTATGGTACCGACCATCAACATCATCCTGAAATGGATCGCGTTGGCGAGCGGTGAACACAAACTCGATGCGAGCCTGCGCGAAATCGGACTCATCACGAAGGACGCCTTCGAGCCGGAGCTGCCCTTTCGGTGGTCATCAACATCGATTATCGCAAGGCGCCCAACGTGATCCAGCGCTTTGGAAGCGTGAAGAATTTGATCGAACAGAGCCTCGATCCGTTGGTTTCGAGCTACTTCAAGAATCAGGGCCAACAGCGGACGCTCATCGAATTGATCCAAGAGCGCAGCGAGATTCAACAGGTTGCGACCAAGGACATGAAGGAGCGCTTCTCGGAATATGATCTTGGCCTGCAGGAAGTGCTCATCGGAACGCCTCATTCGCCCGCTGGTGACACGCAGATCGAGACGATTCTAAACCAACTGCGGGAGCGGCAGGTCGCCGTGGAGCAGAGTGCGACCTACAAGAAACAGGAAGAGGCTCAAGCGGGTCTTCGTAGCTTGAACGAAGCGAAGGCGGTGGCAAATCGCCAAACCGACTTGACCGACTCGAAGGTGCAGATCAATATCGAGGTGAACCAGGCGGACGCGGCTGCCCAAAGGGCCCAGAAAGATGCCTTGCGCAATATCACGATTGCCGAAGCAGACGCCCGTCAAACCGTTCTTCGAGCACAAGCGGACTCGCAGCAGACCGTATTGCGGGCAAAGGCAGACTCTGAGAGAATCGTGTTGCTCGCCAATGCGGAAGCGGAAAGCCGGGCGCGGGTGCAGATCGCGGAGGCGCTCGGTATCCGCGAAGTAAGAAAGGCATACGGGTCTTCGGGTCTTATGGTCAAGCAAAAAATGATAGGACAAATCGCCGAAGCCCTCAAGGACACTAAGCATCCCCTCGTCCCCCACAGCGTCGTCACCATGGGCGGAGGAAGCAATGGCGAAGCAAACGGCGGCGACAACATGCTTACCCACATGCTGACGTTGCTTCTGACGGACAAGCTAGGTCTGACCGAAGTAGGCAAAGAAGATGAAGCGGAAGACGAGTTGGGCCCGGAAGCGAAGGCCTTTCTCAAAAAGATCATGGCGAATGTAGATGCAGGCCAGGACCCGGCGCCTCCTAAGCAAAGCCCCTTGGTCGAGTCCCCGAATTCTCCACCCCTGGAATAATGGATCAGGCGATAGCCCTGCTATGGTTGACGGTCCTTGTCGCAGCTGGGAGCTTGGTCGTCTCGGTCACGATGGCTCTCCGGCTGCAGAACCTCGAATTGCTTGTTCGCAACCAACGCCAACCGTCGGGCGATTTTTATCGGGAAGAGACCTTCCGGCCGTTGTCCGGACCAAATACCCCACGTCCTATGGAGGCTCTGCGCGTTGCGCTAGCTATTTCGCAAGATCACAAATATCCGGTCTTTGCGAACACGCTTAAGGAATATTTGCTGAGCGAAGATGTGGCGGATGTGGCAATCGTTCCTCCGACCGAAGGTAAAGACAATGATTCAGTCTGGAAAGAGAGGGTCGATCTCGATATCCTTATCACCGGCGAGCTGGTTTGCAACGGATATTCGGACATCTATTACCGCGCTGATTTCACTTGCTCCAGCCGGAAGGGAGCGATTTGCACGCTTATCGAGAAACCGCCTTACGGCGACCGCCCCGGCAATCTCGTGATCGAACTGGTGGCGAAACTGAAGCTAGAGATTGCGAAGTCGGCTCAGAGAGGCGAGCGGAGCAGCGCCATCCGCGAGTTGCATGATGTTTAGCGCGAACAGCGACCATCATGCCTCAAACCGTGTTCCGGCATGAGGCATGAGCCGTCGGGAAAATGAGATTCTTCGCAGGCTCAGAATGACGGGAGGATGTCATCCTGAACGCAGTGAAGGATCTCTACAGGAAGCTAGCGAGTTGGAAAACGAGATTCTTCGCAGGCTCAGAATGACGCCCCTATGTCATCCGTAAACCGGGCGAAGAATCTCTACCAGGGACGAACTCTGGGATTCAACTAACCCGTCGCCATCACCAGTTGCGGATGGGAGTATTCTGCCGAAGCCTCCAGATGGTGCCCGAAGCAAGCCTCGAACAGCCGATAGGCCGCATAAGCGATCTTGCCGATCACGAAAATGACTTTGGCGATCTGGGCCGCACTTGCTAATAGCGTGCTCGCCGCGAGAGCCGCTTCCCACCAGCGAAGCACGTTCTTGGCGATGTTCAAAGCACTTCGAGCAACTTGAACGGCGATGGCGGCGAAAGCATCCACCAGGATCGACACGAGGTCTCCGACGTTGCCACCTCCCTGAATGACGCGTTTTGCCTGCTCGAAAAGCAGGATCAGACGCCTTCGCACCACCCGGTCCTTAATCAGGTTCTTGCCTTCCTCTTTGATCGCATCCCTCATTCGAGGGCTGAGGTACGTGAAGACCAGCCCGAGCAAAGTGGATAGAATGAGCGCGGCAAGCTCAGCCAGGCATTCGTCGCTGATTTCGTCCCCGTGGATACCCAGTATTTGCGACATCGATGATCCTACGAGGGTGCCATCATTGAGTTGGCACGCCGCAAACGGCACCACATCGAACCGCTGAGCCCACGACGGATCGGCGATCCATTCATTGATGAACTGATTCGACTGCTCAAGAATATAGGCCTTGGTCGATGGGTCGGGGTGATCGCCGATGGCCCTCGCCAAAGTCGTGAACAACTCCATGAAAGTCGCTTCCTCGTCCGATGTCATGGGATCGCTCCTCACCATACCGTTGAAGTCGGGCACGGCGGGCAAAGGAATCAGGCTCCCTATCTCGTCGGGCATGAAGACCAACACGGGGCTGGTATCGCTGCGGAACTTGCCGTGCATCCGCACGTACTTGCCGGGACCGATCATGAAAGGCTTGATGTAACGGTCGTTCTCCATGTAGAACGGCGCGTAACCGGTGATCCGATCGGAAATCAGCTCGATGGGGTACGTCTGTCCAGGCAATTTGGTCACGCAAAGCTTGCCCCTGAGAACGACCGGCCCGCTGACAACGGGGGTAAATGGATCGTGAGCCCTCACCTTTCCCAGCCCAATCGGAAGCATGGCCGCGGCCGAAGCGGCAGCTCCTCCCGCCAGCACATCGCGTCGGCTAAGCGACGAATTAAGATTCAGTGTTTTAGACACGGTTCCCTCCTCTGGCTTACAAAGCGGTAAGCACAAGCATAATTATATGCTTGTTTTTGCCGAATGAGCACGAGAATAGTCGAATTTCGATCTCCAACGGAAATCACGTTCGTCGCGAGAATCCAACATGCACTGCCGACTGCTCCAAATCTTTAGCGTCGCGGACAGCCATTCCCACCCCGAACGCCAAGATAGTTAGTCGCCTACGTAATTAAGGATATATATTTGCATTCCGGCGAGCCCGAGCATGAACGCGTTCTCCAGCGCTCCCACGACCTGACCGCCGCCTAATGCGAAAATAAGCCCCCCCACCCCGCTCAGAAGCGTCAGGTAGCTCATGATCTTGGCCACGAATTGCACCCATTCCACTTGGAACAGCAAGCCTAAGCCGACGGCGATGTTGATACCTCCCATGATCGTAAAATACATATGGAAGGTATCCGCATAAGCCTGGGTCTTTGCCCCAAGAATGTAGCCCTGGAGAATGGTCCAAGCGCCGTTTAAGATCCAGAGCACGGCGAGTACGTAGTAAACGATCTCTTGCCAGGAGGTGTCCGGCCCTGTGTTTCGTCCCGCAAACTGGGAAGGCATCGCCTTAATTTGTGAATTACAATGGGGACATATCGCCGCCCATTCCATGACGGGTTGTTTGCACGCCGGACAATGTATTTGCTGGCTTTGGACCACCGCCTGCTTCGATTGGGCTGCGCTCGGAGCGAGCAAGTCTCCTCCACCCGCCTTCACGCCGAGAGACTTGGCTACCGCCTGAATTTCCGCTGAGCCGGCGATGTCGCGCTGAGCCTGCTCGAGCAACTTCACCGCCCGGGCCCGCTGCTCGGTTCTAATGAAATGATTGGCGAGCATGAGCACCGGCTGCGGCGCCCGACGCTCCAGCTTGATTGCTCGGTCGAGGTCGTGTTCGCCGCGCTCGTCGTCCTGAGCGGCGAACAGAGCTTCCGCACGGTGCATGAGGGAAGCGACGAGTGCTTGTTTGGCATGGGTGTGCACGGGGTTCAATCGAAGAGCCTCGTCGAAACATGGAATCGCTTCCCC
>JBBREX010000194.1:0-5035 GCA_038225245.1 Fimbriimonadales bacterium | reverse complement strand
CTATCACGCCCGCCAAAACGCACGGTCGCTTTGATCGAGGCCTCATACGTCATGTCGCGGTCCCGGCATTCCTGAATGGAATACTTGGGCTCGCCTAGCGTAAAATTAACAAACTCGATATAATTAGTCTGGGTGAAATCCCATATGGGAGAAAATGTTCGGAAAAGTTCAGGTAAGCCTTCTTCTAGAAACCATTTATAGCTGTTGAGCTGTAGCTCGATGAGGTTGGGCACCTCGAGGTAGCGCCCTATTCTCTTCGAGGTGGGCTGAATAACTCTCATTCATGCCTCCGGGGGGTAAATCGCGAACATTCATATTACCTCGCCCCACGCAAAAGTTCAAGCGATTTCTAATATTTTTGTGCTTTTTTTAGAATTCGATCAAGGTCTCGTCGTCTGCCCCTCGATTGCGACCCAAATCTTGCCTTCCCCACAGCCGCCGCTGCGCAATTGGAAGTGGCAGTCGAGTCAGCAAAGACCTCTTCCGGATGATTGGATTGTCCGGGTCCAATCGCCTCGCCTCTCGGATCATTTCAACCGCTTTTGCCCGATCACCGAGCAAGACGTAAAGCGCCGAGCAATGCATGGCACTCACAGCAAGCGCTTTATGCAAGCTTGTACTTGAATTAAATGCGGCGAGAATCGACCGCCTCATCCGTATTTCTTCCAACGTCACGGCTAGCGAACGTACGTAGCTGTTCGAGGCATGTTGCCGCCATGACACCAAAGGCTCGCAGACGCATAGCCCGGGCCCTGTCCT
The DNA here is from genome assembly GCA_038225245.1 of Fimbriimonadales bacterium. Taxonomy (GTDB): domain Bacteria; phylum Armatimonadota; class Fimbriimonadia; order Fimbriimonadales; family Fimbriimonadaceae; genus JBBREX01. The sequence continues at coordinate 4,276 of JBBREX010000194.1, read as the reverse complement.
CGCGAGGCTGAGGAGCACCGCCCAGTCGCCAGAAAACCGGAGCGTAGAATCGAAATGGGCTCGATTCCGCGGGAAAAGGACACTTGAGGCGAGGATTCGATTTTCCGTGATTAGCCACGGAAGATAATCGTGAATCTCTTCCTTGGGCCAATCCGCGTGAATTGGTTGATCCAATGCTGCCCCATGTTCGTCGATCATCTGTCCAAGCGTGAAAGAGAGCGTGGGCGGACAGTCCTGACCCCCGTACCGATCCCAAAGCGCCATTTGGCGGCTCAGCTTCTCGCGCTCCCAAAGGTCGTCCGAATTTAGAATGGCCACGAATTCACCCCTGGCAAGTTCGAGCGCTCTATTCAGGGTGCCGTAGGTCCCCAAATTCTCGTCGTTGACAAAAATTCGGAGGCGGCTGTCGTTTATCGATCGCGCCGCATCGACGCTCTCGTCCGAGCTACCGTCGTCGACGAACACCACTTCCAAATCGGCGTAAGTCTGGCCAAGCCCGCTGGACAGGCATTCGTGGAGAAAGCGGGCGTGGTTATAGCTCGGAACGAGTATGGAGATCACGTTCGAATAAGCATTAACCTTGGGGAGTGCCTGATCTCTGAATCGATGACGACGAAATAAAGCCGTCGAGCGCGATCGTTTGCTGATTAATCCGCTCACGCAGCTCCCTGACTTCCATCCGCAACGAATGAATCTCGGCAAGAGCGCCAGGAAGTTGGTCGCCTCCCTTATGGATAATTTCCGCCATCTTCCGTTGGTGAGTCGTTAAAATAACAACGATTGGAATGAGCAGAGCAAGAATCGGAATACTTAGTCCCAGAATTTCGACCATTCACACCTTCCTAGAGAGCGATTTGTTTAGTATTGTATCTGCAAGCACCGGTATAGGTCTTTAGCCGGGTATTGCGTCGATCAGTGGAAGAGTCGGTCATTAAGGACCTCCGGCACACCGCTGAGGAAAGGATCAGCTTGCTCCCCCCCCTACGAAATCGTTCCGTAAGATCGCTTCAGCGTCCTAAAATCGCAGGTCTTTCGAAACCAATACCAGGTTTCCCATACCATGACCGTCAATCGACCTTGCCCTTCGACGAGCTCGATGTCCGCCGGTCGCTACGCCGAGTCGCGATATGCAAGGCCACTCCAAAACCTTTGAAGATGGCCTCCGCCAGGTGATGATCGTTATCTCCCGCCACCTTGCGAATGTGAGCGGTAATCCCACTGTGGTAGCAAAGGGCCATGAAGAACTCCCGGATATTCTCGGAAGAGAGTTCGCCGATTTGTGGACGCGTGAACGGAACGTCGAAGAAGAGATGCCCGCGTCCGCTAATATCCAGAGCGATGAGCACAAGGGCCTCATCCATCGGCGTGTGGTTGCTCGAGTAGCGAACAATGTCATCGCTTTCCAGCAGAGCCAGTCGAAGCGCCTGGCCCATCACGATGCCGATATCTTCCACCGTATGATGATCGTCGATGGCGAGGTCTCCTTCCGCGGTGATGCCGATATCGAAGTGGCCATGGAAGGACATGAGGCAAAGCATATGATCGAGGAAGGGGATTCCGGTGCTGACGTCTCGCCTCGTGCCGCCGTCGAGGTCGAGGACGACTTGGACGCGCGTTTCCGTAGTCTCCCGCTCGCACTCTGCATACCGAACCCCCGGCGCCCCTTTGCTCACCACCTGTTTATACCGCCTAGGGGCAAGCAAGCATTCCCTGGCTCGCAAGGGACCATGGGGATAATGCTTGTTGGGTTCGCAAAAGCCGAGCAGGTCATTGTGAAGCCTTGCGAGGAATTTCCGGTATCTGAGAGTGTGCCGCCGGGCCTTCGGTTCGGCACCCAACTCCTGGAGTAGGCAAGCCGCTCCCTATCCTCGACAGACCGGCACAATTGGGAGTGTCGAAACCTGAAGTGACTTGAGAACTTTGCCGATCATTTTGGTATGGCACTTTTCACCCGGCGTAGGTTCAGGGTTTTTCGTGGAATCCGCCGGCTTGCAGAGATATTCCAGGCTTTTCTTCTTTGCGGAACCGTGTCCAACCAGATCGACTTCGGGGTGATCGCGAGACGCCTCAAACGGACGGCCAAAAAGCTGTACCACGACACGCCTCTAATGAAAAGCTTTGCCTGGTCCTTCCTCTGCCTCATCGGCGTCTCCCTCGTTGACCGTATGGCCGGCTTTTCGGATGCGATCGATCCACTATACATTTTGCCGATTTGGTTCGCCACCCGACAAGGGGGTCTCAGCTGCGGTGTTGGCATGGTCGGGGTAGTGACCTTCACGATGACCCTATTCGAATTCAGTCTCGGGCAAATTCACCCTTCGTCTTGGCCCGTCCATGCCTCGCTGCGATTTTGCGTCCTGGGGTCCATTATGGGCTTTATCCACAAATTGGACGAGAGAATTCGCCACGCTGAAATGAAAGCGATCCATGACCCCCTTACCGGGCTGGCAAATAGGGCAGGCTTAAAAAACTTTGGTACCCAGCTCATCGCCAAAGCCAAGCGCGATGGTGTACCGACTACTATCGCAATGGTGGATTGCGACAAATTCAAGGAGCTCAATGATCAGCTGGGCCATGCCGCGGGGGACGCGGTTCTGCAATTGGTTGCGAAATGTCTTAAAGCGGGCCTCAAAAAGTACGGATTAGTGGCTCGAACCGGGGGCGACGAATTCGTGGCCGTTTTGACAAACTGCGAAGCGGACGAAGCTCGTTTCGTGTTGGAGAAAGTCCGGTCAAAGTTCATGCGCACCGCTGAGGGCCAAGGTTTGCCATGCACTTTTACGTTCGGCATAGCTCAAATCGGCCGCGGCGGCACTACGCTGCCCAGCCTGATCGACGCCGCCGATAAAGACATGTACCATCGCAAGCTTGGACGGGGTTCGTTCGCTGTGGTGGAAAGCTCATCCAGGCTTCTGGCAAGTTAAGGTTCGAGTTCGGGTCCTGGTTCCCATCCCTGTTCGCTAGCACGCATCAGGACTTCGACGTCCATATCCCGATCAACTCGAATTTGGCAACTCAAGCGAAATTGGCCGAGGACTCCGTCTTCTTCCAGGCTGTCGTGCTCGGTAGCACCCATCGTCGGTTCCTCGCTCCGAAAAGCCACTCGGCAAGTGGTGCACTTCGCCTGCCCGCCACACCGATGGCTGATGTCCACCCCATGTCGTTCAATGGCAAGGGCGAGCTTCGCTCCCTCCTCCACTTCGAATGTTTCGAATCCTTCCACGGTAATCTTGTGCAAACTCATGCCGAACTAGACCTACGCAGATTCACCGTAAAGATTTGCTCACCTGTTAAGGACCAATGCCTGATTATTTAGAAAAGCTCGTCTCCAAAAATCGCGCTCTCGCAAAGGGTGGGCTAAGGCGGCTTTACTTCTTGAAGCTGATCGTCTGCCTCGCTCTGCTCGTCGGGCTGATCATGTCCCCAAAGCTTTGGCTGACGGATCGGGCATTCCCACTCTGTCCCATCTGGCCGGGCATTCCCCCTGTTCCGCCGGTTGTCGCGATCGGTATCTTCGGTGCTCTGCTCATTCTCGTCTCCGCCATCCTCGTGCTCCCCGAGCCCGGACCCTTGCCCTTGGTTTTCTGCGGGGTGGGTTTCCTTTATGCTTTGTGCGACCAAAATCGTCTCCAGCCATGGTTTTACGAATACCTCATTCTCCTGGCCGCTCTTGGGTGTGTGCAATGGGAGACCGAGGGAATGCAAAACATGCCCGTGTGGCGAATCTCGGCGTTCGTGATTGCGAGCATTTATTTTTGGAGCGGAGTCCAAAAACTGAATCTCGCGTTCTTACATGAAGTGTTCCCGGCGCTGCTTCGGCCGCTGGCCGCTCAGCTCGGGGGAGCCATTCCGCCGCTCGTCGCGAATATGGGATATGCCGCGCCGTTCGTAGAGATCGCGATCGGAATTTTCTTGCTCGTTCCTCGCATAAGGGGTTTGGGTGTAATCCTTGCCATTGGAATGCATACGTTCCTCCTCGTCGCCTTGGGGCCCTTTGGGATGAATTACAATCCCATTGTTTGGCCGTGGAATTTGGGGATGGCCATGATCGTGGTGGTTCTTTGCTTCCGAAATAAAAACTCTTTATTCCCCCAAGTCTTTTGGCGAGCGCCGAAGCTGAGCCAAGCCGTCGTTCTCCTATGCGGCTTATTTCCTTTGGGAAGCTTCTTCGGACTGTGGGACAGCTACCTCGCCGCCTCGCTTTATTCCGGAACCACACTCGACGCCACCATCGGCCTATCGGAAGAGGCGGCGCTGGCCATGCCTGAAGGAATCT
>JBBREX010000193.1:0-5063 GCA_038225245.1 Fimbriimonadales bacterium | reverse complement strand
GTCTGCATATAGCTTCTTCATGTGAGGCATCTCTCCCACGCACGGCCCGCACCACGTCGCCCAAAAATCGATCAGAACAACCTTGCCCTTAAGATCCTTGATCGAAACCGGCTTGCCGGTGATGGCATCGGTAAAGGCGAGATCGAAGGGTTGTCCCATCCCCTTCATGCGGCGCACGATTCCGGGAGCATATTTGCCGGGAATACTATCTTTATAGTCCTTGGCGATTCGGTTGTAAACTTCGATTTTCGCCTCGTCTCCGGGCGTCATATCGGCGAGCCGCTGCAGTAGTTGTGCGCCACGGGGATCGGCCGGATACTCCTTCGTAAATCCATCGATAACGCCGCTCGCCTTGCTCGGTTCCGATCCTAGCTGGCTGAGCATAAAATAGGTCTGCCAATACTTGGCGCCCTGCTTGATCTTCGGAGGCGGGTTGGATGCCACGACGTCCTTCGTATCGGCGATCGCCGCTTCGAGCCTCGGCTTGGGAATCGGATCGTCATAGCCGAGCATCATCGCCCAGCGCTGGTTCATGAGCTTTTCGGTCTGTTCGTTCTCCGGGTATGCCTTGTAAAACTCGAAAATCAGCTTTCCCCGCTCTTGGTTGACGCTGAAGATTTGCTTCTTGTACTCTTCGATATAAGCCTTGTCTTCCATTCGTTTTTGATCGATGGGCGGGGTCTTCATAGCCTTGATCTTGGCGAGCATGCTTTCTGCCGTGTCTCCGCAAAAGGCGAAGCTAGAGATAGCGATCAGAAGTGCGCTGGTGAAAATTCTGGTCTTCATTTGGTTCCTCTTAGGCTATTGTACGACAACGGCGGTGTGGCAAGTTGCCGGATTGCTCTAACGACGGCAAGCGGGCTCCAACATGTTGCATTGCGCTCGCAAGAATCTCCGATCGAGTCACTCGCTAAGGCAAGGATCCTTCACCGCGTTCAGGATTACCTGGTTAGTCATAGAGGAGGTCTCCGATAGTTGATGTACACTCCGTCATACGATGGCACGAGACGCCCAACAAACAAAGGAGTTTGGAGTGGAACGAGATTATCATCTTGATTTTTTGAGGGTGACCGAAGCGGCCGCCCTCGCTTCCGCCCGGTGGGTTGGCAAGGGGAACCGTGATGCCGCCGACGACGCCGCTTGCCAAGGCATGCGCAGCACGCTGAATGAGATGCAGATGTGCGGAACTATCGTGATCGGCGAAGGCGAGCGTGACGAGGCCCCCATGCTGTACATCGGTGAACGGGTGGGCACCGGAGAAGGACCCGAAGTGCACATCGCGGTCGATCCCTTGGAAGGGACGAATCTTTGCGCGAACGGTACCCCCAACGCGATTGCCGTTTTGGCCGCGACGGTGGCGGGCGAGGGCCATTTGATGCACGCGCCGGACTGCTACATGGAAAAGCTCGTGGTGGGCCCGGAGTGCGTCGGGGTTATCGATATCACATTGCCTCCCCGGGTCAATGTGCGCCTAATGGCGAAGGCGCTCGGCAAAGACGTGGACGAAATGATCATCGGGATCCTGGAGCGTGACCGGCATACCGAATTGATCGATGAGCTACGCGCGGCCGGGGCAAGGGTCCATCTCATCCCCGATGGCGATCTTTCGGTAGCCATTGCCGCTCTCGATCCGGACGCCGGCATCGACGGATTGATGGGTATAGGGGGTGCGCCCGAGGGAGTAATTTCCGCCGCCGCCGTGCTTTGCTGTGGCGGGGAAATGCAAGCTCGACTTAAGTTTACGTCGGATGAACAACGCGTTCGCGCTCAGCAGATGGTGGGGGGCGATTTAGACCGGGTGTTTCGGACCGAAGATTTGGCAAGAGGCGAGGTCATGTTCGCGGCAACCGGAATCACTTCCGGAGACCTCCTTCGTGGCGTACGATATAAGAGGGGCTACGCATTGACGGAATCGATAGTAATGCAAAGCTCCACAGGTACGATAAGACGAATCGAAACGACCCATCGCCAGGCCGACGGATATGCATAAGTCATCGCGCGCTTTTACTTTGATCGAACTCCTTGTCGTGATCGCCATCATCGCGATTCTCGCGGCCATCCTTTTCCCCGTTTTCGCTCAGGCAAAAGAGCAGGCGAAGAAAATCAACTGCGTGAGCAATTTGAAGCAAATCGGGCTCGCCACGATGTTGTATGCCAACGATTACGATGATCGGATGCCCGTCCTCTGGCCTCGCAATCCACCCGTGAACGGAGGATCGACGAACTGGGAACCGCCCGATATGCTGATCATTCCCTACATGAAGACGGACGGAATTTGGAGTTGTCGAAGCGACGCCTCCGGGCGCTCGAGTGTCAACCGATACTCGTTCTGGGATGGGAGCTATCGAGCGAAAGCCATCGGTCGGTCTTACGCTCTTGTGGGGAGCCTCAATACTGCTCAGGCCAATGGCGAAGATAGCAATACGGGCATGAGCTATCACGACCGAAACAGCCGCGATTACCAATTCCTCGCTCGCACTACCACCGAGATGGACGAAGTGGCCGATACGATCGCATGGGTCGAGCAATGGCCGGTGGGTTTGCCCGACTCGTACGTGGGGGCATACGATGGCTCGGGCTTTATCGAATGCGACACGTGGAAGCTCGCCGGACGTAAGGTTGGGGGGAGCGATAATGCGCCTCCGCCGGGTTGTCGCACTGCTTACCGAGGGGAACCGACCCCCGGACATTTTAAGCAGGGTGAGTACGTTTTTGCCGATGGCCATGTCAAGAATCTATCTTGGAGCGCCGCTCGCCGAAGCGACTTTCGCATATTTAAGATCGCCAAGCCAACCGTCGAATTTCAGCCGTAGCTGGAGCGCGAAGCTAAGCTAGGCCCAGTCGCTGAAAGATTGGGAGAGATCCTTCGCTGGCTCAGAATGACGGTCAGGTGTCATCCTGAACGCAGTGAACGGATCTCTGCCATTGGCGCGTGTCTTCGAACGCAGATTTCTTCGCAGGCTTAAAATGACGGGTCGACTCAGAATGACATAGGAGTTCACGCGCTCGTCTTTAAGGGTTCGGATTGGCTTGAGCTAGGCCTGGCGCGAAGTTTCGCCCAATTACGGAGCTCATCGATCTCCTCTTGCATCATCACGCTCAACGGAATACTGGCCTTGGCTTCGGTGGTCAAGTCTTCTTGGATGAGATCGCGACCCGCGTCGAACGCCGCATTCAGTCCCCCGACCACGACTTGCTCGATCTCGGCACCGCTAAAACCTTCGGTGACGGTGGCAAGCTTGTCGAGATCGAATGATTGAGGATCGCGTTTTCGCTTACGTAGGTGGATATCGAATATCTGCTTTCGTTCCTCCTCGTCGGGAAGATCGACGAAAAAGATTTCGTCGAACCGACCCTTTCTAAGCAGTTCCGGGGGAAGAGCGGAAACATCGTTCGCAGTCGCCACGAGGAAAACCGGCTTTGTTTTCTCCTGCATCCAGGTGAGAAATGTGGCGAAAACGCGGGCCGTGGTGCCTCCATCGCTCACGCCGCTACTGCCCATGCCGGAAAAACCCTTCTCGAGCTCGTCCGCCCAAAGACAGCAAGGAGCGACGGATTCGGCGACGCGAATCGCTTTGCGGATATTTTCTTCGCTCTGTCCCACCAAGCTTCCGAAGATTCGGCCCACATCCATTTTCAGCATCGGCAAATTCCAGGCGGCGGCGATGGTTTTTGCAACAAGGGACTTACCACATCCCTGAACTCCGAGCAAGAGAATTCCCTTGGGCGCCGGGATTCCGAACTCCTTAGCTTTGTCGGTGAAGCTCTTAGACCTCTTCCGCAGCCACTCTTTCAAGAGGTCTTGCCCACCCACGTCGGCGAGGACGTTGGTCGCCGGATAGTATTCGAGCAAGCCCGATTTGCGAACGATCTGCTTTTTTTCCTCCAAGATGGTATCCACGTCGAGGCATCGCTTTTCCACCAGACTGCGGGCGAATGCGCTTTCTATTTCGTCTTCAGTAAGCCCTTGGGCCGACTTGATCAAAAGCTCTCTCTGGTCGTCTGAGAGATCGGTTCGCACTTGAGAATTGTCCTTTACAGCGGCGACGATCTCGTCCAATTGCCCGGATATCTCCACCTTGCCGGGCAGCGGATATTCGAGAACCGTCACGTCCTTTTCCAGCTCGGTGGGAAGGATGAGCATGGGACTCACCAAGATCAAGGTTTGCGAGTTACCGCGAAGCCTTTCCGCAAGGTCCCTCAATAACCGTATCACGCGCGAATCGCGCAGATAGGGATGGAAATCCTTGAGCAAGAAAACGGTGGCTTCGGGCGCTTCGTGAATAAGGGCCAGGGCCTCGAGCTCGCCGGGTAAAGCCGGTGGACGCGGAGGTCCAGAGGTTCGATTAATCGATGGACGAAAGCCCAGAGTAACGGACCAACCATAGATCGATCGGCCAAGCGTCTTGCAGATTTCGGTGATCGCTTTTTCCAGTCTTTGCTCTTCCCAAGTGACGATGAAGAGGATCGGGTATTTAGCACGAATCAGCGTTTCGATTTCTTTGGGCGCGTCCACAGGCTTGATGCTACCTATCTTCCAAAGCCTGCTTCTTCGGCTTGCCTAGTGTATTCGCCGGACATAATCCGCTCGTATCCTCCGCTTAAAAACCAGCGTTCCAATTCCTGTGCGCGATGTACAGGCATTGGATGAGAATAAGTGGAACTCAGCAAGAGAAATACGACCACCTTGCCCATAGAGTCCCAAATATTCATATCTTGATAGGAACGCGCCTGATCCATAAACGCCTCTCGATTCATTTCGTGCATGAGACGGTTTGGACCGGCGGCCAGGGCAAGGTCGGCGTGGATGCTAAGCTCGAGAGACTGCGACACTAACAGACCCGCGCGATCCGCGGTGATCTCGGCTTGGCGCGACCATTCTGCATAGGCGAGCACGAGGCCGATCGCGAGCGCGTCGCCGAGGCCGAACGTTCGTCGCCCAATCATGTCCAAAAGCGGGGCAAGGATGGACGCGACCGAAAAATAGAGTATATGTCCGCACTTGATATGGCCCAGCTCATGACCGATCAGGTGGTAAAGCTGTTCATCGGTTAGAGTGTCGA
>JBBREX010000192.1:0-5083 GCA_038225245.1 Fimbriimonadales bacterium | reverse complement strand
ATGGTTTGGCACCTCGATGTCGGCTCGTCACATCCTGGGGCTGTACACGGTCCCAAGGGTTCCGGAGTTCACGGATTAAAGTGGCACGCGAGCTGGGTTCAGAACGGCGTGAGCCAGTTCGGTCCCTATCCACTGCGCGCGTAGGAGATTTGAAGGGAGTCGTTCCTAGTACGAGAGGACCGGAATGAACTGACCTCTGGTGTACCAGTTGTCCTGCCAAGGGCATACGCTGGGTAGCCACGTCGGGCAGGGATAAGCGCTGAAAGCATCTAAGCGCCAAGCCCACCCTAAGATAAGATCTCCCATCATATGAGTAAGGCCCCTGGAAGATCACCAGGTGATAGGCCGCGTGTGTAAGGCCAGTAATGGTTTCAGCTGAGCGGTACTAATTGGCCGAGGGCTTAAAATGAGCTATCTCTTTGATGCGTTCAATGCGTTCCCACTAATCGGTATGTAACTGTGAGAGTGCTTAGGCACTCGGTTGGCAGATTGCAGTTGGCTGTTAGCGGTATCAGAGACCGCCAGCAGTTCACTGCAAACCGCAAACCTACAATTTGTATTCGCGTGATCATGGCGAGAGGGAAACACCCGTTCCCATCCCGAACACGGCAGTTAAGCCTCTCAGCGGCGGAAGTACTTGGAGGGCAGCCTCCCGGAAGATAGGCACGTTGCGCGGATACAGAAATCGTTAGGCTCCTCGAGTGAGGAGCCTTTTTTGCGCATGATGCCAGCCACGTTAGACGCCCTACTTTCCCGAAGGCGAGTGATATTCGATCAGGACCGAAAGGGAATATTGCCAGCCCTACAAAACTTCTTATTATTCTTCGTCGCTGTCGTGATCGGAAGCAGCGGCCATATCGGCGAGAGATGGAAAGTCCAAAATCGCCAGATCATCTTCTGGGATCCTGTCCTCAGCCTCGACGAGGGCAGTAAGCGATTGTTGTGCCCAAGTCGGTGCGTTGCGATCGACATCGATCGTCACGTCTCGATAGCTTTTCACTCCCGTACCGCTCGGGATCAATCGCCCTATGATGACGTTTTCCTTCAAGCCGATAAGATAATCCTTCTTTCCACGAACGGCAGCTTCCGTCAGTACCCTGGTGGTCTTTTGGAAACTCGCAGCGGACAGGAAGCTATCGGTCGCCAGTGAGGCCTCGGTGATACCAAGGAGGATCCAGGTCGCGGTCGCTTCCTTTGGATCTCGTTCGACCGTTTCTCCGGTGATTGGATCGACATATTTGATCGTTCTTTCCGCTTCGATGGCTTGGCGGACCTTGTCATTCTCGCGAATAAAACGGAACCGATCTACGATCTGGCCAGGAAGGAAAGGCGTATCGCCCGGCTCCTTGATTTGGCGTTTTCGCAGCATCTGCCGGATGATGACCTCGACGTGCTTATCGTTGATATCTACGCCCTGCGCCTTGTACACACTCTGGAGATTTTCCACGAAATAGTCGTGAACGGCGTTGGCACCGGCGAGCTCCAAAACCTCATGAGGATCTCGAGGACCTTCCGTAAGGGGATCGCCCTTGATCACTTTGCTGCCCTTCATGACGGGAAGCTTTCCGAGCGGGGGCACCAAGATCGGATAGTAAACATGGACCGTCTCGACGTTATTCTTTCGAAGAACGGCGATAACCGGAGCGGTCATCTTTTGACCAATCAAGCGCTCCAATGAGCTGTCGTAATTCTCGGTTCCCTCTTTGAGGTCCCAACTTTGCTTATCCGCGATATAGGCATCTCGCAGGGGAGACGTGGTGGGCACGTCAGCTTCCACGATCACCCAACGACCGTATGAAGAGTCTTGGATTTCGCTGACGATACCGGTGACCGGGCAAATGATCGCCTTACCACGCGGCTGTCTCCGAGCCTCGAAAATTTCCTCCACTCGCACGATGCCGCTCGATTCTCCAGTCCAGGTATAGAAGAACGTCTTACGGCTCCGATCCCACAGCTTCTGGGAGTCCTTGTCCGCCCGCTCGGCAGCTTTAGTCGCCGCTTTGGTTTGACGGACGGTTTTAGTTTTCTTGCCATCTTCTTCCTCGGCTGCCAAGCTTGCCGCTCGGCTGAACAACGATTTCACTGCGGTTTCCTGGGACTCGATCAATTTCGTCGGATCGAATTCCTTGAGATCGGTCTGCGTGGCCGTACTAAAGTCCTCCAAGAATTGCTTGATGAACTTACCGGTCTTGTATTGGTTGGTTCGGGCAATGGTGGCAGACCCGGCAACGCCACCCGTATGGAAGGTGCGCATCGTGAGCTGTGTGCCAGGCTCCCCAATCGATTGAGCGCCGATGATTCCCACCGCGACCCCGACCTCGACCAGTTTTCGAGTTGACAAATCTATGCCGTAGCATTTGCTGCAGATTCCCTGTTCGAGCTCGCAGGTGAGGGGGCTGCGGATTTTGACTCCCAGCAGGCCATGCTCATTCACCGTAAACCCTAGCCCTTCGAATTTGGCGATGACCTTGTCTTTAGCCTCTTCCGTTTCCGCAGCATCATATTCGGCTACGTACTGATTTTCGAGCTTCGTGACCAAGCTGCTTTGATCGAGCGAGATCAATTCATCATATTCGATCACCACCTGTCCGCTGTCTGGATCGGTGATGGCACTCAAGGAAGTACGTCCGTACATTCTCTCGCCAATCGCCTCAATGACTTCCCCTTCTTCGACGATACGATCCACGATCACTCCGTCCGAAGTGCCGCAATCGAGGCGCTTGATAATCACATCCTGGGCGACATCGACCAGGCGCCTGGTCAAGTAACCGGCGTCCGCCGTTCGTAGCGCTGTATCCGCCAACCCCTTTCGAGCTCCGTGGGTGGTGACGAAGTACTCGAGCATGCTCAGGCCCATATGGAATGAGCTCTTAACCGGAAGTTCGTAAATAACCTCATTGAACTGGTTGAACATCAGGCCGCGCATGCCCGAGAGCTGGGCGAGCTGCTTGACCGAGCCGCGAGCGCCGGACACCGTGATGATCGAAAGCGGGTTGAATTGCTTCAGGCCAGTGACAAGCTCCTTACCGATGGCGTCGTACGTTTCTGTCCAAAGCTTGATAAGGCTCTGCTGCATCTCGTTAAACGTCAGGAGTCCCCGGCGATATGGCTCGCTGATGCGAGTTGATCGATCATCCGCTTCCTTGATGATTTCCGCTCGTCGCTGAGGGGGATCCATGTCCGTCAAAGCAATCGACAGACCGTATTTGGTCGCCCATCGGAAGCCAAGGTCCTTGAGATCATCCAGAAGTTTGATCGTGCCTTCGACTCCAACCAGCTTGTGGCAGGCGACGATGCACTCAGCGATATTTTTTTTGTTGAGCTCGAGGTTTAAGAAGCGATCGCTGTGTTTCATCGGATAAGGCAGAACAGCGTTAAAGTAGAGCTGCCCAGGCGTCACCGAAGCGATGAAAGACTCAAACTCCTGTTCGAGTGGCACCAGTTCCTTCGATTCTTCACCGTCATCATCTATGGTCGTCTCATAGCGATACTCTTCGCCCGTTCCGGGATCGCGGTAATCAACCTCCTCGTCCGGACGAATGAGAGGCCGGCGCAGGCGAACCCGAACCAGGTCGTTTAGTCCAAAGGGGCAATCCCCGGCAGGCCATTCCAGGAGATATAAGACTTCTTCTGGATTACCGTACACGGGAGGGGCTGGATTCTTCTCCGGATCAGCCTTGTGCAAGTCCAGCTTCTCTTGCAACTTTCGTCGCGCCTCGTGGCTCGCGAAGGTCAGCGCGTAAGCCCCAAGCACGATGTCTTGAATCGGCGAAACCGTTGGCCGCCCATCGGATGGCGAAAATAGGTTTTGGGTCGAAAGCATGAGCACTCGGGCTTCTGCTTGAGCTTGCGTGCTGAGAGGAACGTGCACCGCCATCTGGTCGCCGTCGAAGTCTGCATTATAGGCGTGGCACACCAAAGGATGGACCTGGATCGCCTTCCCTTCCACGAGGATCGGCTCGAAAGCTTGAATTCCGAGTCGGTGCAGCGTTGGGGCGCGGTTCAGCAGAACCGGATGCTCCTTGATAACCTCTTCGAGCCCGTCCCAAACGGCCGGGTGCATCCGGTCGATCATTCGCTTGGCCGTCTTGATATTCTGAGTGATCTTGCGCTCGACTAGCGTCTTCATGACGAAGGGCTTGAAAAGCTCGAGCGCCATCTCTTTGGGCAAACCGCACTGGTGCAATTTTAGATGCGGACCAACTACGATAACCGACCGGCCCGAGTAGTCGACTCGTTTTCCGAGCAAGTTCTTGCGGAACCGACCTTCCTTGCCCTTGAGCATGTCGCTGAGCGACTTCAATGGGCGGCTATTGGAACCGACGACTGGCCTTGAACGACGGCCATTATCGATGAGCGCATCCACCGCCTCCTGAAGCAGCCGCTTTTCATGGTTGATGATCGATTCAGGTGCTTGGATCTCCATGATCTTCTTTAAGCGGTTATTGCGATTGATAATCCGTCGATAAAGGTCATTCAAGTCCGACGTGGCGAACCTGCCGCCGTCGAGCTGCACCATAGGTCGAAGCTCCGGGCTGATGACTGGAATGATTTCCAGAACCATCCATTCGGGGCGACTTCGCGAAGAGATGAGCGCTTCGGCCAACTCCAACCGTTTGATCGCTCTGGCCCGGCGCTGGCTCGTCGTCATGACGATCTCTTGCCGCAACTCCCGAGCGAGGCGATCGACATCCACGTGCTTGAGCAGCTCTTTCATGGCGTCTGCTCCGATGTTCGCCCGAACTAGTTCATCGAGGTCTCGACCAATGCGGTTGCCAACCGCGTACAGCATCTTACTGATCGCGCGCCACTTGTCTTCGTCGATCAGCTGGTTGAGCTCGAGCTTTCCCAGAAGCTCGACGGCCACGTCCAAGTCTTTGATGCGATCGTCGGCATCCCGATATTCGGCGCGGATTCGGTCGAAATTCGCCTTAAGGCGCTCGCGCACGTACGACTCATCGAAATATTCATCCGGGTTATTGCGCATTTCCGTCGTAAGCCTTTCGATGCTCTCGATCTCGAGGTCACGGATGCTTTCCTGGACGGCTATCTTCTCCTGCTCCGCCGCGTCCTGAATCTGCGG
>JBBREX010000191.1:0-5086 GCA_038225245.1 Fimbriimonadales bacterium | reverse complement strand
GATCATCGAATTTCGAATGATGATGTAAGGCCGTTCGACTCCGCCCGCGAAAGCATTCGGAAAAGGATTGCTGGTCACGTATAGCTCTGGCTCCGGCATATCTAGGATTGCGCAAGATTCTCGCAAGATATCGTGGAGGGTCTTAAACTGGCGTGGACCGCATCGCACGCTCATGCCCATGTTGTAGCAATACAGCCAGCGGTCGGCACCGACTTCATAAAACTTTTGGACGAGCTTGGGTAATAAGGGAATTCGTTTTAATGCTTCCAATGCGCGTCGATCGTTATCGGCCATAAAGGCGTCTACCGAAATTTCCGGAAACTGTTTACGAGCCATTGCCATTTGATACGCTCCTCGCGCTTGGCCGTTGCGTAGGTCATAGGCCACAATAAGCCATGCCCTTTGAGCTGCGCCCGAACATTCTTCGCATGCATGCTTATTCACCGGGGAAGCCGATCGAGGAGGTGAAGCGTGAACTGGGTCTCGACACAGTAATCAAGCTCGCGAGCAACGAAAATCCTCTTGGTCCGTCGCCGAAAGCCATCGAAGCGGTTGAGCGGGCAGCGAAAGAGATGCATTTGTATCCGGATGCATCCGCGTATGTTCTGCGACAGGCACTATCAAAGAAGATGGGTGTGGCCCCAGAACGAATTCTGCTCGGAAATGGAAGCGACGAACTCATTCATCTGCTGGGATTAGTGTTTCTCGGCGATGGCAACGATGAGGTTCTAGTTGGAGACCCGTCGTTCGTACGATACGACGCAGCCGCGCAAATTGCCGATTGCAAGCTAAGCAAGATTCCTCTGAGGGATCACAAACACGATCTGCAAGGAATGCTGGAAGCGGCAAGCACAAAAACAAAACTCGTTTTTATCGCCAATCCCAATAATCCAACCGGTACGATCGTTTCAGACGGCGAGCTTAGAAGTTTCCTGGACAGCCTTCCGAGCGAGACCGTAACCGTGCTCGACGAAGCTTATTTCGAATATGCAACCGGAGATGCATCCTATCCGGATTCGACGCGCCTCATCGATGAAGGCTATCGGGTAGTTGGATTACGGACCTTGAGCAAAGCTTATGGGTTGGCGGGAGTTCGTCTAGGATACGGATTTGCGGCTCCGGAGATCGTCGACGCGATCAATCGCGCGAGAGAACCGTTCAGCGTGAACGCTTTGGCTCAAGCGGCGGCGATCGCAGCCCTTGGCGACGAGCAACACCTGGCAGCCACGTTAGAAACGAACGCCAAGGGCCTGGCAAAGCTCACGAGGACATTGCTTTCCCTCGGAATAAGCATAGTGCCCAGCCACGCCAATTTTCTTTACGTCGAACTGGGACAGCCCGCCCGACCCCTGTTCGAATCTCTTTTGCGTGATGGGATTATCGTAAGAACGCTGCCGCAATCCGATGCGCTTCGAATCAGCGTGGGAACCGGAGAGGAAATGGACCGCTTGATCGATCGATTGAAAGCGCATTGGTCCGCCTTGCCGGCTCATGCCGCTTCAGGGCAATAAGTGGGCTTCGAAAATCGAAGCCGACGACTCTTTGCGCACACCCCGGAAAGGCTTGAAGCCCGATGAAGCCCCTGAAATCACATCTGGGGTCTGCCTGTCGAGACGAACCGGGATCATATAAGCAGGGAGAAGGAACAGATAGATCCAAGCACTCATGATCGGAGCGATGAATGAAGCGCCAATGGCGACCAACGCGACGGCCGGCACGGTCAGAATGCGCAATTTAACCATTCGCGAGAATGGACGGCTAACGGATGCCAGCATCAAGCCAGGGGTCCTTTCGGCATAGCGCCATTGGGTGTACATGAAGAGCCCGATGCTGACCAAATTGACGCCGAAGAGGACTCCGGCAACTCTGTTACCCGAATACGAGCTGAATACGTTGGTCGAAAAAGGAAGGAAGGCAACGAACATGAGAAAAATTATGTTGAGCCAGAGCAATTGGCGGTCGGTGCGGTGGATCGAGTGATAAATGTTGTGGTGGCCGACCCAATAAATACCGAGGCTGATGAAGCTTAGGGCGTAGGTGACGAAGCTCGGGCCGAGACCAGCTAAGTGTGCGGCGAGTTCGTTTGAAGAATTTGGCGACGCCATCGTTGGGACTTTAATATTGAAAATGAGCAGGGTCATGGCGATCGCGAATACGCCGTCGCTTAATGACTCGATACGATTCTTAGTGAGGCCTGCTACTTCGGCTTGTTGGAGTTCGCCATCCGCCATTTGGTACAACATGCTACGCGTTTCGAGAGGTCGGCGTTGGTGGCTTTTCGCCTGGATTGCGATGCACGGTCGCCCACACCTCCCGCTTGGCGTCCAGGCCGCGCTGTTGTTTGCGCCCTTCGATAAGGTCTAGGTAGATCGTGGCAATCTCGAACGGGCGTATGGCGATCCGTAACAGGTTTCGTTGTGGGGCACGTCCGCTTGTCTGGCTTTTCTTGCCGGTTTGCTGCTGAGATTCTTCTTGCCTCAGAATGACATTTTCGGGTATCAGCTCCTCTTCGATCTCGCCCAGCAAATTCGTCTTGAACGCCTTCGCCACCGTGGCACCAAATGTCAGCACCACCTCGCATTCCTCGCCATCGAACTCAACGAGGCGCACGACGTACGGGTAATCCACACCCAACGTATCCGCCGCGTGCGACTCCTGCCCCCGAGCGCTGTCTCGGGTTTCGCGATAGAACGCGGTGGCGATGACGTTACTGGGCTCTACGGAGAGGGCGCTGTATTCCTGTGGCATGGGCGTCCCGCCCACGGTTTCCACGCGCGTCTCGCCTGTGTTAGCTTCCGCAAAGAAAGCCCGATGCACCGGCCGGAGAAACTCCTGCGCGATCTTCCAGCGCTCCGAGTTCTTCATCGGCCCATGTGGCACGAGCAGAAAGTTCGCGCGCACGCTGCCCTGGAAGTAATCCTCGTCCCAGGGATCGTAGGCGTTCAGCACGCACCGCACCGCGTTCTCCTCCTCGTCGAGGAACCATTGCTGACTGCCGTCGTGCACGATCAGCAGGCCACGCTCGGGGTTGTCGGCGTCCAGCAGGTCCACGAAGCTGAGGGCGGTGAAGGGCCGACGCACCTCCTCGAACCACTGCTCGCTCGTCATCCAGTCGCCCTTCGGGTATTTGCGCAGGGCTTTTTCGATGGGGAGGATTTCGGAGACGCCATACGGATGGTCGGCGATGATGCGGGGCCGGAAGGCGAGGTGGAACTGGGTTTGCAGGGCTGCGTTCAAGCCTGGATCTGGTCGTTTATCAAGATGTCCATGAACCTTGACCGCGATGGCATCCTCAATCGGGTTGAGGCAAGCAGCAACGTAGACTTCGTCTCCTAGACGGTCTTGGTCGCGCTTGAGTGCTGGAATCTCAACTCGATGTCCCCCCCGGAAACATTGCAATCTGAATGCCCCATGCCCTCGCAACGCTCCGCTGGCAAAGGTCGTGGAAACGATCTGGCGTATGCTTGCGCTGTCGTCCTCGATATCCACGCGCAAAGAGTCACGTTCCAGCACAGCCGAAACGAGAGGACCCATCGGTCTCCGATCGGCCCGAATGAATCCAAGCCCCGGAACGAGCAGCGGCGGGCCATCGTCGTGCCCGAGAGTCACCGCGCGCTCCCACCCCAGCGGATTGAACACAAGCTGGCGAGATTGACGCTCAACGCCGCCTTCAATAGAAACGAATGGCGCCCGGTGCACGGATCCGTCTCCGCCTGCGGATGCGACACATTTCAGCGTTCGCCACTCAACGTGCGCGGCAAGCCTCTTGCTCCGCTCATAGCTCAACCGCCCGACGTGCCCGCATAGCCCCTCGCACTCGTCGTTGTCATGGTGCTGCACGGAGAGCAGCTCGCGCCAGGCCTCCTCCAGCTCCCAGGTCGGGTAGACGTCCCACTGCGCGTACGGCCGGCCGAACAGCCCCGCCACCGCCGCCAGCGTCTCCGCGCTCAGCAACGTCGCCTCCGCCTCGCGAGAGAGGCGGCGCATGTTGTCGCCATTCTTGCCGAGCGTCAGGCCATGCCACACGTCGTCCATCGTGTAACGCCGGACGGGGAGGGATGAAGTAGGTGATGTGGGTGATGCGGATGATTGTCTGAGATACTCGCGAAGCGTGCAAGGACGCACGTCAAAGCGCTCGCCCGCCATCAGCTCCTTCAGCTTAGGAAGGATCAGTTCGCTCCGGCACATCCAATCGGAAGAAGGCATGAGCTCGAGCCACTGAAGAATAAGCGGCTCCGTGGCACGTACGTCTCGTCCGTGGTTTCCATGGGCGTCCCGCCCATGAGTTTCACCAAACTCAGACAGCGATGCTTCCATGTCCTCCGGCCATTGATGGAGATTCAGGTTGTTCCGAGTCGCACACAGCAGCCGGCACCCATCCTGTCCCTCCCACCACACCACCGGCACATCCTCGACCGGCACTTCCGGCGTATGCCAGGTCCATTGGAAGAACAGCGAGGCGAACTCGAAGCCGCAGCCGCGCAGCATCTGGGGCAGGTGCGGGAAGAAATAGAACTCCTCTTCCCAAAAGGTCTTTGGCCAAATTCCGAGAAGGCGCTTGACCGCTCGCGCTCCAAAGATCAATTGGCGGACGTTCGATTCGCCGCCGTGAAACAACCCATAAGGCTGCCCATAGGAGCATCCCACAGGCTCGATAACTCCCGCTTCAATGGCCTCACGCAGGTCCGCCAAAGCCTCGGGTGCCTCAGAAGCGAGCTTCTCGTAACCGATGCCGTCGAAGTTCACGCAGCCCTTCACGCCAGCTTCCCGACACAGGTGCAGCATGTCGCGAATCGAGCCGGGCAACACGTGGTAGCCCCAAAGCCACTCCATATCCACCCAGTGCATGTGGTTGCCGAAGGTGTAATAGAGCGGCTGCTTCGCCATGAGGCTCTGGGTTCACTTAAGGGGCCATTTGACGATCCGAATCGACTTGATGATGGCGGGATTCTTCTCTAGCGGGTTATTGCTCGGCTGTTCGCTGGGCAGGTTTACGATCTTGTCCACCGTTTCCATTCCGTCGACAACCTTGCCAAAGGCAGAGTATTGACCGTCCAGTTCAGGCTTGGCGGCAACCATGATAAAG
>JBBREX010000190.1:0-5118 GCA_038225245.1 Fimbriimonadales bacterium | reverse complement strand
TCCGAGCCGGACCTCACTTCCAGTGCACCGATAGGTCCGATCCACCCCAAAAATCTCGTAGAGCAATGATTCGTCCATCCGCCTTCATACTGAAGCAATTATATCGAGAGGATCAAACTTTCCCGATGAACCACTTTTTCGCCCTTTCTCTCCATTGTTCGTCACTTTCCGGGTCCTGCTGCATCAGTGCTTGGGTTTTAGCAGCTAGCTCACTCCATTTCTCGCGGCAAGCCCGACTTCGAATCGTCCCAGCGTTGCAGTTGAGTTTCTTGGCGATCTGAGCAGGGGTAAAGCCCTGGGCAGCAAGGCCACGAGCGAGGTCCCAATCGATACCTATGGCCTTTGGCATGTTACAGACTAGAACACGGTTCCTTAGTCGTTGCAACGTCCTTTTTTGGTTCAATAGCTCGGCAGAAGACGCACCTCAACCCATAGTTCCGTCCGAGCCGTTTTAGCAGTATAGCCAACCGTCTAACATCCGGACTGGGCCAAACACCAGGGATAGGCTCCAAAGTAAGCTCAAATCTCTCCCGTAGAGTTTTGACACCCTCGGGGGTGCCACAGGTGCCAGTGTCAGGCAGTGCCTCCCTATAGGGAGTGGCACTTTTGACACCCTGAGTGCCATAATTACTTTCGGCACCTTTTGGCACTTTTGGCACTCCGGCTATTTCTGAATAGGTTGCCATTTATTTGTGATCTTTGATTTGTGGATTCGACCGGCCTTTTCAAGTGCTCTGCGCTCGCGGTGGAAAGAGCTCTCTGAAATTCCGCATTCCTCTTTCGCTGTTCGCTGCCATTCGCTTGGCATCAGGCCTTCAGGCGGAAGAGTGGAAAGCAGCTCCTCTGCGTTGTAGCTTTTTGGGCGTCCCTCCGGCTTGAGTTCATCCTCAGAAGCATCTCGCCAGTAGATATTGTCATCCGTGGAATGGCCGATCAGCTTGGAATAGGCTTTCTTGCCCTCGGAATCCACCCAGCCGAGCCGCGCACCGCGTTTGCCTGCTCGGAGCTCATAAACGTCATGCGAGCCTACAGAGCGCACCGCCAGGACCGCCCTTGCCCAGTTGGCCCATTCCGCCGAACCGCTCCCGAGATAGGCGAAATCACCTGCTTGCCAGTCGGACTTTTCCTTTCCTTGTGACGGCTTATTTGTGTGGTGAATCAAAAAGCATCCGCACCCATGTCTGTGAATGACTGGATTGAGCAGGTTGCGAAGAAATCCGCCAACGTCCTTTTGCGATGTGACTTCGCCCCCGAGGTAGCTCAAGGCCGGGTCGATCCAGATTAAGTCTGGCTTTTGGACTCCGAGAAGCTCGTCAACCCTATCGACAAACGCCACGCCGCACTTCTGGTCTTCGGTATAAACCTTCACTGACTCCCTCAGCCGTTCAATTTGCGTCGGAGTTAGGTTCAAGCCATGAGCCACACCTTCTCGCATCTCCGCGAGGTCGCCCTCGTCATTTTCGGCTTGGATGAGCAAGCTTGTAAGTGGGCGCGCCGGTCTGATTCCGAAGCATTCTCGGCCCAGCGCGAAACTCATCATCAGTTGCATTGCCAGAACGCTTTTGCCGACGCCGGTTGGCGCAACCAGTAAAGCGCCGCCGCCCCTGCATAAAAACCTGTCTTTGATTAGTTCACCAGGGTCAGAGTCCGGGTGGAACTCCAAATCGAAGAGGCTCTTGGCTCGCACCCCTTCTTCACCATTCAGGCGCACCTGCTTATTGAACTGCTCGAAAGTATCCCGGATGACGGCCAACTCCTGTTTGGGATCATGGGCAAGCTGAATGGCGCGGGTTGCGTACTTAATAAGTTGCCGCTTATGGAACGATTCGAGGAATTGAGGAAAAAAGTATTCCAAGTTAAGCGCGTTCGGCGTCGCGTCCCTCAGCGCGTTCAGGTAGGGCGCATCAACGCCTTCCAGCCGTGGTAGCATCAAAACATCATCCAACGGAATGCCCCGCCGATGCATGTCACCGGCAACCGTAAGAATCTGACCGTGCCTGCCATCATAAAAATGGCGTGGCCCAATGCCTTCGCGTCGCAACAGCGGCAAGGCAAATTCAGGATCGAGTAGGACGCAACCGAGAATGCCTTGCTCCGAAGGTACGTCGGATGGAAGCGTGCGTTCGTTACTCATCGTTTCACCCACCTCTCCTGTATCTCCTGCATTAGTGCGGGCAATATGTCGGACGGTTTTTTGAACTCCGCTTTCGGCGGATTATGTAAGTCCTCATGGAGGCGTTTTCGGAAGGAAAAGTTCCGCATGGCCGCTAGATTATCCTCAGCGAGATGTAGAATCTTCTCGCTTCGTTCTGGGGTGCGCGGTAGAGTGTTCTTCATAGCAGTCTTCTCGCCTTTCGCAAAAATCCCTGTCAGGAAAATGCGTTTGGCGTAGTTTCGACTAGTCGGTTCCTCCTTGGAGAAGCGCGACGACATCGCTTTCCAAAAAGCCGGAGGCGCGCTTGCGTCCCGGTAATCTGAACTTCTTGATGACGCCGGTTTTTGCCAAGTTGTGAACGGTGCGAGTTGAGTACCCGAGGCGGCGCGCGACTTCAGCAGTACGGAGCAGCCTTAAGCTCGCGTCTGCCACCCCAGAGACAGCCTCAGCAGGTTTTGCTCCTCTATCGCGCAGTAAGGCTAGGAGTTGGTTTCTGCGCGGTGGGTTAATTGAAGGGTCGGCTTTCAGGACCGATCTTATTGCGTCGAATGTTGTCGTCAACATAGTGACGCAACGGTTCTCGATGACGCGCTTACTTTCTTACAGTCATGTAGGCTCTGTCTGACTGTACGAATTCATTCTCAGTCCAAACAAATCCTCAGCGGCCTGTTTCAATCTGTCGAGTGCCTGAAACCGGCGAAGTGTATCCCGATCTCCCCGGTCGTGTTCTCTCGGGTCAAAACACCCAAGTGCCTTATCGTATTCGGATCGATCGCTGTGCCAGTATTCCAGTGCGTAATCGTGAATGCATTGCCACCACTGGTTGAAATTAGCGGCGGCGACCGGAAGCGACAAATCCAAAGAGCGCTCCTCCCAGTCCGCAATCACTATCACATGTTCGGCGTTTACGTAATAGAAAGTTGCCGCTCTTTCTTGGTTCCAGAACTGAAGTTTTTTGCGAACGCCCTTAACGTCGCGACAGTGCTTCTTCAGTTCCGGAAGTAACTCACGTATTTCTCGGCACACCTCGAATGCAGTCGCCGCCAGTTGACCAAAATAACCCGAGGGGTTCCGTTTCTGGTTGGCGATGTAAGGCACCGGTGACTTCGATCCTACAGAGAGCTCTCTCAGTTCATCCGCCGCTTCGACTTGATCCCGCTTTCGCCGACTGAGAACGAACGGCCACTTTTCGCACTCCTCAGCGACCGACTTGATCTCATTTGGAAACCTCTTTTTGATGTTCGCGAGGAGTTCAGTTTGCTCCTGAATCGACAAGACCAAGGCCCGGATCGCATCCACATCTCCTGAAGTTGCCCGAATCATTAATTGTCGCAGCGGGGAGGCAGGGTCTGCGCGAAGTTCAAGAATCGAACGACCGTCAATTAACGGCGCAAGCGATTCTGCTGGCCGTAGTTCAAGAAGGTCGTGTCGCAATTGCAAACGACACGCTCGTATCCGCCAGCGTTGTCTCGTTGGCGGCCCATACGCCTTGCGCCACTTACCGGCGCTTATTTGATGCCACCCGTTTGGAGCAGCATCTTTCATGGGTTCTCCGAACAGCTTGCGCAGAAGGCCGAGGTCTGTGGCTTCTATTTTTTTCATGCACTCAGGAGCGCAAGTAGTTGCGAACGGGCGTTCTCCCAATTGTCCGCATTGATATTCTCCGCGACTGTTCGTGCGCGAATCAGCAGGCTGTCATTCGACGGCTCCGCACCCGTACTTTCGTCACCCATGATGGACGGCAGCGCTGCTACAGCTTTCCCGGCCGCAATTTCACCAACGTGCGTGTAATATCTCGTCATCGCCGGGTTGCTGTGCCCAACCAAGCTCTCAACGACGGCCAGCGGAGCATTACTTTCGCGGCAGAGGCTAACAAACGAGTGCCTCAACGAATGAAATCCCACTTCCACTATGGCCCGTTTGTGATCCTTGCCGGTCCCAGGCTTGTGCGTTCGGATTGCGCACGCCTTAAAATGGGCTTGGACTAAATCGGTGACGCCATCTGATCGCTCCAGATAAAGCTCAGCAAGTTTTGGAAGGACGAATTCGGTTCGATCCGTCAGAAGGCTTTCCTCAAGCAGCCCACGCAAAACAGGATGGATCGGGACGCAAACTGGTTTCGGATTCCTGCGGGCCGTCTTATTGGGAACGCGCCGGATCATCGAACGAGACAAGTCGACTTCACCTTTTCGCAGGGTGACGCAGTCGCCTAACCGCATCCCGGTGTAGATGCCGATAACAAAAAGAGTGCGCAGTTCTCCAGTCCCCGCATCGCAGATGGTCCGCAGCTCCTCAAGTGTCAACTCGCGCCTGCTCTGAGTTGTGAGCGTTTTGCGCTGAATGTCGTCCCATACGATGGAATTAATCCGCGCTTTTGCTTTGAGTACACGGAAAACCAAGGAGAGGAGATTTAAATGTTTGTTGTAGGTGTTTGGTGACCCTCGGCTCTTGAGCAAGTGCGAGGCGTAACATTCTGCGACGGTGCGGGTCACCTGCGCGAGAGTCTTACGTCGGAACGGTGCTCAGCGATCCAGCGAGAAAAGGCCTTCCACTGGAATTCATACTGCCTGAGTGTTCCTTCACCGCTGTCAGGACGATTCGGGCAGTCCACATACTCTCCCCACGCATCGGCAACCAACGTGGGGGGATTCTGCTCCAAATTGAGCCGCTCAAGCTCAGCGCGGCGACCTTGAAGCTTTGCGCTGATCGATTCAAGGGCCGTGACCTCATCGGCCACGAGGAAAGCCGCCATCGCCTTGGCTTTAGCGTCCTCCGCTTCACGACGATTGGAAATGCGCTCCCCGGTTGGGGTTCTTAAAGCCTTGGAGAAAACTTTTCCCTCAATCACCCACCGCACGTAGAAGTTGCTGCCGCGTTTAAACAGGTGCCCGGTTCGATGTTTGGCCATTTGCGCTATCTTTCGCTTTTGTGCTGTTGGGGGCGCAAACTAAACGGAATTCGGT
>JBBREX010000189.1:0-5128 GCA_038225245.1 Fimbriimonadales bacterium | reverse complement strand
CGAGGCAGGCTCGGCGGGGGCGGATTCGAATGCCTCGATGAGCTCCGCTGCATCGTCAGGACTGAGCTTTCCCTCCTGCACGAGCTTCATAATGCGACGAATTTCTTCTTTCACTTGTCCTCTCCTTTCAGCCGTTGCTTTGCCTCTTCGGCGGTAATTGATCCTTGTTCGAGCTGGTCGAGTATTTTACGTTTGGTGTCGATCGATTTGTCCTTTCGACGATCCTCTTTTGCGGGCGCGAGTTGTAGGGATTCGAGCAAGGCGTCGAGCCTTGCTCGAACGGTCGGATAACTGATCCCGAGCTCTCGTTCGACGCTGCTGATCATCCCCCGGCAGCGCAGGAAAGTTTCCAAAAACATGAGCTGTTCCTCATCGAGCGTCGCCAATCTTGGAATTTGAAATCTCCCTCGAATGGTAATTCCGCTTTCATCGGAAGCAAGCTCGCTAACGTGGAGATCGCCACCCGAAATGGGATCGCGAAAAATCAAGGGTCTAAGGCTAAGTTTGTTCATGGTGTTACGAAATCTTAACAGTTGGACGAATTATGATTGAAAAACTCAATCTCTTGGGCACTTGGTCCTTAATATTATTAATTGTGGCGCGAGCTTGCACGAGCAGGATGCTCAAGGTCCTCATAGGCTGGAAGCAAGCGCCACGCTGCCATGAAAGAGCAAAGGTAAACTCGCCGAACCATGCCCAGCCAGCTTTCAGCTCTTAAGACTCGACTTCGCGACATTAAAGCGCTGCATTCCGCAGTCAGCATCATGGAATGGGACCAGCAGACGTTTATGCCCCGAGGAGGCGCCGAGGCCCGGGCTCATCATCTAGGCGTGCTGAGCCGCATATCCCACGAGCAATTCACCGCCGACGAAACTCGTCGCCTGCTAGATGACGCAAAAGAGGAGGCAGGCAATGGAGCCGACGAATCGGCCTTACTTCGAGTTGTGCGGCGAGACTTCGACCTCGCCACAAAAATCCCCTCAACCTTGGTTGAAGAAAAGTCGAAGCTGGGCGCCGAAGCCCATGAGGCTTGGGTCAAGGCGAGGGCCGAGAACGATTTCAAGTCGTTCGCCCCATACCTGGAGCGGATGTTTGAGATCGCTCGGGAAGAGGCTGAATATCTAGGCTACAAAGACCACATCTACGACGCGCTGCTCGATCAATACGAACAGGGCGCGAAAGCGGAAGACTGCCGCCAAATGTTCGAAACGCTCAAGGGGCCAAGCGTTCAATTAGTCAAGGACATCACCGAACGCGGCCGCAAGATCGACGACGGCAAACTTTACGGCAAGTGGGAAGAAGGCAAGCAAAAGAGTTTCACGGAGATGCTGGTTAAGGACATCGGATTCGATATGAATCGGGGCCGCCAAGATACCGCCCCTCATCCTTTCTGCACCGGCTGGTCGGTCGGAGATATCAGGCTTACCACACGGTATAAGCCGTACATCGGCTCCGCCATTTTTGGCTCCCTACATGAAGCGGGCCACGGCATGTACGAACAGGGTTCTCCGGCAACTTGGGATACCGACATGCCCGACCTATGCGGCGGAGTGTCGCTTGGTTTGCACGAAAGCCAGTCTCGTCTCTGGGAAAATATCGTCGGGCGATCTCGGGCCTTTTGGAAGCGCTATCTCCCCAAGCTGCAAGAGGCTTTTCCAGAGCTGGCCGGCTTTGGGCTCGAGGATTGGTACCGGGCGATCAACAAGGTGGAGGCATCGTTTATACGCGTTGAAGCGGACGAAGTGACCTACAATTTGCACGTAATGGTGCGGTTCGAAATCGAGTGCGATGTGCTGACTAAAAAGCTGGCGATTCGCGACATGCCGGAAGCGTGGAACGCGAAATACAAAGAGTATCTCGGCATCACGCCAAAATCTGATAGTGAAGGCTGCTTGCAGGACGTCCATTGGTCGCAGGGGTCGATCGGTTATTTCCCAACTTACTCGATGGGCAACTTGCTCAGCTATCAGATTTGGCGCACTTTGCAACGCGATCTCGGGGATACCGACGCCCTCATCGCCGCGGGCAACTTCAAGCCCATCCTAGTTTGGCTGCAGGAGAAAATTTATAGCAAGGGCCGCTCGGTGCCGCCTAAAGAGCTCGTTCAACAAGTAACGGGAAAGCCTATGGGAGCCGACGACTATATCGCCGGCTTGGGCGAGAAGTATCGGGAGATATACGGACTGTAAGCTCGGTCCGTGCTTTAATAAGCGTTACCGATGGCATTTTCAACCGCCGATACCGGCAACTGGGGCGCAGGCAAGCGCTTCCGCCTTATTCTTAGGGAATCTGGCAGCGCCCGCGAGATGGGTGGCGACGATATGTCTCTCGCGGTGGGCATTGTCGACAACATCATGATGAGCGCTCTCGATACGGGGAGCAGCGACATCCATCTCCAGCCGGAGCGCGACCAGCTCCGCATCCGCTACCGCCAGGACGGAATTTTGCACGACACGGGCCAGCTTCCGCCGGAGCAAGCGGGCCATGTCTTGGCTCGCCTCAAGCTGGCGGCGGGCATGCGGATTGACGAAAACCGCGAAGCCCAGGACGGGCGAATCGATATGGAATACGTGGGGCGGCGGCTTTCCGCCCGAGCTTCCGTCGTGCCTTGTTTGAACGGTGAAAAGCTCGTGATGCGCCTGCTCGATCCAAGCGCGATGAAGGTCGACCTGCCAAAGCTTGGCATGCCCGACGACGTCTTGAAGAAATGGTCGCGAGCGATTCAAGTTCCGTATGGTCTCATTTTGGTGACGGGACCCACCGGCTCCGGCAAAACTTCGACCCTTTACGCCTCGCTCCATCAGCTTGATTCGAAACAACGCAATATCGTCACGGTCGAGGATCCTGTGGAATATGAGTTCGACAAGAACATTGCCCAGGTTCAAGTGACGGAGAAGCTCACCTTTCCGAGGGTAATGAGAACGTTCTTGAGGCAAGACCCAGACGTCATGATGGTGGGCGAAATACGAGACCCGGAGTCGTTGGCCATCGCGATTCAGGCGGGCTTGACGGGCCACCTTGTCTTGAGCACGCTCCACACCAACAACGCGGTGGAGACCATCGGCCGCATGATGGATATGGGAGCGGAGGAATATCTGGTGGCAGGAGTCACCGTCGCCATTCTTGCCCAACGCTTGGTTCGGCTGAACTGCAACAAATGCCGCGAACCGTTCAAGCCCGACGAAGATGATTTGAAGATGATGGGACTGACGGCGGGCGAAATCGAGGGCGCGCAATTCGCTCATGGCAAGGGCTGCGCGGAATGCCGAGGCACGGGCTTCAAGGGCCGGATCGGGGTATTCGAAATCATCATGGGAAGCGCGGAATTTCGTCATGCGATCGCTTCGAAAGCAAGCTATGTCGAGCTTTCCGCAGCGGCAAAACAGCAGGGTTATCGCACCATGATGGAAGATGGCAAGCACAAGGTTCTGAACGGCTGGACGACTCCCGACGAAGTTCTGAAAGCGGTCTATACGCAAGCGGTCGACTAATGAACCCAAAGCGGGCGCTACTAGGCTGCTCCATCTTCCTCGCTACTCTTTGCTGTTTGGGAGGCTACGGAACGTATCGTTGGCTTCGAGTCGACTTCGATCGAGCGGCCGACGATCTTCCCCGCCAGCGCTCCCTAGCCCGCGCGGAAGGGATTCCAACCGAGCCGGAAGACTTGAAGCCGGCGATTCCGGTTCCCGATTCGGAGAATGCGGCGCCGTGGATCAGGAAGCTCGGGGAAAGACGATGGAAGAAGGGAATGGTTCGGGTCACCGAGCTTTGGGACAAGCTTCCTGGTGGCGACCAACGAGTTAACAAGACAAAGCTAAATCAATACTTGAAAGAGAATCCGAATCTGCTGGACGTTTGTGATCATGCATACCGCAGCAAGGGTTGTGATTTTAAGCGCGACTGGGCGCTGGGTCCAAATTTGGTATTCCGTGAGTTCACGTCAATAAAAAATGCGGCCAGGGCATTAGCGGCGGTGGCCGAGGCCAAGGCCGAGAAAGGGACTTTCCAGGATCGAAAAGGGCGCTTTTGATGACTGGCAAGTTTGGTCGCCTTCTTCCCGAAGATCCATCTCTTATTGCCGTGCTGGTGGGCGAAGCGGTGATGAACATTGTTATTGACTCGACGGCCCGTATCGTCCGGACAAATTATGAGGCCCTCGGCGCGATCGAGCTGGCCCGCGAGATCGCTCCCACCATACAGCAGCCACTTCCGATAGAGGCTGGCTTGCGAGGTCAAGCAGTCTTTGGCTGCGTTATGTCCCGAATGCTCGCTCGCGGAACTAGGAACATCGGGGACGAAGACCTTCGTTTCATTCCTAAGAGCTTTCGCCTTGCCCAAGCAACGGAATCGCGTCATTTAGCGTTCTGCCGAGAGTTATTCGTGTCTGTTCGCCAGGCCAAGGGAGATATGCGAGCAACCGCCGTGGCATTGGAAAATCTTGATCGGAGGATAAAATCAGATGGGCGATCAGGAAGCCTCGCCGCTCGCGGCTTAGTTCCTTCTTATGCGGGCCTCGGATGGGCTGGGGTTCGGACATTGGCCCGCTCGCGGATGCTTGTGCAGTACGCGGAGATATTCGCCTACTACCGCGAGCATCGGCACTTTCCTTCCAGTTTAGAATCCCTAAAAACGAAAGGATTGGTGGATCCATACACGTCGAAACCCTTTCTCTATCGACTTAATCCGGGTGGCTTCGTGTTGTACTCTCCAGGCAAAAATGGACGCGACGATGGCGGTCGGGTTAGCAGTGCTGCATACGATGATGTCGGCTTTGAATATCCGTTCAAGGCGCGGACCCGCTATGAGGAGTGATAACCAGCCCTTCGGTACTGCCATTAGCAAGCTGATAGGCCGCTCCATCTTTCGTGCCGCCCTGCTGCTTGGAAGGCTATGGCACCTATCGCTGGTTGCGAGTCGACTTCGATCGTGCCGCCGACGATGTTCCCGATCTACAAGCCTCGTCGACCGCAAAAGACTCAGACGCAGATTGATTTCCATGTCTTGCTTGGGCTAGAATAGATAGCCGCCCGCTAGCGTTGATGTTCGGCTGGCTGAATAGTTTTCGGAGTAATCATGGCAAAAGCAAAATTTGAGAGAACAAAACCCCACGTAAACGTTGGGACCATCG